>NZ_JAMBEP010000001.1:667995-1001993 GCF_023374055.1 Luteimonas galliterrae | reverse complement strand
GGTGCAGTGCTTCGGCGTATCCGGCTACTCAGGCGCCGGCACCACGCCTTCGGACAAGAACGACGTCGACAAGCTGCGCGACAACCTGATGCCGTATTCGTTGATCGGCCATATCCACGAGCGGGAAGTGACGCGGCAGCTCGGCGTGCCCGTCGAGTTCCTGCCGCATGTCGCACCGCATTTCCGCGGATTGACCATCACCGCCAACTTGCATCTGAAAACGCCGCTTACGTTGGATGGGGCGAAGCAGCGCTACCTGGAGCGCTATGCCGGCGAACCGTTGCTGCGGATCGTCGACTCGGCGCCCTGGGTGAGCCATATAGCCGGGAAGCATGGCGTGGAGGTCGGAGGCTTCACTTTGTCCGAAGACGGCAGACGCCTGGTGGTGGTGGCTACGCTCGACAACCTGCTCAAAGGCGCCGCGACGCAGGCGATGCAGAATCTGAATCTGGTCTTCGGTTTCCCGGAAACCGCGGGCATACCCCTGTAGGAACCCTTGTAGGAGCGGCTTTAGCCGCGAGCTCTTGACCCTCTGCCCAGAAAAGAGCTCGCGGCTAAAGCCGCTCCCACAGAGCGAAAGCGAAATAGGAAATTGCACATGTCCGATCTGCTCTGGCAAAAACCCGGCGTCACGGTCGATGCGGAAATCCAGGCTTTCCTGGCCGGCGACGATGTGATTCTCGACCGCGAATTCTTTCTCCAGGACATCGCCGCCAGCAAGGCGCATGCCGAGGGCCTGCAGCGGATCGGCATCCTGTCCGCGGAAGAACTGGCCGGATTGTTGCGCGAACTCGACGCGTTGGCAGGCGATTTCGGCAGCGGCGCTTTCGTGCTCGATGCGCAGTACGAGGACGGCCATTCGGCGATCGAGGCGCGGCTGATCGAGCGGCTCGGCGATTCCGGCCGCCGCATCCACACCGGGCGCAGCCGCAACGACCAGATCCTGGTCGCGACGCGGCTCTGGTTGAAGGAGAAACTGGCGCGGGCGCTGGCGCTGTGCATCGAGACGGCCGGGATAGCGTTGTCGCGTGCGCAGGCCGAACGCGACGTGCCGCTGCCCGGCTATACGCATTTGCAGCGCGCCGTAGTGTCTTCGCTGGGCGCATGGTGGGCGGGCTGGGCCGAGGCCTTCATCGACAACGCCGCACGCGTTTCGGAAACGCGGACATGGATCGACGCCAATCCGCTCGGCACCGCGGCCGGTTACGGCGTCAACCTGCCGCTGGACCGCGAACATACGACCGCAGCGCTCGGTTTCGCGCGCCTGCAGGTGTCGCCGCTGTATGCGCAACTCTCGCGCGGCAAGTTCGAGATGGCGGCGCTGGAAGCGTTCGGCAGCGCGATGCTCGACTTGCGCCGGCTGGCCTGGGACTTGAGCCTGTTCACCAGCGCCGAATTCGGCTTCGTCGCGCTGCCGGCGCAATACACCACCGGCAGCTCGATCATGCCCCACAAGCGCAATCCGGACGTGATCGAACTGATGCGCGCCAGCTATGCGAGCGTGTCGGCCGCCCGCTGCGAGATCGAACAGCTGCTGTCGCTGCCGTCGGGCTATCACCGCGATCTGCAGGTGAGCAAGGGCGCGCTGTTCCATGGTTTCAGCAAGGGGCTGGGCGCGCTGGCGTTGCTGCCGGACCTGTTGCGCAACCTGGAGTGGCGCACCGAGCGCATGCAGGCAGCGTTGGAGCCGTCGATGTACGCGACCGACCTGGCGGTCGATCTCGCCAGACAGGGCGTGCCGTTTCGCGATGCTTACAAGCAGGCGGCCGATCCTGCGCGGTGGCAGGAAGGCGATCCCGCGCGCAGCCTGGCGGAGCGCGTGTCGCCAGGTGCGGCTGCAGATTTGCGGCTGGATGAGCTTCATCGGCGTTTGGCAACAATAGGTCGACGTCCCCAGCCGTTGCTTTAAGCCGTCATTCCCGCGAAGGCGGGAATCCAGTGACTTGGCTTTAGCCCTCTCCCGTTTACGGGAGAGGCTTGGGTGAGGGCGCGCGGACTTTCAGATAGCTTCTTTGCTATCTGGTGCGGCGTCAAAGTCACTGGATTCCCGCCTTCGCGGGAATGACGGCGAAAAACAACTCCGCCGAAAAAAGAGAGATTGAGCGCGATTTGTTTCACTTCCGGAGCGTTTGGCGCTTATCCCTGCCATTAGTCACGTTCCCCCTCGCGGCAACGGGGAATAAAGTCGCAGATTGGCCACCGGGGAGTCGCTAGCGCATGCTCGTCAACCGTTTCGTCGGACCGCTGTTTGTCGGCCTGCTGATCGCATCTCCCGCCTGGTGCCAGACCTCGCCGATGGCGCCGGACATCACCGGCAAAAAATACGTCGCGCCCAAGTCGACCTACGACTACGACAAGCGCGAGGTCATGGTGCCGATGCGCGATGGCGTAAAGCTACACACCGTCATCGTGGTGCCCAAAGGCGCCAAGAACGCCCCGATCCTGCTGACGCGAACGCCTTACGACGCCAGCGGCCGTTCCAGCCGCATGGATTCGCCGCGGATGATCGACATCCTGCCCGAAGGCGACGAGGTGTTCGTGCAGGGCGGCTACATCCGCCTGTTCCAGGACGTGCGCGGCAAATACGGCTCGGAAGGCGATTACGTGATGACGCGGCCGCTGCGCGGCCCGCTCAACGGCACCAGGGTCGACCACGCCACCGATGCCTGGGACACGATCGAGTGGTTGACCAAGCACGTGAAGGAATCCAATGGCCGGGTCGGCATGATCGGTTCCTCCTACGAAGGCTTCACCGTGGTGATGGCGCTGGTCGATCCGCATCCCGCATTGAAGGTCGCGGCGCCGGAAAGCCCGATGATCGACGGCTGGATGGGCGACGACTGGTTCAACTACGGCGCTTTCCGCCAGGTCAATTTCGACTATTTCACCGGCCAAACCGCAGAGAAAGGCAAAGGCAAGCCTATCGCCGAAGTGGGTTACGACGACTACACCACGTTCCTGCGCGCCGGTTCCGCCGGCGATTACGCCAAGGCCAACGGCATGGAGCAACTGCCGTACTGGCGCAAGCTCACCGAGCACCCCAGTTACGACGCCTACTGGCAGGAACAGGCGCTGGACAAGGTGATGGCGCGCACGCCCCTCAAGGTGCCGACGATGTGGCTGCAAGGCCTCTGGGACCAGGAAGACATGTGGGGCGCGATCCACAGCTATCCGGCGATGGAGTCCAAGGACGCCGGCAACGACCGCAACTACCTGGTCATGGGACCGTGGCGGCATAGTCAAGTGAACGTGGGCGCCGCATCGCTGGGCGCGTTGAAATTCGAAGGCGATACCGCGCTGCAGTTCCGCCGCGATGTGCTCAAGCCGTTCTTCGACCAATACCTGGTCGAAGGCGCGCCGAAAGCCGACACGCCGCCGGTCTTCATCTACGACACCGGCGAGAACCACTGGGACCGCCTGAGTTCTTGGCCGCTGAGCTGCGAGCAGGGCTGCGCCGCGCAGCCCAAGGCGTTGTATCTGCAAGCCGGCGGCAAGCTTTCCTTCGAAGCGCCGGCCGCCGATGGGCCGCAGTACGACGAATACGTGTCCGATCCCGCCAAACCGGTGCCGTTCGTGCCGCGTCCCTCCCGCATGGGCGACCGCGAGACATGGACGACGTGGCTGGTGCAGGACCAGCGTTTCGCCGACGACCGGCCGGACGTGCTCACCTACGTCAGCGAGCCGCTGACCGAGCCCTTGCGTATCGCCGGCGCGCCGCAGGTCAATCTGCTGGCGTCCACCAGCGGCAGCGACAGCGACTGGGTGGTCAAGCTGATCGACGTCTATCCGGACACGATGGCGTCCGCGCCGGCGATGGGCGGCTACGAGCTCGCCGTATCGTTGGCCATCTTCCGCGGCCGCTATCGCGAAAGCTTCGAGCATCCCAAGGCGATCGCGCCGAACCAGCCGCTGCCTTACGCGTTCGGCCTGCCGACGGCGAACCACACTTTCCTGCCCGGGCACCGGGTGATGGTGCAGGTGCAGTCGACGCTGTTCCCGCTGTACGACCGCAATCCGCAGACTTTCGTGCCGAATATCTTTTTCGCCAAGCCGGAGGATTACCGCAAAGCGACGCAGAAGATCTGGTACGGGCCGCAGAAGGGCAGTTTCATCAGCCTGCCGGTGAAATAGCCCTCCGCTTTAGCCCTCTCCCGCAAGCGGGAGAGGGCTAAGCTGGCTACCAAGTGTCTTCGAGCATCCGCGGCCTGCACGCCAGCCATCCGCCGACGATCAGCACGGCCACTGCGACAGCCAGCATCGCGAATGGCCACAGCCATCCGTGCGTCGCCTCATGCAGCACGCCGAACAGCAAAGGGCCGATGCAGCTCACCGCATAACCCAGTCCCTGCATGAACCCGGACATCGCGGCCGAACCGGCCGGCGTGCGCGTACGCAGGTTGATCAGCGTCAGCGACAGCGGGAACGTGCTCGGTCCCAGGCCCAGCAAGGCTACCCAGAGCACCGGCGCCGCCATCGGCGCGAACAGGAGGCCTGCGAAGGCGGCCACGTGGCACGCCGCGCAGGCCAGCACGATCGGGAAGGGATTCTTCACGCGCACCGCGATCGCGGGCATCAGCAGCGCGCTGATCAGGCCCAGGGTCGAGAACAGCGCGACCATCGTGCCGCCGAATCCGGGCGTGGCGCCGGCTTCCACCAGCAGTTTCGGCAGCCAGGTGAACATCGAATACGTGATGAGCGAAGTCATGCCGAACATCAGCGCCATGCCCCACGCGATCGAAGAGCGCCAGGCCCGGCCGCGCGCCGGCGGCGCGGCCAGTTCGGGGGCTTCGTCTTCCGCGGTTACTGCGCGATCGTGGCTGCGCGCCAGCGGCGAATCCTTGCGGCGTTCGATCAGCAGTACGCCGATCCACGGCAGTGCCGCGGCGACCGCGACCAGCGACCAGACGCCTAGCGACATGCGCCAGCCTGCTTCCGCCGCCAGCGGCACCGCGACCAGCGCCGGCAGGATGGTGCCGAACTGCAGCACCGTGATGTACAGCGTGCTCACCGCACCGATGCGGTCCGGGAAATAGCGCTTGACCAGCGGCGGCAACACCACGTTGCCCATGCCCATGCCGGCCAGCGCGACCACCGAGCCGATCAGCAGCACGCCGGTGCCGTCGGCCGCAGAGCGCAGCACCAGTCCCGCCGCTGCGAGCGCCATCGACAGCAACGCCGAACGCTCCAGGCCGATGCGGTGCGCGATGGCGGGCGTGATCACGCCGAAGGTCGCGAACGCGGCGCTGGGCAGCATGCCGAACACGCCGGTCATGGTCGCGCCGAAACCAAACAGCCGACCCAGGTCGTCGAGCAGCGGCGTCAGCGAGGTGACGGCGGTGCGCAGGTTGAACGCCGCCAGCGCGATGCCGAACAGCACCAGCGCGCGGCCGTTCCACGAACGCGATGCCGCGGCGGAGTCGGAGTAGGGGAGGTTCATCGGAATCCTGGTCGGGCGTCGGCATTCTAGCCGGCGTCGACCGTTTCCGCTCCCGGGACGCCGCAACGCTGCGTTGCGGGTCGTGCAGGTCAGGCCAGGATCGAGACGCCCATCGGCGTTGCGGCATCGTCCATCTTCAACAACGCCACTTTGCTCGCCGAAAGCGCCTGGGCGATTTCCTGGCTGCTGCCGAAGGCGAGCGCGATATCGTGCTTGCCGATGTCGGGCTGCGCGCTGCGGCGATCCTTGGCGCGGAAGCGCCAGCGGTTGTACTCCGCCCAGGCGATCAGCACCGTGGCGCTGGCCAGGGCCAGCACCGGCAGCGATACCAGCAGGAAGGGTTCGACCTGGTGTTCGCGCAGGTACAGCTCGAATACCGCCGTGCGCACGCCCAGCAGCCACAGGAACAGCGTGAGCAGCGGCAGCCACATGTACGCATAGGCCAGCCAGAAAGCGAAAGTGACGACGCTGAAGAACCCGCGCTGCAATGCGGGCTGCGAACGCGGCTTATGGATGACACTCGAATCGAATTTCATCGGATCCCCCTATCCGGACTGGTCCAGGTGGCGCGCTTGCGCTTTTTCAACAACGTTTTCGGCACAGCGGTGACGGTGGTGAACAGGCTGAGCATCCAGTACGCGATCGGGTACCAGATCATCCAGTAGTAGTTGCGGCCTACTCGCGTTTCGTAGCGGCGGTCGATGATCAGGCTGGCGGCGAACTGGGTCAGGCAGACCATCGCCAGGATCACGCCGTGCCACGACGGCAGGATGGTGCGCACGTACAGCTGCTCGGGCATAGCCACGAACAGGCCGACCGCCCACAGCACCATGATGAACAGCATGATGTAGGCCCAGGCCACGCTGAGCATGTATTCGAACAGCACCGCCCACATTCGCCGCTTGCGCCAGCTGAGCAGGTCGCGGGTATGGCGCAGCATCACTTCAACGCCGCCCTGCGCCCAGCGCAGCCGCTGCTTCCACAATCCCTTCAGCGTTTCCGGCATCAGGATGAAGCACAACGCGTTCGGCTCGTAGCGGATGTCCCAATGGTCCATCTGCAGGCGCCAGCTGATGTCGATGTCCTCGGTCACCATATCGTCGGCCCAGTAGCCGATCCGGTGCAGGGCGGTGCGCCGGAACGCGCTGATCACCCCCGACACGGTGAACAGGCGTCCGTAAACGCGCTGCGCGCGCTTGATCATGCCGATGATCGACGAGAACTCGCCCACCTGCAGCCGCCCCAGGAGCGTGGAACGGTTGCGGATGCGCGGGTTGCCGGTGACCGCGCCCACGCGCGGCCCGGACAGCAGGTGCGACACCATCCAGTGCGTGGCGTATTCGTCCAGCAGCGCATCGCCGTCGATGCAGACCAGGTATTCGGAGCGCGCCGCCAGCGCGCCCATGCGCAGGGCGTTGGCTTTACCCAGGTTGCGGTTCAGATGGATCACGCGCACCCGGTCGTGCCTGGCGGCGAGGGCGTTCAGCTTTTGCGGGCTGTCGTCGCTGCTGCCGTCGTTGATCGCGATCACCTCGAAATCTGGATAGCGCTGCGCCAGCGCGGCGGCGATGGTTTCGTCGACCTGCTCGCTTTCGTTGAAGCAGGGGATCAGGATCGATACGAACGGCGGATCCTCGATCGGCGGCGGCGCGGTGCGCGGCGGGGACAGCCGCTCGCGGCGGAAGTAGTAGTACAGCCCGCCCGCCATCCAGAAGAACGACATCACGATCGGATAGAAGAAGGCGAACTGGAACAGCACGGAGAGGATGGGGTTCATGGCCGCCTCACTTCGCGATGTACGGGAAATTGCGCGCCGAGACGGCCTCGCGCGCGACTTCCATCGACGGCGAGTCGGCGATGAAGTCGTAGGGATACCAGGCGATGTGGCGCACGCCGGCCGCCTGCAGCTCGCGGCTCTGGCGTTTCAGCACGTCGCCGGCGATCGGCTTGCCGTTGCGCCAGTCGACGGTCTGCAGCTCGAATATCGTCTTGACGAAGCCCGGGTCGTGGCGCCGCACTTCCTCGACCAGTCCCCGCATCCACTGCCGCGGCCGGCGGCTGTTCTCCATCCATGGCATGGCCATCAGCGCGGTGTGGTCGTAAGCGCGGTTGAACGCATCCAGCCGCTGGGCGAACCAGGCTTCGCTGGCCGGATCGAGCACGGTGTTGGCGTACAGGTTGCGCACCGTTTTCAGCTTCGGCCGCCATTTCTCGGCTGCGGCCTTCAGCTCCAGGGTGAAATCGATCAGGGCCCGGGTGCGCGCGGCGGGCGCGTCCGCATGCAGGCCGCGCAGTTCGCCGTCGCGCAGGAAGGCATCGTCGTGAAACAGCAGGCCTTCGAAGTAGCTGTTGACGGCCAAGTCTTCGTAGATGCCGGCGATAAGCTCGCGCGCCTGCGGCCGGGTGAAATCCAGGCGGAAGATTTCGTGGTCCTGCGCGCCGCCGATCGCCAGCGCGCTGCGCTGCGCGGCATCGGGCAGTTCATAGCCGAGCACGGGCAGCCAGGCGTAAACCACCGCTTCCGCGCGCGTGTGCAATTGCCATGCGACGCGGTTGAACAGGTCCGCGCGCATCGGCAGGAAGCGGTTCGGGAAGTACAGCGCGTCGGCCGAACCGTTGCCGTCGGGGTCGGCGAACGCCTGCAGGAACACGTGGCTGGGGCCGATCTGTTTGACCCGTTCGATCAGCAGGTCCAGGTTCCGCGCCTGCTGCGCCGGATCCGGATCGTAGACCGCATCCAGATCGATCTGCAGCGCGCGCACGCTTTCCAGTTCGATGTTGCGGCGCAGATCGTAGGCCAGTTCGGCGACGGTGGGGTTGCCCAGCATCAGCAAGCGCGCCAGGCCGTGCAGGTCGCGGCCTAGCTTGGCGTTGCGGCCCTCCAGGTCGAAGGTGACGCGCATGCCCAACCCGTCGGCGATGTCGTTGGCGGCACGGTTGTAGGCCGCGTAGGGCCAGACGATCGCGCGCGGCTCGCGTCCCAGGTGGTGCGCGAGAGATGCGCTGCTGCGCGCCAGGTCCGCGCTCAGGCGCTCGCGGTAGGCCGCTTCGCTTTCGTAAGCGCCGCGCGCCGGGTCGTAGATGCGGGTGATCACCGCCGGCGTCTGGTTGCCTTGCGGGTTCGATTGCGCGCCGTGATGCAGGTCGTGGGTGTGCGAAGCGATCTCGACCAGCCCGGAGTCCTGCATTTCGCGCAGTTGCGCCCAGGTGACGAAATCGTCGTGGGTGTACGGCCTGGGGCCGAAGTCCACGTTGCGGCCCTGCGGCAGGTCGACCCAGCCGGTGATCACCGCGGCCAGCGCCGGGAAGCGGTAGGCGCGCAGCAGCGGGAACACCTTTGTATACAGGCTGCGCAAGCCGTCGTCGAAAGTCAGCAGGACCGGCTTCTCCGGCAGCGCGGCGCGGCCCTCGGAGGCGTCGATCAGTTGCGACAGGCTGATCGGGTGGTAACCCTGCGCGGACAGCCAATCCAGATGCGCGGCGAAATTCTGCGTGCTGATCGCGTATTCGTCCGCATCGCCTTTCAGGGCGACGTCGTCGCGCACGTCGTGGTAGCTGATCACCAGCAGTTCGTCCGGTTCGGCCGCGATCGCGGCGCCGGTTTGCAGCGCGCACAACAGCGCGAATGCGCGCAACAGCGTTTTCATTCTTCGGAACATGTCATTCCCCCCAGCGGAATTCGGCATCGAAGCCGAGGTGGCGTTCGCGCTGCCCGTCGTAGACCGGCCGCGACCAGCTCACGCCATACACCAGCGTCTTGCCCAGGCCGAAGCGCCATTCGTGCTCGTAACGCAGCGACGGCACCCAGGCGCTGCCGAAGCCTTCCTGCCAGTACTGCCCGGCGCTCGCGGCGAGGCGATGCCGGAAATGGCGGTCGTAGCGGCGCCAGGCCAGACGGTCGGCGCGCAGGCCGATTTCCCAGGAGCGGTCGCGCGACGGGTTGAAGTACGGCGCATCGTCGAGCGTGCCGCGGCTGACGCCTGCGCTGGCCAAGCCGTCGAGCAGGAAATGCGGACGCGTCAGCAAGCGTTGCTCCAGGTCCAGCGATAGCGCGTCGCGGCGGTTGCCGTCGTCGAAGCGGAAACGTTGCGCGGTGCCGGTCAGCCGGGTCAGTTCGCTCGGGTGGTAGTCCAGGCCGAGCGTCGCGGAATCGGCGGCGATGCCGCTTGCGCGCGCCTGCAACGAGGCTTCCGGGTCGGATTCGCGCAGCGCCAGGACGCCATCGAGCGCATCGCTGAAGCGCCAGCCCAGATCGAAGGCGATGCCGGTGCCGTCGACGGCCTGCCCCGGACCTGATCCGGTATCGAAGGCGTGATTGGCTTGCAGGTGCCAGCTCAGCCGGTCGAAGCCGTAGCGCAGACCGACGGCCGCGCGGCGATCGTGCACGGTCGCACCGTCGAATTCCGCGGAGCGGTCCGCACTGCTTGCGGTCAGTCGCCAGCGGTCGTCGTGCAGCGGGCTCGCCACTTCGAAACCGTAGATCGCATCGCGGCTGCCCAGAGGCGACGCGCTGCTGCCATCGCCATCGCCGCGCCCGGCGCCGGCGAATACGCGCCATTGCCAGCCCTGATGCAGGTTCCAGAGCTTGTCGGCCTGCTTGACCGACAGCGCATCGCCGTGCGTGGCGACCAGATCCCGATGGATCGGACGCGCCAAGTCGCTGCGCTGCAACGCCATGAGCGTTTCCACCTGGCCGACGCGGCCCTGGATGCTGAGCGGGTCGAGGGTGGTCGCCATGCGGTGGCGCTCCAGCGCGCGCGTATTCCAGCCGCGACGTTCGTACACGGTGCCCAGCGACGACTGCAGGCCGTCGTTGTTGGGCGCGATCGCGGCCAGCGGTTCCAGCATGGCCTGCGCGCCGGCCAGGTCTTCGCCGTAGGAGCGCGCCATCGCGTAGTTGGTTTCGGCTTCGTAGCGTTTCCAGTTGGCGTAGGGGCGAGGCGAGCCGTCGGCGTAAGGCCAGGGAGGATTGGCGTCGACCAGGGACTCGAACGCGGGCAGGGCCAGGTCGAAGCGCTCGCTTTCCATCAGCGCATAGGCATGCTGTACCTGCAGGTCGATGTTGCCGGGATCCGCTGCCGTGGCGGCTTCGAATGCGGCCGCGGCTTCCTCGGGCCGCTGCAGCGCCATCATCGAATCGCCGACGACGGCCATCGTGTAGCCGGGAACCGCTTGGCCCTGCTGTTCGAGGCGCGCGTATTCGTCGACCACTTCTTGGTGCCTGGCGAGCCGATTCAGCAGGTCCAGGCGGTCCAGGCGCAGACGCAAGGGAAGGGTGGCCGGATCGAGGCCGGCCCGTCCCAGATAGTCGCTGGTCGCGCGGTCGGTCGCGTGCGCCTCGTCCAGCAGATGCTTCTCGTCGGCCACGTAAATCCGGCTCCACGAGGTCATGCGCGCGAGCCGGTCGGCTTCTATTCGCTGCGCTTCCTCGGCGCTGAACAGCGCGGGGCGGGCCCGGTACAGCGTCCAGGCGCGATGACGCGCACCGATTTCCGACAAGGTGTTCACACGCAATACGTACAGCGTGTCGTCGTTGGGGTAAGCCGCCGCGGACCGCTCGATCAGCGCCAATGCGGATAGCCACTGGCGCTGGTCCCGCAGCGCGCGTATTTCGGCCAACGAGCTGCTGAGGTCTGCGTTGCGCGGCGTGTCGGATATGGCCGCTGCAGGGCAGATTGAAGACGCGCACGCTATGAGCAGTGCCAGCGCCAAAGGCGCCGGACGCATGATCGACATTGGTATCCCCCTGTACGCTCAAAGAACGAGCGGCCAACATGTTATGTGATTTACGTCACAGTTTGTTGACTCTTCGCAAGGGGCGTGCCAATAATTTAATCTGGGTAAAATAAGCTACGAAGACAAAAAAGCCCACGCTCGTTGGGTGCGACCAACAACGGTGGGCGATAGGGGGAGTTACGGAGATCAATGGTCGGGGAGACAGGATTCGAACCTGCGACCTCTACGTCCCGAACGTAGCGCTCTACCAGACTGAGCTACACCCCGACAGGTGAGCCGCGCATTGTAGTGATTGGGGCGGGGGCGGGGCAATAGCTGCCGGCGTCCATCGATGCGAAGCGCGCCATTGCGGCTAGCTTTTCCTCCCCCTTTGCGAGGAGGATGCCCGCAGGGCAGGAGAGGGGAGCGCGAGCGCAGCGAAGCGTGCTTTGCTCTCACTGCCACATGGCGCGAAAAGCCGGCCCTCTCCCTGGCCTTCGGCCTGCCCCTCTCCCATAAAGGGAGAGGGAAAAGCGCTGCGCCGCTACACTGTGCGGATTCTTTGCAAGCGTTCCGGAGTCTCCGCTTGATCAAGCCCCGCACCCCGCCCGGCGTCATGGAGCTGCTGCCCCGCGACCAGATCGCGTTCCAGCGCATGCTGGACACGATCCGCCTGACTTTCGAGCGCTTCGGCTTCCTGCCGGTGGAAACCCCGGTGATGGAGCTGTCGGAGGTGCTGCTGACCAAGTCCGGCGGCGAGACCGAGCGGCAGGTTTACTTCGTCCAATCGACCGGCGCCCTGGAAAAGGGCGGCGAAGGCACGCCCGAATTGGCCCTGCGTTTCGACCTGACCGTGCCGCTGGCGCGTTACGTGGCCGAGCACGAACACGAACTCGCGTTCCCGTTCAGGCGCTACCAGATGCAGCGCGTCTATCGCGGCGAGCGCGCCCAGCGCGGGCGTTTCCGCGAGTTCTACCAGTGCGACATCGACGTGATCGGCAAGGATTCGCTGTCGATCCGCCACGACGCCGAAATCCCGGCCGTGATCCAGGCCGTGTTCGAGGCGCTCGCGATCGGCGACTTCACCATCCAGCTCAACCACCGCAAGCTGTTGCGCGGCTATTTCGAAGGCCTAGGCATAGAAGGCGAACATCAGATCGCCGTGCTGCGCGAGATCGACAAGCTCGACAAACGCGGCGAGGAAGCGGTGCGCGCGACGCTGGCCGGCGAGGGCTTCGGCCTGGCCGCCGGTGCGATCGCCAAGCTGATGGCGTTCTCGCAAGTGCGTTCGCGCGGCCACGATGATGCGCTGGCCAAGCTCGCCGCGCTCGGCGCCGGCACCGTTCTGTTCGAAGAAGGGCGCGACGAGCTGCGCGAAGTGCTGCAGCGGCTCAAGGCGATGGGTGTGCCGGAATCGCGCTACGCCATCAACCTGTCGATCGCGCGCGGCCTGGATTACTACACCGGCCTGGTCTACGAGACGACGCTCGATGCGCACCCGCAGATCGGCTCGATCTGCTCGGGCGGCCGTTACGAGAACCTGGCCAGCCATTACACCAAGTCCAAGCTGCCCGGCGTGGGCATCTCGATCGGTTTGACCCGGTTGTTCTGGCAGTTGCGCGAGGCGGGTGTGATCGCCACGGCGGAGAGTTCGGTCGATGTGTTGGTGACCTTGCTCGACGATGAAGGCCTGGATCACGCGCTGTCGCTGTCGCAGCATCTGCGCGCGGCCGGCCTGAACGTCGAAACCCAGCTCGAACCGCGCAAGCTGGCCAAGCAGCTGCAATACGCCGACCGCGCCGGCATCCGCTTCGTGGTGATCCGCGGCGGCGACGAAGCGGCCAAGGGCGTGGTGGCGGTGAAGGATCTGCGCCGCGGCGAGCAATTCGAAGTGGCCGACGCCGACCTGGCGCGCACGCTCCTTGTCGAGCGCGAACAGTGGCGCGCCCTGCCATCGGAGGGCGCGCGATGAGCGCCGCCATCCTGCTGGACGGCTGCTCGCTCACCCGCGAGCACCTGGTCGCGGTCGCGCGCGGCGCGCAGGTGCGGCTGGACGAAGGCGCATTGCGCGCAGTCGCGCGTGCGGCGGATTTCCTCGCCGAACAGGTGCGCCGCGAAGAGCCGATCTACGGCGTGTCGACCGGCTTCGGCAGCAACGCCGACAAGCTGCTGGGCGCGCATCCGCTGCGCGACGAATTGCCGGGCGCGAAACCGTCGGGGCGTTCCTTGCACGAAGAGCTGCAGCGCAATTTGATCGTCACCCATGCCGTCTGCGTCGGCGAGCCGTTCGCCGCCGACGTGGTGCGGGCGATGCTGTGCATCCGCATCAACACGCTGTTGCGCGGGCATTCCGGCATCCGCGTGGAAACCCTGCAGGCGCTGGCGGCGATGCTCAACGCCGGCGTGGTGCCGGTGGTGCCGCAACTGGGCTCGGTGGGCGCCAGCGGCGACCTGGCGCCGTTGTCGCATCTGGCCATCGTGTTGCTGGGCGGCGGCGAAGCCTTCTTCGGCGGCGAGCGCATGCCCGGCGCGCAGGCGCTGCAACGCGCCGGCCTGCGGCCGGTATCGCTGTCGTACAAGGAAGGCCTGGCGCTGAACAACGGCACCGCGCAGATGCTGGCCACCGGCGTGCTGGCGCTGCAGAAGCTCGACGATCTGCTCGACACCGCGGACCTGGCGGCGGCGATGACGATCGACGCTTTCGCCGGCCGGCTCGGCGCATTCGCCGAAGAAGTCCACGCCCTGCGTCCGCATCCCGGACAGGTGGAGACCGCCGACAACCTGCGCTCGCTGCTTGCGGGTTCTACGCTGGCGGACATTCCGTATCACCTGGTGCCGCGCTTCAAACAATGGCTGCCGCAAAGCTGGGACACCCCGGAATCGCAGCGGTTGGGCTTCGATATCGGTTGGGACTGGGTGCCGCTGACCCAACGCCATGGCCGCGAAAAGTTCTACCAACGGTTCAAGCCGTTCCGCGGCGGCAAGAAGCACCAGCCGCAGGACAGCTATTCGCTGCGCTGCATCCCGCAGGTGCACGGCGCCGTGCGCGATGCGATGGCGCAGGCCAAGCGCGTTTTCGATATAGAGCTCAATGCGGTGACCGACAATCCGCTGGTGTTTCCGGATGCGCGCGCCGAGCACGTCGAGCAGCAGGTGATCTCGGCCGGGCATTTCCACGGCATGCCGCTGGCGCTGGCGATGAGCTACGTCAAGGCCGCGATCCCCGTGCTCGCGTCGATCTCCGAGCGCCGGCTCAACAAGCTGGTCGACCCGGCCACCAACGACGGCCTGCCGCCGTTCCTGATCGGCAACGAGGACGGCACCGAATCCGGCTTCATGATCGTGCAGTACACCGCCGCGGCGATCGTCAACGACCTTGCCAGCCGCGCCATGCCAGCGTCGGTATATTCGATCCCCACGTCGGCCAATGCCGAAGACCACGTTTCGATGGGCGCCAACGAAGCGCGCCACGTGCTGGCGATGGCCGACGACTTGGGTAAAGTGCTGGCACTGGAGCTGTACACGGCCGCACAGGCGCTGGACCTGCGGCGCGGCATGATCAATGCGGCGCGCGAATTGGCCGACCGCGCCGATGCGGAAGCCTTCGCCGCGAAAGTGCAGGGCGGACCGCCTGCGGGAGTCGGCGAGCGCGACGGCTTCATAGCGGAAGTCGAATCGCTGCGCGCGGAATTGTCGGCGGCCGAGACTTTTCACCCGGGCGACGCAGTGGCCCGCGCGCATGCGGCGCTACGGTCCGCGATTCCGTTCCTAGAGCGCGATCGGGCGATGGATGGGGAAGTCGCCGCAGCGGTGCGTTTGGTCGCCGACGGCAGTTTGTTGGCGGCGAGTCGAAAAGGGGAGCGATAGGGCGAAAGGCTTGCGTCGCTGCCTTTGCTTTCGTAAGAGCGGCTTTAGCCGCGAGCTGTTGATCCCGACCCGAAAGAGCTCGCGGCTAAAGCCGCTCTTACTGAAAGCGGTTGGCGCTGGCTGCTAACTCGCGTCCGCCTTTTGTGGTGCCCGGATCGGGCCGCCGCTTGGATATGCCGATCGTGGTCGCCCGACGCCTTGGCGGGACGGTGCTTGACCGCGGTCGATCTTCCAGTTAATGTATTAACACGCTAATACATTAATACGATGAAACAACGCCTCGAACCGCTGCCGGAACGCGACGCCGATGCCTCCCTGAAGGCCTTGGCGAAGGCGCTCGCCGCGCTGGAGCGCCCCGACGACGTGCGCGCCTTCCTGGAGGACCTGTGCACGCCGGCGGAGCTGGAGGCCATGGCCGACCGCTGGCGGGTGGTGCCCTTGCTGCTGCAAGGCGTGCCGTACCGAGAAATCCACGACCGCACCCTGGTCAGCGTCACCACCATCGGCCGCGTCGCGCGCACCCTCGAGCGCGGCGCTGGCGGCTACGCGACCGCGGCCAAGCGCCAGCACCCGCGCCTGATCCCTTCCCATTGAGCGTGCCCGCCATGAGCCCTTCCGCCTTGCCGGCGGCGCGCGACCGTTTGCGCGTCGCCATCCAGAAATCAGGCCGCCTCAGCGAGCCGGCCCGCGCGCTGCTGACGTCGTGCGGGCTGAGCTGGCGCGAGAGCCGCGACCGCTTGTTCTGCTACGGCGAATCGCTGCCGGTCGACCTGCTGCTGGTGCGCGACGACGACATCCCGGGCCTGATCGCCGACGGCGTTTGCGACCTGGGCATCGTCGGCCGCAACGTATTGGCCGAGCAACTGCTGCAGCGTAGCAACGGCGGCGCGGACAAGTACCGCGAGTGGCGCGCGCTCGATTTCGGCGCCTGCCGCCTGGATATCGCCGTACCCGATGGTTGGGAGTGGGACGGGCCTGCGCAATTGCGCGGAAAGCGCATCGCCACCAGCTATCCAGCCTTGCTCGGCGCATGGTTGCGCGAGCAGGCGATCGAAGCCGAAGTGGTGCCGCTATCGGGTTCCGTCGAAATCGCGCCGCGACTGGGCCAGGCCGATGCGATCTGCGATCTGGTATCCAGCGGCGCGACGCTCGCCGCCAACCAACTCAAGCCGGTGTTGACTCTGCTGAAGAGCGAAGCGGTGCTGGCCGGTCCGGCGACACCGTTCTCCGACGTGCGCGAAGAGCTCGCCGCGTTGTTGTTGCGCCGGCTCGACGGCGTGCTGCGGCTCAAGGACAGCAAGCTGCTGCTGTTCCAAGCCCAGCGCCACACCGTGCCGGCCCTGCTGAAACTGCTGCCCGATGCCGAGCCGCCGACCATGCTGCAGGTCGACGGCGGCGACACGCTCGCATTGCAAGCGCTCTGCCACGGCGCGATGACGTGGCAGCGGCTCGAAGACCTCAAGCATGCCGGCGCGCGCGGCCTGATGGTGCTGCCGGTCGAGAGGATGCTGGCATGAACGCATGGCCGAACCGCATCGATTGGAGCGCTTTGGACGAAGCGGAGCGTGAACGCCTCTTGCGGCGTCCCGCGCAGGCCGTGTCCGCACAGGTGCAGGCTGACGTTGCGGGTATTCTCGATCAGGTGCGCGCGCATGGCGATGCGGCTCTGCGCGCGCTGAGCCTGCGTTTCGATGGCGTGGCGCCGGAAGATTTCGCCGTCGGCCCCGAGGAATTCGCCGAAGCGGAGTCGGTGGTGCCGCTGGAACTTCGCGTGGCGATGATCGCCGCCGCGCAACGCATCGAAGCCTTCCACGAAGATGGCATGCAGGCGCCTTATGCGGTGGAGACCGCGCCCGGCGTCGTATGCGAGCGCGTGGTGCGCGCGATCGGCCGCGTCGGGCTGTACGTGCCGGCCGGCAGCGCGCCGTTGCCGTCGACGGCGCTGATGCTCGGCGTGCCGGCGCGGCTGGCCGGCTGCCGCGAAGCGTTGCTGTGCACGCCGCCGCGGCGCGACGGCACGGCCGATCCGGCGGTGCTGGTCGCCGCCAAACTCTGCGGCATATCGCGCGTCTACAAGCTCGGCGGCGCGCAGGCGATCGCGGCGATGGCGTTCGGCACCGGCAGCATCGCGCGTTGCGACAAGCTGTTCGGCCCCGGTAACGCTTTCGTCACAGAAGCCAAGCGCCAGGTGTCGATGCGCGCCGACGGCGCCGCGATCGACATGCCGGCGGGGCCGTCGGAGGTACTGGTGATCGCAGACGCGGGCGCCAATGCCGCTTTCGTCGCCGCAGACCTGTTGTCGCAGGCCGAACACGGTCCGGACTCGCAGGTCGTACTGCTGTCGGACGATGCCGCGCTGCTCGACGCGGTCGAAGCGCAACTTCAGGCGCAGTTGCCGCACCTGCCGCGCAACGCGATCGCGCGGCAGGCGCTCGCCGAGTCGCGGCTGATCCGGGTGGACGCGCTCGATACCGCTTTCGACATCAGCAACCGCTATGCGCCGGAACACCTGATCCTCGCGTTGCGCGATCCGCGCGCATGGCTGGATCGGGTACAGGCCGCCGGCTCGGTGTTCCTCGGCGACTGGACGCCCGAAGCGCTGGGCGACTATTGCAGCGGCACCAATCACGTGCTGCCGACCGGCGGCGCGGCGCGCGCGGTTAGCGGGCTCGGCGTGGCCAGTTTCCAGACCACGATCAGCGTGCAGGCTGCGCAGCCGCGCGGGATCGCCGCGATCGGCCCCTGCGCGATCGTGATGGCGGAAGCCGAAGGCCTGGACGCGCACCGCAACGCCGTTGCGATGCGCTTGGCGGAGACCGCGGCATGAACGCGGCAGCCGACGACGTGCTGGCGTTGCTGCGCGACGATTTGCGCGATTTCGCGGGCTACCGCTCCGCGCGCAGCGAAACGGCGGCGGGTGCGGTCTGGCTCAACGCCAACGAAGCGGCGCGAGCGAACGCCGCCGATGCCGACGGCAGCCTGCGCCGTTATCCGCCGCCGCAACCGGAGCCGTTGCGCGCCGCGCTTGCCGGCTTGTACGGCTGCTCGCCGGAGCGCTTGCTGATCGGCCGCGGCAGCGACGAGGCAATCGATTTGCTGGTGCGCGCCTTCTGCCGGCCGGGCCGGGATGCGGTGCTGGTCGCGCCCCCGGTATTCGGCATGTATGCGGTTTGCGCGCGTCTGCAGGACGCGCGCCTGCACGAAGTTCCGCTGTGCGAGCGAGACGGGAATTTCGAAGCCGATCTCGACGAAATCGCGTGCGTAGCGCTGGAGCAGGCCGCGAAACTGGTGTTCCTGTGCTCGCCGGGAAATCCGGCTGGCGGCGTATTGTCCGCTGCGGACGTGCTCGCACTGGCGCAAGGCCTCAGCGGCCATGCGCTGGTGGTGGTCGACGAGGCCTATATCGAGTTCGCGGATGCGCCGTCGCTGGTCGCCAGCGCCGCCTCGCAGGCGAACGTGGTGGTGTTGCGCACTTTGTCGAAAGCGCATGCGCTGGCGGCGGCGCGTATCGGCTGCGCGATCGCCGATGCGCGCGTCGTGGAGGCCTTGCGCCGCTGTCAGGCGCCGTACCCCGTGCCCGGACCGAGTGCCGCGCAGGCACTGGCCGCCTTGACGCCGCCCGCACTGTCGGCCACGGGCGCAGCGGTAGCGGAGGTGCGCAGCGAGCGCGCGCGAGTGGCGGCGGCGTTGGCGCATTGCCCGGACGTGCGTCGGGTGTATCCCTCGCAGGCCAATTTCCTGTTGGCGAGGTTCGCCGATGCGGCCGCGGCTTTCGAACGGTTGCTCGCGGCGGGGATCGTAGTGCGCGACATGCGCGCGATGCCGCAGCTCGGCGACGCTCTGCGGATCACGATCGGCACGCCGGCGCAGAACGACGCTGCGCTGGCGGCCTTGGGCCGGGTGGAGGCCGCCGCATGAGACCGATCCTGTTCGTCGACCGCGACGGCACCCTGATCGAGGAGCCGGCGGATTTCCAGATCGACGCCTACGAAAAACTCCGCTTCGTGGCCGACGCCGTGCCGGCGCTGCTCAAGCTGCGCGACGCCGGTTACGAGTTCGTGATCGTCAGCAACCAGGATGGGCTCGGCACGGCGAGCTATCCGCGCGCGTCGTTCGAAGGCCCGCATGCGCTGATGCTGCAGGTGTTCGAAAGCCAGGGCATCCGCTTCCGCGACGTATTGATCGACGCAAGCCTGCCGCACGAGAACAAGACCACGCGCAAGCCGGGGATCGGCCTGGTGCTTTCCTATCTGAAGGATCGCGGCATCGACTGGACGCGCTCGGCGATGGTCGGCGACCGCGAAACCGACCTGGCGTTCGCCGCCAATCTCGGCATCCGCGGTTTCCAGTTGCGTACGGCGCAGTTCGGCGGCGAATGGGACTGGGCCGGCATCGCGCACGAGCTCGCGGACGCGCCGCGCCGCGCCGCCGTGCAGCGCGACACGCGGGAAACTCGCATCCGGGTGGAAATCGACTTGGATCGCGAAGCGGAACCCGAAGCCGACACCGGCCTGCCGTTCTTCGACCACATGCTCGAACAACTGGGCAAGCACGGCGGTTTCGCATTGCGGGTGCGCGCCGAGGGCGATCTGCGCATCGACGAACACCACACCGTCGAAGACACCGGCCTGGCGCTGGGCCAAGCCCTGCGCGAGGCCTTGGGCGACAAGCGCGGCATAGGCCGTTACGGCTTCACCTTGCCGATGGACGAGACGCTGGCCAGTGCGGCGCTGGATTTCGGAGGCCGTCCTTATTTCGTTTTCGCCGGCGAATTCCGGCGCGAGCGCGTCGGCGACTTGCCGACGGAGCTGGTGCCGCATTTTTTCCGTTCGCTGTGCGATGCCTCCGGCCTCAACCTCAATCTGCAGGTGACGGGCGACAACGACCATCACAAGGTCGAGGCCTGCTTCAAGTCGACGGCGCGGGCTTTGCGCGAGGCGATCAGGCGCGACGGCGTCGCCCTGCCCAGTACGAAAGGCCGGCTGTGAACGAGAATATCGCGAAAGAGGTGCGGCGATGCGCGTAGCGCTGGTCGACGCGGGCGGCGCCAACCTGGGCTCGGTGCGTTACGCCCTGGAAAGGCTCGGCATCGCGCCCGAGATCGTGCGCGACCCGGAAGCCCTTGCGCGAGCCGACCGCATCATCCTGCCTGGCGTCGGCGCGGCGGCGCCCGCGATGGCGGCCTTGCGGGCGCAAGGATTGGATCGAGCCCTGCACGCCGCCACCGCGCCTGTGCTCGGCATCTGTCTGGGCATGCAACTGCTGTACGAAGGTTCCGACGAAAGCGATACCGCTTGCCTCGGTCTTCTTCCCGGGCGCGTGCGCCGCCTACCGGCGACGCCAGGTTTGCGGATCCCGCACATGGGTTGGAATGCCCTGGCCGACGTCGCCGACACGCCGCTGCTGCGCGGCATTGCCAATGGCGACTGCGTCTATTTCGTACATGGGTATGCGGCGCCGGTCGGCGACGACACCGTCGCCAGCGCGCGGCACGGCGATGCTTTCAGCGCCGTCGTGAGCCGGGGCCTGTACTGCGGCGCGCAGTTCCATCCGGAGCGTTCGGCGAACGCGGGCGCGCGATTGCTGGAGAACTTCATCCGATGGGATTCATGAACACCCCGTTTGCGGCCGTTTTCGAGGTGTACCCGGCCATCGACGTGCGCGACGGCCGCGTGGTGCGGCTGGCGCAGGGCGATTACGCGCGCGAAACGCGCTATGGCGACGATCCTTTGGCATTGGCGCAGGCTTACGCCGCCGCGGGCGCGCGCTGGCTGCACCTGGTCGACCTGAATGCGGCGCGCGCCGGCGGCTACACGCTCGCTACGCTGTTGTCGCGCATCAAAGACACTACGGCGCTGTCGGTTCAGACCGGCGGCGGCGTGCGCGGCGAGAGCGATATCGAGCGCCTGCTCGCGAACGGCGCGGACCGGGTCGTGGTCGGTTCGCTGTCGGCGAGCGATCCGAATCGCGTTGCCGCCTGGCTCGGCCGATACGGCAGCGAAAGGCTGACCATCGCCTTGGACGCCCGCTGCGCCGACGACGGACGCTGGTTCCCGGCCACGCACGGCTGGACCCGGCAAGGACGCCGCACGCTCGGCGAACTGGTGCGTTTCTATACGCGTTCGGGCCTGCGCCACCTGTTGTGCACCGACATCGCCCGCGACGGCATGCTGTCGGGACCGAACCTGCAGCTGTATGCGCTGTTGCGGCAGTGGGCGCCGCAGGTCGCGCTGCAGGCGTCCGGCGGCGCATGCGATCTCGCCGATGTCCGCAGCGCGCGCGAAGCGGGTTGCGCCGGCATCGTGCTGGGCAAGGCCTTGCTCGAAGGCCGCATCGGCCTGGCGGAAGCGCTGGCATGCTGAGCCGGCGCATCATCCCGTGCCTGGACGTGCGCGACGGGCGCGTGGTGAAAGGCGTGCGTTTCCGCGACCACGTTGACATGGGCGACATCGTCGCGCTCGCCGCCCGTTATCGGGATGCCGGCGCCGACGAACTGGTGTTCTACGACATCGGCGCGAGTCCGCAGGGGCGCAGCGTCGATGCCGGTTGGGTCGAGCGCGTCGCGCGGGTGCTGGACATTCCGTTCTGCGTGGCCGGCGGCATCGCCGATATCGCTTCGGCCAGGCGCGTACTGCTGGCCGGCGCGGACAAGATCTCGGTCAACACGCCGGCATTGGAACGGCCGGCGCTGATCGCCGAGCTCGCCGACGCCTTCGGCGTGCAATGCGTGGTGGTCGGCATCGACTCGCAGCGCGAAACGGACGGCGAATGGCGCGTGCGCAGCCATACCGGCGACCCCGCGTGCATGCGCGCGCCGGGCCGGCGCACGTTGGATTGGGCGATAGAAGCGCAGCGCCTGGGCGCCGGCGAAATCGTGCTCAACTGCATGTCCAGCGACGGTGTTCGCAACGGCTACGACATCGCGCAACTGAAGGCCTTGCGGGCGGTCTGCGGCGTGCCGCTGGTCGCTTCCGGCGGCGCCGGCGCGCCGGCGCATTTCGCCGAAGCCTTTCGCGAGGCCGACGTGGACGGCGCGCTGGCGGCCAGCGTGTTCCATTCCGGCGACATCGCCATTCCGGCGTTGAAGTCGTTCCTGCGCGGGCAGGGCATCGAGGTGCGCCATGAAGATTGAGGAAATCGAAAAACTGGCCTGGTCGCGCTCGCCCGATGCCCGCGAAGGCGGCTTGTTGCCCGCGATCGTGCAGGATGCAGGCGATCAGCGCGTACTGATGCTCGGTTATATGTCGCGCGAGGCGCTACACGCGACGCTGGAAAGCGGCTGGGTGACGTTCTACAGTCGCAGCAGGGCGCAGTTGTGGACCAAGGGCGAGACTTCGGGCCATCGTCTCGCGTTCGTTTCGGTCGCGGCCGATTGCGACGGCGACACGCTGCTGGTGCAGGCGCGGCCGCTCGGCCCGACTTGCCATCTGGGCCGCGACAGTTGTTTCGCGGATGCGCCCGCCGCGGCTCTCGCGGGGCTCGATGCCGTCATCGCGCAGCGCGAGCGCGATCGGCCTGCGGGCAGCTATACGACGCGCCTGTTCGAACAAGGTGCGTTGCGGGTAGCGCAGAAGGTCGGCGAAGAGGGCGTGGAGACCGCATTGGCCGGCGCAGCGCAGGGCGACGAAAAGCTGCTCGGCGAAGCGGCGGATCTGGTGTACCACTTGCTGGTGCTGCTGCGATTGCGAGGCCTTGGGCTGGCGGAACTGGGCGAAGTGCTTCGTAGCCGTAGCAACTGAGTTAAACGGCGCCCAGCTCTTCGTAGGAGCGGCTTTAGCCGCGAGCTCTTTCCTTCACGATCGCGCGGGCGCGAGTTAGAGCTCGCGGCTAAAGCCGCTCCTACGGAGAGCAGGGAAAGTCCCGCAAACGCGGGAGATCACATCGGCGCCAGCGCCGGATTCGAAGTGCATACCCGGTCGCGGCCTTTGGCCTTGGCCGAATACAGCGCCAGGTCGGCCGCCATCAGCGCCGCGTCGATGCTGCTCGCGACGTCCTTGGTGGGCTGCACGGCATGCACGCCGATGCTCGCCGACATGCGGATCTGATGGCCGCGCACCGCGCACGGCTCCTGTTGCAGTTGCCGGCGCAGCGTTTCGCCGACTGCCGCGGCGGACGCCAGGTCGTGGCCGGGCAGGCCGACGATGAATTCCTCGCCGCCGTAACGCGCCAGCAGCGCCTTGTGCGGCCGAAGTGTGTCGCCGATGACGTGCGCGGCCCAGCGCAGGCAGTCGTCGCCCACGAGATGGCCGTACTGGTCGTTGATGTTCTTGAAATGATCCAGGTCGATCATCAGCAGGGACAGCGACCGGCCGTCTTTGCGGCTGTCCAGCAGCAAGGCCTCGAAGGCCTCGCGGAAATGGGTGCGGTTGTAGAGCCCGGTGAGCCCGTCGCGGCGGCTGGAATCGCGCAAACGGCTATGCGCGTCCTCCAGCTGCGCGAGCGTGCCGCGCAGCTCCTGGGTGCGCTGGGCGACCTTGCGCTCCAGGCGCAGGTTGGCTTCGCCGACGATGCGCTCGTTCTCGCTGCGCAGCGACGAATAGCGGCGGCCGAGCGCGATCGACAGCAGCAGCATTTCCAGGGCCGAGCCTATCTGCACGCCGTATTCGGTGTAGAAGGTCTTCTGCAGGATGCCGAACGCGACCAGCGTGAAACTCGTGGTGCCCAACAGGAACAGCGCCCAGGCCGCGAAGAACAGCCACGCCGAAGCGTAGCCGCGGCGCAGGACGACGATGGTCACGATCGCGATCCAGGCCACCCCGAACAGGACCGCCTTGGTGGCGATCTGGATCGAGATCCGGTAAGGCAACTCCAGCGCCGCGGCCGCAAGCAGGGCGAAGAACGCGATCAGCGCCAGCGTGCCGTTGTTGCCCAGGCGCCATCGCTGCGGCAGCTCGAGGAAGGTGCGTGCGAACTGCAGCATGCCGATCAGCGCCAGGCAGATCGACAGCGGCACCGACTTGTCGGCCAGCCACGGCGAGTTGGGCCATAGGTATTCGAAGCCCAGTCCGTTCAGCGTGAACAGCACCATGCCGAAAGCGGTGATATGGAACAGGTACCAGAAATAGCTCGGGTCGCGCAGCGTCAGCCACAGCACCAGGTTGTAGAAAAACAACGCGGTGAGGATGCCGTAGTAGATGCCGATGGCCAGCTGCGCATCGCGCGAGAGGTCGATGAAGGCGGTGGGCGTATACAGGTCCAGCGGCACCTGCATCGAACTCTGGCTCTGCACGCGCACCAGCAGGTCCACGCGTTCGTCGGCCGGCAGGTCCAGCCAGAAATTGGGGTGCCGGTAGCCGATGCCGCGCGATTCGAAAGGCAGGGCGTCGCCGCCGGCCTGATGGGCGATGCGGCCGTCCGGATAGCGCACGTAGACGTCGATGTAATCGCTCAACGCGTAGCGCTGCACCAGCAGCCAGCGCGGCTCGCGCGCGTTGCGGTTGACGAGGGAAACATGGAACCAGTAGGCGCCGTCCCGGAAGCCGAATTCGTGCCGGCCGTCCGGCAGCGGCGCGAATTCGCCCGCAGCGAGCCTGCGGAAGGCGCTGGCGGTGTCGTCGCTGGCGTTGGTGTCGTGGCGGTATTGCGTGTATTCCGCCAACGATGTCTGGGAAACGCCATCGACCAGTTCGAGCGCCGGTTGGGCTTGCGCCCAGGACCCGTGGCACAGCAGGAAAAGCAGCGCCATCAGCCGGGCCGGCGACCGGCTCCATCTGAAACCCATACCACCCCCTCGCATCCGAATCCTTGGCCAGCCTGCCCATGTCCTCCGCACGCTGCTGTTATCCCTAAGCAACGGCAGCCGCGGGATCGATCCGGCCACGCAAGCGGCTGCAACGGCATAATTTCCCCACCGACTTCCACCGGAACCGCGATGAAAGCGCCGATATTCTGCACTGTGCTGCTGCTTGCCGTCTCCTTGCCGGCTGCGGCGGAAACGCCTTCCTGCGGTGCCGGCGCCGTATTCGAAGACGCCAACGGCAACGGTCGCCGGGAACCGGACGAGGCGGGGTTGGGCGGCATCCAGGTATCGGACGGTGTCGACATCGTTGAAACCGATTCCAGCGGCCGTTACAACGGGCTCGACGGCGGCGGCTCCCGTACCGTGTTTGTCATAAAACCGGCAGGTTTCGTCGCGGCCGTGCGCGCCGATGGATTACCGGACGTTTGGCGCAATCCGCCGTCCGGCGCCGGTTCGCAGCTGAAATACGGCGGCATCCGGCCCGTGCCGGGACTCTGCCGCGACTTCGCGTTGCGGCGCGAAGCGAAGCGCCGCCCCGGCTTGGACGCGTTGTTGTTCGGCGACCCGCAGCCCAAGTCGGCCGCCGATGTGGATTACTACCGCCGCGACATCGTCGCGCCGATCGCCGGCCGGCGCAGCGCGCAGTTGGGCCTGTCGCTGGGCGATATCGTCGACGACGATCTTTCGCTGTATCCGGCGATGAATCGCGTCACCGCGACGCTGCGGATCCCGTGGCTGCACGTGCCGGGCAACCACGACCTGGATTTGGATGCCGCCAGCGACGAAGACTCGCTGCTCACCTTCCGCAACAGCTTCGGCCCGGACACCTTCGCCTGGGAGGAGCCCGAGGCGATCTTCGTGGGCCTGGACGATGTCGTCTACCAGCCGGACCGGAAGCCGGCCTACATCGGCGGCCTGCGCGAGGGACAGTTCGCTTTCCTCGAATCGTATTTGCGCACGGTGGCCAAGGACCGATTGCTCGTGATCGCCGCGCATATCCCGTTTTTCGACGCCGGCAAGCCGGGCAAACCGTCGTTCCGCGTTGCCGATCGCGAGCGCCTGTTCGCGCTTCTGAAGGATTTTCCGCACGTGCTGCTGTTGACCGCGCACAGCCATACGCAGCGGCATGTCTTCCACGATGCGGCCGACGGCTGGCGCGGCGCCGCCCCCTTGCACGAATACAACGTCGGCGCCGCCTGCGGCGCGTTCTGGAGCGGCGCCAAGGACACGGCCGGCATCCCGGATGCGACCATGGCCGACGGCACGCCGAACGGCTATGCGACGCTGCGAGTGGAAAATGCGGGCCGTTACTCCTTGGTCTGGCATCCGGCGCGCGATCCGGACGATGCCGGCATCGGCCTGCATGCGCCCAAAGCCTTGCGCCGCGGCGCGTGGCCGGCCTGGGGCGTCTACGCCAACGTCTACATGGGGCGCGACGACAGCCGCGTGCAGTACCGCATCGACGGAGGCGAATGGAAAGCGATGGACAAGGTCGAAAAACCCGATCCGCGCCTGCTGGCCGAAAATGCGAAAGACGACGCAGCCGAACGTCTGCGCGGTTACGACCGTTCGCCGGAAGCCGAGCCGTCGCCGCACCTGTGGCGCGGGGCGTTGCCGACCGATCTGGCGGCGGGCACGCACGAAATAGAAGTGCGCGCGCCGGATGCGTGGCGCGGCGAGTTGCGGGCGCGCACGCGCTACCGTCTGCAGGAAGCATCGCCATGACGGGCGTGAGCACGTCTCCCTCTGCGCGGTCCATCGAGCAGCCGATCAAGATTTTCAAGAACGCGGCCGCTTGGGAGAAGTGGTTGTTGGCGCATGCCGGCAGTCCCGGGGTTTGGTTGAAGATCGCCAAGAAAGGCGTCGGCGTCGCTTCGGTGACGATCGAAGAGGCGATCGATGTGGCGTTGTGCCACGGCTGGATCGACGGGCTCAGGCGCGGATGCGACGAACGGCATTTCCTGCAGCGTTTCACGCCGCGCCGCAAACAAAGCCTGTGGTCCAAGATCAATGTCGCCAAGGCCGAAAAATTGATCGCCGCCGGGCGCATGGGCGCAGGCGGGCAGCGCGAGATCGATGCGGCGAAGGCGGACGGACGTTGGGCGGTCGCCTACGACTCGGCGCGCAGCATGCCGGTGCCGGACGAGCTCGCAGCCGCGCTGGCCAAGAACAAGAAGGCCAAGGCTTTCTTCGACCAAATCGACAGGACCAATCGCTACGCGTTCTGCTGGCGCGTGCAGACCGCGAAGAAACCGGAAACGCGCGCGGCGCGGGTCGAAAAGTTCGTGGCGATGCTGGCCAAGGGCGAAAAAATCCACGGATAAGCGTCGCTGCGCTTTTCGTAGGAGCGGCTTCAGCCGCGAGCTCTTGATCTTCGTTGCCAAAAAGCTCGCGGCTGAAGCCGCTCCTACGAAAAGCAGAATGCTTCGCTCTACAAAGTGGGGGCTTTACGTTTGCGGTTGACCGCGGGGTAGGGATAAGGCACGGGTTTTCCCGGCGCCAGATCCGATTCCCAGGCCTGCAGGCGCTTGCCGATGCGCTCGCCGACGTCGACCTGCGGCAGCGACGGCTCGAAATCCTCACGGCGCTCGCGTTGCGCGATCGATTTGCTGGCGATGTCGTACGCGGCGACGAAGCTGGTGGTGCGGTTGAGGCCGTCGATCAGCCAGGCGCGCCCGAAATAAGTGGCCTCCGATTCGCTGCCGCAACCGAACGAAGCGCGGTCGGCGCGCGCGGCGGTCAGCAGCAGCGTGTCGGGGCTGCGCAAGGCGGGCACGAATCCGCCCGAGTAGCAGGCGGAAATCACCACGACGCGGTTACGGATGCCGGCGTCGTCGAGCGCCTGGCGCAGGTCTTCGGGCGTCAGCCAGTCTTCCAGCACGGGCTGCAACTGCAGGGCCAGTTCGTGGTCTTCGGTGCCGTGCATGGTCAGGTAGAGCAGCAACAGGTCCTGCTCGCGATCCATGAGCTTGCCGATCCGCGCCAGCGCGTCGTAAAGATTGTCGTAGGTGGCCAAGGCCGCAGGCGACTTGCCCAGGCTGTCGGGATGGTTGATCAGCGTGAGCACATGGCCCCGCGCGCCGAAACGCCGCTCGAACAGCGATCTCAAGTAGACCACCTCGTTGCGGAAAACGTTCTCTTCGCCGTCGCCGGCGAAGCCGACGACGTAGAGATCAGGCTTGCCGGCGCGTTGCGGCGCCAGCGCGGCGAAGTCGCGGTCGAGCAGCGCCCGGTCGCGCTCGGCGAGCGTCTGCCCGGGTTCGACGGCGTCGACAGGCTTGGGCTGGTCGGCGGCCAGGGCGGTCGACAGCAGCAACAGGCCTATGAGCGCTGCGAAGCGCATGGCGTACCGGCGCGCCCGCCTTCTCACGCCGGATCCGGGCGGACGCCCGAGAAGTCCTCGGCGCGCGGATGGCCGTGGGCAGCCTCGCCGGTGCGCGGTTGCGGATAATCTTCGCGACGGTCGATCAGCACCGTGCGCAGGCCCGCTTCGCGTGCGGCATCCAGTTCTTCCACCACGTCGGACAGGAAAACGATCTCGCCGGGCGCGCGGTCCAGGCGCTGGGCGATGTTGCGGTAGCTGGCGGCATCGCGCTTGTGCCCGACTTCGGTGTCGAAGAAGGCCGAGAACAACGGCAGGAAGTCGCCGGCGTCGGTATGGCCGAACAGCAGCTTTTGCGCCGCCACGGAACCGGACGAATACACCGCCAGCGCATGCCCGTCGCCATGCCAACGCTTGAGCATGCGCGCCGCGTCCGGATACACCGGTGCGACGAAATCGGCGCTGAGGTAGCCGTCCTGCCAGATCATGCCCTGCAGGGCCTTCAGCGCGGTGTGCTTGCGGTCCTGGTCGATCCAGCCCTGTAGCGTTTCGACGATGACTTCGTCGGTGCAGATGCCGCCGTTTTCGATGGCCACGGCGTCGAGCCAACGACGCACGTCGGGATCGTCGTGATGATCGCGGACGAAGTCCGGCAGCGCGTCGCGGGCATACGGAAACAGCACGTCCTTGACGAAGGAGATGCTGCTGGTGGTGCCTTCGATGTCGGTGAGGATCAGGGGCTTGGTCATTTTCGCTCGTCATCCCAGCGCAAGCTGGGACCCATTTTGATTTTTATCGTGGAACGGCAAAGTCACTGGATTACCCGCTTCGCTCGCCCTCCGGGCCATCTGCTGACGCAGATGTTCGCTACGGCCTTCGGCCTTCGCAGTCTCGCCTTCGCGGGAATGACGGCTTAAAGCTAACGCCTATCGGGCTCCACCCTTTTCGTAACGCGGAAATTTCTGAGCGATATCGGTGCCGGTGAAATGGCCCACCCATCCGTCCGGCTCGGTGAAGAAGCGGATCGCGACGAAGCTCGGTTCCGGCCCCATGTCGAACCAGTGCGTGGTGCCGTCCGGCACGGCGATCAGGTCGTCCTTGACGCATTCGATCTCGTACACCTTGCCGCCCACGTGCAACGTGAACAGGCCGGAGCCGGCGACGAAGAAGCGCACTTCGTCTTCCTTGTGGAAGTGTTCGTCGAGGAATTTCTTGCGCATCTCGGCACGGTTGGGGTTGTCCGGCGCGATGCTGACCACGTCGACCGTCTTGAAGCCGTGCTGCTTCACCAGCCGGTCGATGTCGGTCTTGTATGCGGCCATCACTTCTTCGGGCGTGGCGCCGGGCTGGATCGGCTGCGCGGCCTGCCAACGCTCGAAGGTCACGCCGATCTTCTGCAGCTCGCGCGCGATGTCGCCGCCATCGCTGCTGCTGAACTGCGGGGTGTCGGGGGCGTCGTCGGCGAAAATGCGGAGTCGGCTCATGGCGGTGTGGGGTATGAGTGCGGGTTATCAAGATTAACAGGATGGGCATGTAGGTCGGGGCATGCCCCCGACGGCTCTTCTCCCACGAGCGGCGTCTCTCGCAATCGAGCGGCGTCGGGGCGTAGCCCCGACCTACTCAGTGTCTGGGGGCGAGTTTGCGCAATTCCAGCTCGCAGCCCAGCAGGAATTCGAAGGCTTCCAAGTGGCGGCGGGCCTCGGCCATGTCGCCGCCCCAGGCGTAGAGGCCGTGGCCGTCGATCAGATAGCCCCACATGCACTGCTTGTCGAGCAGGGCATCGACCTGGGCGGCGAGGGTCGGCATGTCCTGGGTGTTGGGGAACACCGGCACGTCGATGGCCACTTCATGCGTGGTGTTGCCGGCGAACGCCTTCAGCAGCTCGTAGCCTTCCAGGTGCACGTGGCCCGCGCCCGCGTACAGGCGCGAGGCGATGGTCTGGGTGGGCGAATGCGTATGCAGTACGCAGCCGATTTCCGGGAAGCGGCGATAGAGCTGGGTATGCAGCAGGGTTTCGGCGGACGGGCGGTGGTCGCTGCCGGCGGCCTGGCCGTCCCAGTCCACGACCATGATGTCGGCCTCGGTCAGCCGGCCCTTGTCGCGTCCGGATACGGTGATCGCGGCATGGCGCTCGTCCAGCCGGCGCGAGAAATTGCTGCTGGTCGCCGGCGTCCAGCCCAGCGCGGACAGTTCGCGCACGTTGACGATGATCTCGCCGGCCAGCTCGCGCAGGCGGTGAGTGTCGTAGGGCAGGGCGTCGCTCATGGCGGGCAGTTTACCGCGGCTTTCTTCCTCTTTGAAAAAGGCAGTTGGGGGATTTGCTTTCCCCCCTTTGAAAAAGGGGATACAGGGGGAAATTTGCTTTTGATCTTGCCTTCCGCAGCGCGCGGTGAACAGCGAAGAGCAAATCCCCCCAACCCCCGCCCTTTTTCAAAGGGGAGTTTTCAGGGTGGGGAAGCACCGAGCTGTTCGGCGATGCTTCGCGTCATCTCGGTGACCACATCGCCGGTATGCAGCGTGGTCTTGCGCTCGATCAGCAACAAGCGGCATTCCTCATCCGCTACCGGGTTATGGCGCACCCCCTTGGGCACGACATACATTTCGCCCGGGCCGAGCTCCACCGACTCGTCGCCTTCCAACTCGATCTTCAACCGCCCGGAGAGCACGTAGAACAATTCGTCCTCGTCGGCATGCGCATGCCAGGCCAGCGTGCCCTTGACCTTGGCGACCTTGATATAGGCGTCGTCGACTTCGGCCAGCACGCGTGGGGACCAGTATTCGTCCAGGCGTTCGGCCTCGGCGGCGGGGGAAATGGGTTGCGGCATGGCGTTGTCCGAGGCGTGGGCTGCGAAGAGTGTGCCGCAAAAGAAAACGGCGCGGTTGCCCGCGCCGTTTCGGTATCGCTTGAGACGCTTACGGGCCCGGATCCGGACCTTCGTGGAAGGTCGGGTGCGGCTCGAGCACGGGCTTGTCGGCCGGCGGCGAACGGCCCGGGGCCAGATCGCTCTTGCGGTAGCCGTACAAGGCGTAAACGATCATGCCGATCACCGCCCAGCCGAAGAACAGGCTCAGCGTGTACATCGACAGGTTGAGGAACAGCAGCAGGCAGCCGGCGATCGCCAGCGGGCAGACCAGCCATACCATCGGCGTGCGGAACGGACGCGGGCGGTCGGGCTGCTGCTTGCGCAGGACCATCACCGCGAACGCCACCATCACGAACGCGAACAGCGTGCCCGAGTTGGAGATGTCGGCGAGCACGCCGACCGGGAACCAGGCGGCGAAGCCGGCGACGAACAGGCCGGTGATAATGGTCACCACGTACGGCGTGTGGAAGCGCGGATGCACCTTCGACAGCACGGCCGGCAGCAGGCCGTCGCGCGACATGGTGAAGAAGATGCGGGTCTGGCCGTAGATCATCATCAGGATGACCGAAGGCAGTGCCAGCGCGGCAGCCAGGCCGATCATGTTGCCCCAGCTGGCGAAACCGAGCATGCGCAGCACGTGCGCCAGCGGCTCCTTGCTGCAGACCAGCGCTTCGCTGCCTTTGCAGGCCGCAGCCAGTTCCGGACTGCCGGGATGGAAGGCCATGCCGTTGGCATCGAGCATCGGCTGCGAACCGATCGAGCCGACGGCGCCATAGCCCACCAGCAGGTAGAAAATGGTGCAGACGCCGAGCGAGGCGATCAGGCCGATCGGGATGTTGCGGTTCGGGTTCTTGGTTTCTTCCGCGGCGGTCGAGACCGCGTCGAAGCCGACGTAGGCGAAGAAGATCGACGCCGCCGCACCGAGCACGCCGATGCCGCCGAGCGGGCTGCCCCAGCCGGTCGGGAAGAAGGGCTCGAAGTTCGGATCCTGCGCGGCGGGGACGGCGATGATGATGAATGCGGTGAGCGCCGCGACCTTGATCAGCACCAGCACGGCATTGACCTTGGCCGACTTGGAGGTGCCGAGCACCAGCAATATCGTCACCAGCAATGCGATGCAGAACGCGAGCAGGTTGAAGGTGCCGCCGTCTCTGGGGCCGGTGCGGAGGAATTCAGGCAAGGGATAACCGATGCTGATCAGCAGCCCGTTCATGTAGCCGGACCAGCCGACCGAGACAGCGCAGGCTGCGACCGCATATTCGAGCACCAGCGCCCAACCGACGGCCCAAGCCAGGCCTTCGCCGAGCACGCCGTAGGTGTAGGTGTAGGCGGAGCCGGACACCGGCACCATCGAGGCCAGTTCGGCATAAGCCAGCGCGGCGAGTCCGCAGACCACCGCTGCGATCACGAAGGCCAACATCATCGCGGGGCCGGCTTTCTGGCCCGCTTCGGCGGTCAAGACGAAGATACCGGTGCCGATGATCGCGCCGATGCCCAGCATGGTCAGTTGGAAGGCGCCCAGCTGGCGTTTGAGCGATTTCTTTTCGGCTGTAGCGAGGATCTGATCGAGCGGCTTGACGCGCCAAAAAAGCATTGCGTTCTCCCCAAAAAATTTCGAAGACGGCGGGTAAGTGAGCCCGGCGGCAGGCCGCCCGGAACTGCGGGACATTAACCGGCGCGCCGCCCGCGGCACAAGCGCCATGAGTGGGGCCGGGGCTGGATAATGGCCGCTTGGACGGGACAATCCGGATATGCGGCAGTGCAGCATGAGTAATGACGGGACGACTGAACAGGGACTTTTACATGCGGCGCTGGCCGAGTACCGACAGCGTGCGCCGGACGAGGCGGACAGCGTCGACGACTTCCTGCAGCTGCTCGGCGATGCCGAAAACCCGTTCGTGCGCGAGCGCCTCGCCGGCCATTTCACCGGCGCGGCCTGGCTGGTCAGCGCCGACGGCGAACGGATCCTGCTGACCCATCACCGAAAGCTGGACCGCTGGTTGCAACTCGGCGGCCATGCCGACGGAGACGCCGACCTGAGGCAGGTGGCTTTGAAGGAAGCCGAGGAGGAGTCCGGACTGACCGGCTTGTCGGTCGAGCCGGACATCTTCGATCTTGACCGGCATTGGATTCCCGAGCGCAAGGACGTGCCCGGGCATTGGCATTACGACGTTCGCTACGTGGTGCGCGCCGGCGCGGACGAAGCGTTCACGGTCAGCGACGAGTCGCACGCGTTGGCTTGGCGCGAGATCGCCTCGCTGCTGCAGGACGCGTCGCTGGACGCATCGCTGCACCGCATGGCGCGCAAGTGGCTGGCGCGATAACCCATGCGCTTGTAGAGCGGGGCTTGCCTGGCTGCTTTCCGCTCTCTGTAGGAGCGGCTTCAGCCGCGAGCTTTTCCAGCGTTGGAAATACGAGATCAAGAGCTCGCGGCTGAAGCCGCTCCTACAAGAAAGGCAGCGGAGCAAGCTCGGCTCTACAAGGTTTAGGCGAAGAGCAGTGGGGCAAGTCCCGCTCTACATAAGCAAGAGTGGCGACTTAGTCCGCACGGCCGGCGAATTCGCCGGTCGTGGTGTTCACCAGCACGCGCTCGCCGACCTTGACGTACTCCGGCACCTGGATCTCGATGCCGGTCGACAGCGTGGCCGGTTTCGGCCGCTTGGTGGCGGTGCCGCCCTTGAGCTCGGGCGGCGTGTCGGTCACTTCCAGCGTCACGCTGGTCGGCAGCTGCAGCGCTACCGGCTGGTCGTCGATGATCTGCACGTAGCAGCCGGACAGGCCCTCGCTGATATAACCGGCGCCGTCGCCGACCACGTCGGCGTCGAGCGTGTAGGGCGTGTAGTCCTCGTCGTCCAGGAACACGAACGCACCGCCGTCCTTGTACGAGAACGTCGCCTGGCGGCGCGACAGTTCGACTTCCTTCAACTCGTCCTCGGCGCCGAGGCTGAGATCGTATTTGCTGCCGCCGGGCACGCTGTACATCGTGAAGCGGAACTTGACGTTGCCGCCGCGGCCCTGCGGCGAGCTGCGTTCGATGTCGCGCACCTGGTACACGGTGCCGTTGTGTTCGACTACGTTTCCTTTCTTGACGTCGTAGGCTTTCATGTTCTTTATTTCACGAGAAGTGGGAAGTCGTTTTTTACTCGTCATCCCGGCGAAAGCCGGGATCCAGTGCTCTTGGTTCGAGCTGGAACGGCATCGACGGCAAAGGCGCTGGATCCCGGCTTTCGCCGGGATGACGGACGAAGGAGTTTGTTATTTCGGCGCCAAACGGACCGCGCCATCCAAACGAATCGTTTCGCCGTTCAAATAACGATTCTGCAGGATGTACGCGACCAGGTCGGCGAACTCTTCCGGCTTGCCCAAGCGCGACGGGAACGGAATCGAAGCGCCCAGCGACTGCTGCACTTCCGGCGGCATGCCGTCGACCATCGGCGTCCAGAAGATGCCCGGCGCCACGGTCATCACGCGGATGCCGAAGCGCGACAGTTCGCGCGCCATCGGCAAGGTCATGCCGACCACGCCGCCCTTGGAGGCGGAGTACGCGGCCTGGCCGATCTGGCCTTCGTAGGCGGCCACCGAGGCGGTGTTGACGATCACGCCGCGCTCGCCGTCGTCGCCGGCGGCGTTGTGCTGCATCAGCGCGGCGGCGGCTTTGGCGACGTTGAAGCTGCCGACCAGGTTGACCATCACGGTGCCGGCGAAATTCTTCAGCGGCATCGCGCCTTCCTTGCCCAGCACACGACCGGCGCCGAGGATGCCCGCGCAGTTGATCACCGCGTTCAGACCGCCGAGGAATTCGTTCGCAGCCGCGACGTTCGCGACCACGCCGGCCTCGTCGGTGACGTCGGTGCGGAAGTAGCGCGCCTTGGCTTGGCCCAGCTCGGCGACCGCAGCGGCGCCCTTATCGTCGTTGACGTCGAACAGCGCGACCTTGCCGCCGTGGGCGACCAGATGGCGGGCCACGGCCAGGCCCAGGCCGGAGACGCCGCCGGTGATGAGGGCGCGGGTGGTGTCGAGTTGCATGGGGGTTCCTGGCGGGCGGAAACCGCCATTTTACCCGTTAGCTTCTGTCCGGAAGAAGCGGATTCAGAGCCTGCTTTTTGTGGGAGCGACTTTAGCCGCGAGCTTTTGCGGGCAGACCATCGCCCTCGATAAAAGCTCGCGGCTGAAGCCGCTCCCACAAGGGCGAGCCTACAAATCGAGGAGGTAGAAGGTGTTGCAGCCGCCGTGGCCGGTGGCGCCGCGAGGGCCGTCGATGCGGCGAAACCCGGTGCGCTCGTAGAGCTTCATGGCCGAATCCATGCCGGTCAGCGTTTCCAGGTAGCAATGCTTGAAACCGATCCGGCGGGCCACGTCCAGACAGCGCGACATCAGTTCTGCGCCGGCGCCTAGGCCGCGAAGCGTGGGCAGGAAATACATCTTGCGCAGTTCGCAGGTGTCGGCATCGCCGCCTTCCAGCGGCGCGACCCCTCCGCCGCCTTCGACATTGCCGTCGCGTTCGACGACGAAATACGCGCAGCGCGGGCCGTCGTAGGCGCGGCTCATCCAATCCACTTCCGGGTCGTTGATGGCGAAGCCGGTGCCGCAAGCGCCGAATTCGGGCATCACGGCGCGGATTATGCGGGCGACGGCGGCGTCGTCGCGCGGTTCGATGGCACGGATGGAAAATGCGGCGATCGTTTCAGGCATGGGCAAGGTTGCGGTCGAGGCGATGCACGAATTCGTCGGGCGCCAGGCCCGGCGCGAACAGGAAGCCCTGTCCGACCGGCACGCCGAGCTGCATCAGGAACTGGCGCTGCGCTTCGGATTCTACGCCCTCGGCCACCAATCCCAAGCCCAGGCTGCGCGCGATCGCCGCCACCGCGCGGCACACGGCGACGTCGGATTGGTTCTCCGGCACGCCCTGCACGAACAGCTGGCTCAGCTTGAGGCCGTGGATCGGCAACCGGCGCACGTAGTTGAGCGCGCTGTAGCCTTCGCCGAAGTCGTCGATGGTCAGCATCACGCCTAGCTCGCGCAGTTCCATGAAGGTCTTGACCGTATCCGGAGCGTCCTCGATCAGCACGCGCTCGGTGAATTCCAGTTCGAGCGCGGCGCCGGGCAGGTCGAATTCCGACAGCGCGTCGCGCACGCTCGCGGCGAGGTCCTCGGCCAGGAACTGGCGATAGGACACGTTGATCGCCACGCGAACGATGCCGTAGCCCTGCTTGCGCCACTGGTCGATCTGCCGGCAAGCCTCGCGCAGCACCCAGCCGCCGATGCGGACGATGTCGCCGGTGGTTTCGGCATGGCCGATGAACAGGTCCGGCCGCATCTCGCCGAGCTGGTGGTTTTCCCAGCGGATCAGCGCCTCGGCGGCGATCACCCGGCCGTGGCGCAAGTCGACCTGCGGCTGGTAGACCAGATGGAACTCGTCGTTGTCGGCGGCGCGGCGCAGGTGCGTCTCGATCTGCAGGCGGTCCTGCTGGCGCTGCGCCAATTCCGGCGTGAACGCCTGCCAGCCGTTGCGCACGCGGCGCTTGCTGTCGTACATCGCCACGTCGGCGTTCTGGATCAGCTGCTGCGGACGGTTGCCGTCCTCGGGCGCATAGGCGATGCCGATGCTGGCGGTGATGGTGAATTCGTCGTCGCCGAAGCGGAATACGTCGCCGAATGCGGCCAGCAACGAATTGGCGAGGCGTTCCGGGCGCAAGGGGTCGTCGCCGGTGGTGCAGACGATCAGGAATTCGTCGCCGCCGAAGCGCGCGATCAGGCCTTCATGCCCGGCCGCCCCGACGATCCGCTGCGCGGCCGTGACCAGCAACTCGTCGCCGGCGGCGTGGCCCAGCACGTCGTTGACCGTCTTGAAGCGGTCCAGATCGACGTACAGCACCGCGATGCTGTCCTGGCCGGGCGTGGCGAGCATGGCGGAGAGTTCGCCCAGGATCGCGTCGCGGTTCATCAGCCCGGTCAGCGGGTCCGTGCGCGCTTGCACGCGCAGCACGTCTTCGGCCTGCTTGCGCTGGGTGATGTCCTGGATGGTGCCGCTGAGGCGGGTGGCGCTGGGGTTGCCGGCCTCGGCCTCGCCGATCATGCGGATCCAGAATGCATGCCCATTTTCGCGCAGGCCTTGAAGTTCCAGGTCGAAGCCGGCGTTTACATCGACCAAACGGTTGAGTGCCGCCTGCAGTGCCGGCCGGTGGTGCGGGCGCAGGCAGTCGAGCAGTTCCATCATCGTCTCGGGCGCATGCGCATGGCCGAGGATGCGGCGCACTTCGCCGGTGAGGTAGAGCTGCTGGTTGACGCGGTCCCATTCCCAGCCGCCGACGTGCGCCAGCGCCTGGGTGCGGTCGAACAGCGCGTTGTCGCGCTTGAGTGCGGTGACGTCGCTGAACAGCGCGAAGACCTGGTCGGGCGCAGAGCCGCCCGCGGAGAACACGGGAACGTGGGTGACCGAAATCCAGGTCATCTGCCGCGTCGGAATGTGGAACATGCCCAGCACCGTGCTCTCGATGATCTGTCCGGTGCGGATGGCGCGCATCGTGGGCTGCTGTTCCAGGGTCAGTTCCCTGCCGTTCTCGTCCACCACCTTCCAGTCGGCGGGCTTGAAGCTGCGCTGCAGGTTTTCGCCGGGCGCGACGCCGAAGATGCGGTGCGCGGCCGGGTTGGCCGAGACCACATGCGCGCCGGTCTCGTCGGCGCGGAACAGGATCACGCCCTTGTCGATCGATTCAAGAAGGAGGCGGTACTTGGATTCGGTTTCCCAGCGCTTGCTCAGGTCGCGCGCGACCGCAACCAGCGCGCGAGCGCCGTCGTACTCGATGTTGGCCGAATGCACTTCCACCGGGAAGCGGGTGCCGTCGGCGCGCATGTTGGTGACTTCGATGACGTAGCTTTCGCCCTGGTCCAGCGCTTCCAGCACAGGATCCATGTGGTCGCGCGGCAAATCCGGATTGAGCACGTGGATCGGCCGGCCGACGATGTCTTCGCGCGGCCGGCGGTAGGCGGCCATGCCAGCGGCGTTCAAGTCCAGCACGGTGCCGTCGAGCGCGATGATGCTGGTGGGGTCGGGCACCGCGTCGAACAGCGTGCGGTAGCGCTTGCGCGCCGCTTCGGCTTCGGCCATCGCCGCATGCAGGGCGCCGTGCGCTTGCGCGAGCAGCGCGCGCGTGGCTTCAGGCAGGTGCTTGTCGTTGCCGGCCTTTTCGAGCGCCTGCAGTGTGGCTTGCGTCGCCGCGAGGGTATCGGTCTCCGGCGGCGAGTGGGCGTTCACGCGGCCGCCAGCGCCTTGCCGACCTTGCTGCCGGTCTCGCGGCCGAGCAGGGCAGAGAGCCACCGCCCGGTGTCGGCGAGCTTGTCGAGATCGACGCCGGTTTCGATGCCCAATCCGTGCAGCATGTAGACCACATCTTCGCTGGAGACGTTGCCGCTGGCGCCTTTCGCATACGGGCAGCCGCCGGTGCCGCCGACGGCGGCGTCGACCACGGCCACGCCTTCTTCCAGGCAGGCGAGGATATTCGCCAGCGCCTGGCCGTAAGTGTCGTGGAAGTGGACGGCGAGCGCGGCCATCGGCACTTCCGCGGCGACGGCCTTCAGCATGGCGCGGGCTTTCTGCGGCGTGCCCACGCCGATAGTGTCGCCCAGCGATATTTCGTAGCAGCCCAGCGCGTGCAGCTTCGCCGCCACGCGCACCACGTCGGGCACCGGCACTTCGCCCTGGTAAGGGCAGCCGAGCACAGTCGATACGTAGCCGCGCACGCGCACGCCGTCGTCCGTGGCGCGTTCGAGCACCGGGCGGAAGCGTTCGATGGATTCGTCGATGCCGGCGTTGATGTTCTTGCGGTTGAAGGCTTCCGATGCCGCGGTGAACACCGCGATTTCCTCTGCGCCGACCGCGCGTGCGCGTTCATAGCCACGTTCGTTGGGCACCAACACCGGATAAGCGATACCGGGCTTGCGATGGATGCCGGCGAAGACTTCGGCGGCGTCGGCCAATTGCGGGATCCATTTCGGGCTGACGAAGCTGGTCGCCTCGATGGTGCGCAGGCCGGTGCCGGACAGGCGATCGATGAGCTCGATCTTGTCGGCGGTGGCGATCATCGCCTTCTCGTTCTGCAGCCCGTCGCGCGGGCCGACTTCGACGATACGCACGGACCGGCTCACGGCGCGAGCCCCGCGCCCAGGCGGCGGAATTCCGCCCAGCCGCGCCCCTCGGAAACGAACAGTTCGGGATGCGAAGCGAGCAGGCCAGGCATGCCGTCGGCATCGGTTTCGACCAGCGACACGGTCTCCGCCAATGCCTTGCCGGACAGCATGCCTTCGTCGATGGCGTCGCTGGCGTAGGCCTGGTCGGCCATCGCCGCTTGCAGCGTTTCGCCGTCGATGCGGTAACGCATCAGAAAGCGCTGCTTGTCGAGAGCCTGCAGATCGCTGTCGGCCAGGGCGCCCTCGGCCAGGCCGGTCAAGCGTGCGATATCGCCTTTCTCGAAGACCAGATAACCCTGGCCGTCGAGCTGGAAACTGCGCAGCTTGAAACGCAGCGGCTCGGCCGCGCCCCTGGCCTGCGAACCGCCGGGGATCGTAGCCTGGCACTGGCGGTCGATCACGACGGCATCCTTGGCGGCCATGCCGTCCGGGGCCCAGCGGCCTTCGAGCCTGGGATCGCAGGCCAGCGCGACTTCGGGCAGGTGCTCGAACGCCACGCAGGCGCCCAGCGCAAGCGGAAGCGATGCGGCCGCCAGGATGCGTGCGTTCATGTCGATAGCGTCGCCAGCACCGCATCGGCCTCGACGAAATCGCCGGCGTTGGCGCGCAGTTCGGCGATCACGCCGTCACGCGGCGACTTCAACGCCAACTCCATCTTCATCGCTTCCATCACCAAGAGCTCCTGGCCTTCGATCACGCTATCGCCGGCACCGACCTTGACCAGCACCACCCGCCCCGGCATGGGCGCCACGATGCGGTCGTCGCCCCGGCCCGCGCCGGCCGGCTCGTATCGATATAGGGCTACGGGCTCCAGACGCAAGCGGCGCGCACCGTCGTGCACGTCGAGCGACCCCGGTCCCGCCGTCACTTGGAAACGCCACCCCTGTTCATCAAAACGCGCACTGAGGCTGCTTTCGGTCAGGCCCTCATCGGTCAGGCGCGCGCCGGAGACCGACACGGTGCGGCCGTCGTGTTCGATGCGGTACTCGCCGGCGCTGCCGTGACCGACCACCTGCAGGCGTCGGCCGCGGTGGATGAAGGCCAAGGTGCGGCCGCCGGCGTGGCCCAGGCGCCAACCGTCGGCGATGGCCCAAGGCGAATCGGGCTCGGACGAGGCGCGCGCTTGTTCGCGCTGCGCCGCTTCCTGCAGCAGCAGCGTTGCGACCGCCGCGGCCAGCAGCAGGTGCGGCTCGGCGTCCTGCGCCGGCATGAATTCGTCCAGGTGACGGTCGAGATAGCCGGTGTCGATATGGCCGCCGACGATCGCCGGATGCCGCACCAGTTGTTCCAGGAATTCGATATTGGATTTCGGGCCGGCGATGCGGCATTGCGCCAGGGCTTCGCGCAACCGCGCCAGCGCGCGCGGGCGGTCTTGGTCCCAAACGATCAGTTTTGCGATCATCGGATCGTAGAAGATGGTCACCGTGTCGCCTTCGATCACGCCAGAATCGATGCGCACATGCTCCGACGGCGGCGGCAGACGCAACTGCTGCAGCTTGCCCGAGCCGGGCAGGAAGCCCGCTTCCGGATCCTCGGCGTACAGGCGGACTTCGATCGCATGGCCCTGTTGGGCGATTGCGTCCTGCGCCAGCGGCAATGCATCGCCGGCAGCCACGCGCAATTGCCATTCGACCAGGTCCAGGCCGGTGACGAGCTCGGTCACCGGATGTTCGACCTGCAGGCGGGTATTGATTTCCATGAAATAGAAACCGCCGTCCGGCGCGACGATGAATTCGACCGTGCCGGCGTTGACGTAATCGATCGCGCGCGCAGCCAGCACCGCCGCTGCGCCCATCGCCGCGCGCATCTGCGGGGTGAGGAAGGGCGAGGGCGATTCCTCCAGCACTTTCTGGTAACGACGCTGCGCCGAGCATTCGCGTTCGTTGAGGTGGACGACATTGCCGTGGCTGTCGCCGAACACCTGGATTTCGATGTGGCGCGGCTGTTCGACGTAGCGTTCCAGCAGCACCCGGTCGCGGCCGAACGCGCCCTTGGCTTCGCGCTGGCAGCTTTCCAGATTGGGCAGGAACTCCTCGGCGCTGCGCACGATGCGCATGCCCTTGCCGCCGCCGCCGTGGGCGGCCTTGATCATCAGCGGAAAACCGATCCGTTCCGCTTCGCGCGTGAGCAGCTGTGGCGATTGGTCTTCGCCGGTGTAGCCGGGCACCACCGGCACCCCGGCCGCCTGCATCAGTTCCTTGGCGCCGGCCTTGCTGCCCATCTTGCGCATCGATGCCGCTTTCGGGCCGATGAAGGCGATGCCGGCCGCTTCCACCGCATCGGCGAAGTCGGCGTTTTCGCTGAGGAAGCCGTAACCTGGGTGGATCGCCTGCGCGCCGGAGCGTTTTGCCGCATCGATGATGGCTTCCCCGCGCAGGTAGCTGTCCTGCGGCCGCGGTCCGCCGATCGGATAGGCCTCGTCCGCCAGGCGCACGTGCTGCGCATCGGCATCGGCGTCCGAGAACACCGCCACGGTGCGGATGCCGAGCTTGCGCGCGGTGCGGATCACGCGGCAGGCGATTTCGCCGCGGTTGGCGATCAGGATCTTGTCGAACATGCTTTTAGCCCTCCCCTTCAAGGGGAGGGTTGGGTGGGGATGGTTTTGCTCTCGCGCGCAATGTCGTCCAAATCACTTCAAGCACTCCATCCATATTTTCGAATACTTCATTGTTCCAGAACCTGAGTACGACAAAGCCTGCTTTTTCTAGCGTGGCAGTGCGTTTGGCATCGTAGTCGGCAGCGTCAGCGTGCTGGCCTCCGTCAAGTTCGATAACGATCGTCCGTTCGAGGCAAGCGAAGTCGAGTATGTAGTCATCAAAGGGGTGTTGGCGTCTGAATTTCGCGTTGTCGAGCTGTCTGGCGCGTAGTCGTTGCCATAAGGCGTTCCGCATCCGTCGGCATGTTGCGTAGTTGCCGCTGCAATTTGGCGCCGAGGATTTTTCTGTTTGTCTGACCATCCATGCGGGCTCCATGCGGCTTTCCGGCGTTTAAAACCATCCCCACCCAACCCTCCCCTTGAAGGGGAGGGCTTCAAGCCTTATTCCGGTGCGTGACAGACCGCTTCGATGTTGTGGCCATCCGGATCAAGGACGAACGCGCCGTAGTAGTTCTCGTGATAATGCGGCCGCAGCCCGGGCGGTCCGTTGTCTTTGGCGCCGGCGGCGATCGCGGCTTCGTAGAAGGCGCGCACGGCGGCGCGGTCCGCGGCGGCGACGGCGACGTGGGTGCGCGCCTGCTTGTCGTGCGTGCCGATCCAAAAATCCGGTTTGCCTTTGCCGAAGCCTGCCGCGCTGGAACCGTCGCCGGTCATCTCCGGGGTCACTTCCATCACTAAGCTATAGCCGAGCGGCGCGAACACGGCGGCATAGAACGCTTTCGAGCGTTCGAAATCGGAAACCGGAAGGCCGACATGATCGAGCATGGTCTACTCCTTGGATGCCCAAGCGGGAGAACGTTTTTCCAGGAATGCGCCGATGCCTTCCTGACCTTCCGGCGAGATGCGCAGGCGCGCGATCAGATCGGCGTTGGCGGCATCCGATGCGTCGCGGTCGTTGCTGTGGGCGACGTCGCGCACCAGGGTCTTGGCGCTTGCCGCCGCGATCGGGCCGGCTTTCAGCAACAACTCCGCCTGCCGTTGCACGGCCGCGTCGAGCTGGTCGGCGGAAACCACCAAGTGCAGCAGGCCCATCTGCAGCGCCACGTCCGCGCCGAAGGTTTCGGCGCTGGCGAACCAGCGCCGTGCTTGGCGCGGACTGATCGCGGCGATCACGTAGGGCGAGATCACCGCCGGCAGCAGGCCAAGCTTGCTTTCGGTCAGCCCGAACCTGGCCTCGGGCACGCCGATCGCGATATCGCAACAGGCGACGAGGCCCACGCCGCCGCCGAAGGCCGCGCCGTGCACGCGGGCGATGGTCGGCTTGGGAAGTTCGTCCAGGGTTCGCATCAGGCGGGCGAGGGCGAGAGCGTCTTCGCGGTTCTCGGCCTGGCTGGCCTGGGCCATGCCGCGCATCCAATGCAGATCGGCGCCGGCGGAGAACGAAGCGCCGGCGGCTTCCAGCACCACCACGCGCACGGCGGAGTCGGCGGCCACGGTTTCCAGCGCCCGGGTCAGTTCGCCGATCAGGCCGGCATCGAAGGCGTTGTGCAGCTCCGGCCGGTTCAGGCGCAGATGGGCGATCGGGCCAGCGCGTTCGGTCAGCAGCGGCGGGGTCGTCATCCGTGGGGCTCGCGGGGCGGGCCTGCATGATAGCCGGAGGCAGCGTTGCGCCCCGGCAGCCGCCGGCGTCGCCGGCAGATGCTAGAATGAGAACAATTCTTGTTTGCCGATGAACATGATGCTTTCCGACCTGCCGCGACGCACTTTGGCCACCGTGGAAGCCGTCGAGGATCGGGGTCCGAACGACCCCATCGCGCGGCGCCTGCGCGAACTGGGTTTCGTCGATGGCGAGCAGGTGCAGGTGATGGCGATCGGCCCGATCGGCGCCGAGCCGTTGCTGGTGCAAATCGGCTACACGCGTTTCGCGCTACGCCGCGAGGAAGCGGCCCGCGTCCGCGTGCGCAGCAACGGCGCGGATCAAGGCGCGGGGCAGGCATGAACGCCGCCGCCATTCCGATGCGCCTGGCCCTGGTCGGCAATCCGAACAGCGGCAAGACCGCCCTGTTCAACCAGCTGACCGGCAGCCGGCAAAAGGTCGCGAACTACGCCGGCGTCACCGTCGAACGCAAGGAAGGCCGGCTGGTCGCGCCCTCGGGCCGGCATTACGCCGTGCTGGATCTGCCCGGCGCCTACAGCCTGCATCCGGCGAGCCTGGACGAGGCGATCGCGCGCGACGTCTGCCGCGGCTTCTATCCCGGCGAACCGGCGCCCGATGCGCTGGTGTGCGTGGTCGATGCCACCAACTTGCGCCTGCACCTGCGTTTCGTGCTGGAGCTGCGCGAGATCGGCAAGCCGATGATCGTGGCGTTGAACATGGCCGACGCGGCGCGCCGGCGGGGCATCGTCATCGACGTCGATGCCTTGCAGCGCGAACTCGGCGTGCCCGTGATCGAAACGGTCGCCGTGCGCAGCGGCGGCGCGAACGCGCTGGTGGCCGCGCTCGATCGCATGGATGCGGCCGCGCCGCCGCCGCAGAAACGCCTGGCCGCGCACGATCGCGACGGCGCCGTCGAAACCGACGCGCTGCACGCCGAAACGCGCCGCCTGCTGTCGCTGGCGGTGACCATGCCGCGGCGCACCGCGCGCATCGACGATGCGCTCGACCGCTGGCTGCTGCATCCGGTGTTCGGATTGCTGGCGCTGGCGGCGGTGATGTTCCTGATCTTCCAGGCGGTGTACGCCTGGGCCACGCCGATGATGGACGGCATCGATGCCGGCACCGCCTGGCTCGGCGAGTGGGTCGGCGCCACGCTGCCGGAAGGGCCGCTCAACAGCCTGCTGGTGAACGGCATCATCGCCGGCGTCGGCGGCGTGATCGTGTTCCTGCCGCAGATCCTGATCCTGTTCGCCTTCATCCTCGCGCTGGAGGAATCGGGCTATTTGCCGCGCGCGGCGTTCCTGCTCGACAGGATGATGGCCGCCGCGGGCTTGTCCGGTCGTTCGTTCATCCCGCTGCTGTCGAGTTTCGCCTGCGCCATTCCCGGCATCATGGCCACCCGGTCGATCCAGGATCCGCGCGACCGCCTGGCCACGATCATGGTCGCGCCGCTGATGACGTGCTCGGCGCGCCTGCCGGTGTATGCGCTGCTGATCGGCGCTTTCATTCCGCAGCAGCAGGTGTGGGGCGTGTTCAACCTGCAGGGGCTGGTGCTGTTCGCGCTGTACATGGCCGGGATCCTCAGCGCGCTGGCGGTGTCGTGGGTGATGAAGAAATGGCGCCGCGACAAGAGCGAGCATGCGTTGCTGCTGGAGCTGCCTTCGTACCGCCTGCCGCATCCGCGCGACCTGCTGATCGGGCTGTACGAGCGCGCGATGATCTTCCTAAAGCGCGTGGGCGGCATCATCCTGGCGCTGACGGTGCTGCTGTGGTTCCTGCTGTCGTTCCCCGCGGCGCCTCCCGATGCGGTCGGTCCGGCGATCGACTACAGCTTCGCCGGGCGCATCGGCCATGCGATGACGGCGATCTTCGCGCCGGTCGGATTCAACTGGCAGATCTGCATCGCGCTGATTCCGGGCATGGCGGCGCGCGAAGTGGCGGTGTCGTCGCTGGCTACGGTGTACGCGTTGTCGGCCGCGGACGACGACGCGGCCGCGCAGGCCTTGTCGCCGTTGATCTCCGACGGTTGGTCGCTGGCCACGGCATTGTCGCTGCTGGTGTGGTTCATCTATGCGCCGCAATGCCTGTCGACGCTGGCGACGATCCGGCGCGAGACGAATTCTTGGAAGCAGGTCGCGATCAGCGCGGGTTACCTGTTCGCGCTGGCTTATCTGGCGTCGCTGATCACCTATCAGGTCGCCGTGGCGCTGGGGGCGGGATGAGCGCGTCGCTGCTGCTGCAGTACGCGGTGATCGGGCTGGCGGTGGCGGTCAGCGCGGCCTTCGTCGCCAAGAAGCAGTTTCCGAATGCGACGCGCAGGTTGCGCATGGCCTGCGCGCTGCCGCTGGTGCGCGAGGGCAGGCCGGATTGGGTGCGCGCGATGGGTCGCTGGATAGCGCCGCCGGCTTCGCTCATAGGCGCGGGCGCTTGCGGTGGATGCGACAGCTGCGGCAGCGCGTCACGTGGACCTTGATCCGCGGAGTTTTTGTGGGAGCGGCTTCAGCCGCGAGCTCTTAATTTCGTGCCAGCGGGAAGAAAGAGCTCGCGGCTGAAGCCGCTCCCACAAATTCGCGCCTCGAGGTTCAAGAGCAGCGGAGCAAGCCCCCCGCTCTACAAAGCCGATCAGTGCCGGCGCGCCTTGGCGCCGGTTGGCGCGAACATCTCCACCGCCAACGAAAACGTACGTTGCTCGTTGGGATGCAAAGCGCCCACGCCGACGACGTGGCGCGACACTTCCTCGCCGCGTTCGTTGGTCACCACCACCACCACGGAATATTCCGAAGAGCCGCCGTCGGCCGGCTGCCGGATGATGCCTTCGACCTTCAGCGGCGAAGGCAGCGGCTGCGCCAGCGGCGACGCAGCCGAATCGATGCGCAGATAGTGCTTGCACGCCGGGCATACCGCGGCGCTTTCCAGGATCCTGGTCTTGCAGTGCGGGCAGGTTCGCGTGGAACCTGCCGTGCCCGGGCGCGGCGTGCTCATGCGCCGGCGCCGTTCTCCGACTTCTTACCGCCCTTGTCGTCCTTCCAACCGAAGTCGGCCTGGCCGCGCATGCGCGAACCGGCGGCGACGGTGAGCGAGCCGGCCTTCAGATCGCCGACCAGCACGCCGCTGGCCTGCAATTCGACGACGGCTGCGGATTCGATATTGCCTTCGAGTTCGCCGGCGATCGTCACCTTGTTGGCGCGCACGCCGCCGGTGAGCTTGGCGCCGTTCTCGATGGTCAGGTCGCCCTGCACATTGACGTCGCCCTTGAACTTGCCGGCGATGCGTACGTGGCCGGTGCCTTCGATCTTGCCTTCGATGGTGAGATCGGAAGCGATCAGCGATTCCTTGCCGGCGGGCTGCGCGGCCGGCGCCGGCGCTGCGCTGAAACTCGGTGCCGGGGTCGGCGCCGGTGCGAAATCGTTGCTCGCATTCTCGCGCGGCGGCAGCGGCGCGGGCGGCGGATCCAGCGGGAAGCTGGCAGTGTCTTTCTTCGCGGGGGTCTGTTCTTTCCAGATCGCCATGGGGCGGTTCCTCTTATCGATTGCAGGGCAGGGGACGACGGCGTCGTACCCGGAGACTAACACGTCAATTCTGCGTGATGGTTGCGATAAGTCTCACAAAACCCATGACTTGCGCGATGTTTCGATCCGGCTTGTTAAAAAGCCATCACGCGATCTGAGCGGGGCTGAATGCCGTTAAATTTCCATTAGCGTGGCCTATGCGCGGGCCTACATCCTGAATACGCCGAATTTGGCCGGTTCGATCGGCGCATTCATCGAAGCGGAGATCGCCAGGCCGAGTACGCGCCGCGTATCGGCCGGGTCGATCACGCCGTCGTCCCATAACCGCGCCGTGGCGTAGTACGGATTGCCCTGCGATTCGTACTGCTCGCGGATCGGTGCCTTGAACGCGGCTTCTTCTTCGGCGCTCCAGGTCTTGCCCGCGCTCTCGATGCCGTCGCGCTTGACGGTGGCGAGCACGCCTGCGGCCTGCTCGCCGCCCATCACGCTGATCCGCGCGTTCGGCCACATCCACAGGAAGCGCCCGCCGTAAGCGCGGCCGCACATCGCGTAGTTGCCGGCGCCGAAGCTGCCGCCGATCACTACGGTGAATTTCGGCACGGACGAACAGGCTACGGCGGTGACCATCTTCGCCCCGTCTTTGGCGATGCCGGCGTTCTCGTATTTCCTGCCGACCATGAAGCCGGTGATGTTCTGCAGGAACACCAGCGGGATGCCGCGCTGGTTGCACAGTTCGATGAAGTGCGCGCCCTTCAGCGCGCTTTCCGAGAACAGGATGCCGTTGTTGGCGACGATGCCCACCGGATAGCCGTGCAGGTGCGCGAAGCCGCATACCAGGGTCTTGCCGTAGCGCGCCTTGAATTCCTGGAACTCGCTGCCGTCGACGATGCGCGCGATCAGCTCGCGGATGTCGAACGGACGGCGCGTGTCCCTGGGCACGATGCCGTACAGTTCCTCGGTCGCGAACGCCGGCTCGAGCGCCGGCCGCGTTTCGACCGGCATTTTCTTGCCGCGGTTGAGCGTTCCGACGATGTCGCGCGCGATCTGCAACGCATGCATGTCGTTCTCGGCGAAATGGTCGGCCACGCCGGACACGCTGGTGTGCACGTCGGCGCCGCCCAGCGATTCGGCATCGACCACTTCGCCGGTGGCGGCTTTCACCAGCGGCGGGCCGCCGAGGAAGATCGTGCCTTGTTCCTTGACGATGATCGACTCGTCGCACATGGCCGGCACGTAGGCGCCGCCGGCGGTGCAACTGCCCATCACCACCGCGATCTGCGGGATGTTCTCGGCGCTGAGCCGCGCCTGGTTGTAGAAGATGCGGCCGAAGTGCTCCTTGTCCGGAAACACTTCGTCCTGCAGCGGCAGGAAAGCGCCGCCGGAATCGACCAGATAGACGCAGGGCAGCCGGTTCTCGCGCGCGATTTCCTGCGCTCGAAGATGCTTCTTCACCGTCATCGGAAAATAGGTGCCGCCCTTGACCGTGGCGTCGTTGGCGACGACCACGACTTCCTGGCCGAGCACGCGGCCGATGCCGGTGACGATGCCCGCAGCGGGCGCGGCGCCGTCGTACATGCCTTCGGCGGCCAGCGCGCTCAGTTCCAGGAACGGCGAGCCCGGATCGAGCAGGGCGGTGATGCGGTCGCGCGCGAGCAGCTTGCCGCGCTCGGTGTGCTTGTTGCGCGCCTTCTCGCCGCCGCCCGCGGCCGCGGCCGAAAGCCGCGCGTCGAGTTCGTCGACCAGGGCGCGGTGGTAGGCGGCGTTGTCGCGGAATTCCTGCGAACGCGGGTCGAGTTGGGACGCGAGTACGGGCATGTCCGATGTCCGGCAATACGCAGCGAAGTCGCCATTGTGCCGGATTTGCGGGTGCGGCTTTAGCCGCGAGCTTTTCAGCCGATTGCGTAAAGAGCTCGCGGCTAAAGCCGCTCCCACAAAAGCGAAAAGCCCCGGGTGCGGGGCTTTTCGGTGAGGCGATCGGACGGCTTACTTCTTTTCTTCGGCTTTGACTTCGTCAGCGGCCTGCTGCGCCTTGTCGGCCACGTCCTTCGCGGCGTCGGCGGTGGCCTGCGCGGCGTCGGCGGTGGCTTCGTTGGCGGCGGCGGCAGCCTTGTCGGCGGCGGCGTCTACGGCCTGGGTAGCTTCGGCAGCGGCTTCGCCGGTGGCGGCAGCGGCAGCGTCGGCGCCTTCGGCCACGGCCGTACCTGCTGCGCTGGCGGCATCGGACGCTTCGGTGGCGGCCTGGTCGGCGGCAGCGGCGGCTTCGGACGTTTGCTGTTCGGCGGTGGCGGTTTCGTTCTTGCAGGCCGAGAGGGCCAGGACGCCAGCGGCGAGCAGTACGTAGAGCTTGGTGTTCATGGGCTTCTCCGGTCGATTGCGGAAAGGGTGGTGTCGCAACAACGGTCGCAGCCTAACGCAGGCTTCGTAAAAGAAAAAGCCGCCGGCAGGGCCGGCGGCTTTTCTGACAAACAAGACAAGAAGCGATTACTTCTTCTCTTCTTCCTTGGCAGCGTCGGCGCCGGTCTCGGCGGCGTCCTTGGCAGCGTCGGCAGCCTGGCCAGCGGCGTCGGCGGCGTTGGCAGCGGTATCGGCAGCAGCGTCGGCAGCACCGGTGGTCGCGGTGGTGGCGGCGGCGTCGGCCGAGGTCGCAGCGGCGTCGGCGGCGGTGGCAGCGGCGTCGGCCGACTGCTGGGCGGCGTCGGCGGCCATCGTGTCGCCAGCGGCGGCAGCGGTGTCGGCAGCCTGCTGGGCTTCGGTCGCGGCGTTGGCAGCGTCAGCGGCCGACTCTTCAGCCTGCTTCTGGTTGCTGCACGCGGCCAGGGCCAGACCCATCGCCAGGGCGAGCAGAGCCTTGTTCATGGACATAATCGAATTTCCTCGTCGTTTAGTTTAGGCAACGCGCAGATGCGCGCCAATAACATGATGACAAGCCCACCGGACGTGTCAAGCGGTTGACCGGCTTTTTTTGTGTTATCCGTTTTTAACCTTTCACAGAATCTCCACGGCCACGGCCGTGGCTTCGCCGCCGCCGATGCACAGCGAGGCCACGCCACGCTTGCCTCCGCGCGCTTTCAGCGCATGGATCAGGGTCACGACCAGACGGGCGCCGCTGGCGCCGATCGGGTGTCCCAGGGCCACTGCGCCGCCGTTTACGTTCAGTTTCTGGTGTGGGATGCCCAGGTCTTTCATGGGCGCCATCGCCACGCAGGCGAAGGCTTCGTTGATTTCGAACAGGTCGACGTCGCCGACCTGCCAGCCCGCCTTCTGCAGCACGTTTGAAATCGCTTTCACCGGCGCGGTGGTGAACCATTCCGGCGCTTGCGCGTGGCCGGCGTGGGCCACGATCCGCGCGAGCGGTTTCAGGCCGCGCTTGCCGGCTTCGTCCGCGGACATCAGCACGGTGGCGGCCGCGCCGTCGGATATTTTCGATGACGAAGCCGCGGTCAGGCGGCCTTCCTTGCCGAAGGCGGCGCGCAGGCCGGGGATCTTGGCGGTGTCGATCTTGCCCGGTTCCTCGTCGCTGTCGACGACCGTTTCGCCCTTCCTGCCCTTGACCGTCACCGGCACGATCTCGCCTGCGAAAGCGCCGTTGCCGATCGCCGCCTGCGCGCGCTTGGCGCTTTCCGCCGAATAGGCGTCGAGGTCTTCGCGGCTGAAGTCGTACTTCTCGCAGGCCATGTCGCCGAATACGCCCATCGCCTTGCCGTCGTAAGGATTGGTCAGGCCGTCCCAGGCCATATGGTCCAGGAATTCGGCGCTGCCGTAGCGGATGCCGGTGCGCGAATTGTTGAGCAGGTGCGGCGCATTGGTCATCGACTCCATGCCGCCGGCGACGATCACCGACGCGCTGCCGGCCTTGATCAGGTCGTGGCCCAGCATGATCGCTTTCATGCCCGAACCGCAGACCTTATTGATGGTGGTGCAGCCTGTCGCGTCGGGGATGCCCGCCGCGCGCGAGGCCTGGCGCGCGGGCGCCTGGCCCAGGCCTGCCGGCAGCACGCAACCCATGATCACTTCGTCGATCTGATCGGCGGCGAGGCCGGCGTGTTCGAGCGCACCGGTGATCGCGGCCGCGCCCAGGACGGGCGTGGCGACGCCGGTGAACTGGCCTAGGAAAGAACCGATGGCGGTGCGCTTGGCGCCGACGATGACGACTTCGGACATGGACAACTCCGGGAATGAACGGCATGTAGCCAGTAGCGCCATTATCGCGCTTTATCGGTCCGGATGCTGCGCCGCGTCATAACGCTGCCGGAAAGGGGTTCAAGTCACGAAAGCGGCCCCGCGGAATTGCCGGGCGCGCATTTCTGCACTAAAACACCGACAACCGCTGCTCGAATGTGGCGAGCGGCTGCCGAGCGCAATCTCAGACTCGAATCGCCAGGGAACGATGATGAATGAACTGATCCGGCGGCGCTGCCGCAAATCCTCGCTGACTTTCGCAGTGGCTATGGCATTGGCTTTGAGCCAGGCGGGTTGCGGTGGAGGCGGCGGCGACGGCAACGTGCGGCCCACGCCGCCGCCACCGCCGCCCACGACGCGGCCCGAACCGGCGATCGACGCGCACCTCGCGTTGACCAATACCGAGCCCGCGCACGTGGCCGGGTTCACCGGCGACGGCGTAGTGATCGGCGTCGTCGATAGCGGCGTCAATCGCAACCATCCCGCGCTGGCGGGACGGGTCGTCCAGAACCTGGTCTATGTCGATCCGGCCAGCAACGACCTGAGCGTCGACGACGTGGCCGAGCACGGCACCGCGGTCTCGCAGATCATCGCCGGCAAAGCGGTAGGCGCGTGGCCCGGCGGCATGGCACCCGGTGCGCAGATCGTGTCGGCGCGCATCATCAACGACAACCCGCCGCCGGACGACGGCTCGGGCATGGGCAACGAAGTGCCGCCGGGCGACGACACGCCGAATTTCCTCGGCATGGTCAATGCCGACCTGATCGATGCGGGCGTGCGCGTCACCAATAATTCCTGGGGCGGCCTGTATTGGAACAGCAGCGTGGTCACCGATGCCTTCGTGCAGGCCTACACCCCGTTCGTGATCGACCATGGCGGCCTGGTCGTATTCGCCACCGGCAACGAGGGCAACCCGCAACCCAGCGATACCGCTTCGCTGCCCAGCCAGGGGGGCGCCGGCGCCGCTGCCCTCGAAAAGGGCTGGCTCGCGGTGGGCTGGCTCAATAACGCCAATCCGACCCAGCTGGATCCGAGTTCCAACGCCTGCGGCGTGGCGATGAATTACTGCCTGGTAGCGCCGGGCGGCGTCATCGTCACCGGCGCCAACGATACGGTCGGCAACCCCACCTACTGGCAATGGTTCGGCACGTCGCTGGCGGCGCCGCAGGTCACCGGCGCTGCGGCACTGGTGTGGGAAGCGTTTCCGTATTTCGACAACGACCTGGTCAGGCAGACGCTGCTGGGCGGTGCGAAAGATCTCGGCGCGGCAGGGCCCGATGCGGTGTTCGGCTACGGTCTGCTCGATGTGGGCAAGTCGATCCAAGGGCCTTCCAAGTTCGACTGGGGCGATGTCGAGGTCGCGTTCGACGGCATCACCTCGACTTGGGGCAACGCGATCCACGGCGACGGCGGCTTGACCAAACGCGGCACCGGCACGCTGGTGCTGGCCGGCGACAACACTTATTCGGGCACGACCGACGTGCTCGGCGGCACCGTGAGGGTGTCGGGCACCGTTTCGGAATCGACCTTCCACGTCGGTCCGCAGGGCAACCTGGCCGGCTCGGGCTTCATCCTGGGCAATGTCAACAACGACGGCACCGTCACCGTGCAAGGCGTGGCCGACATGAACGTCGGCGGCGATTACCGCCAGTCCCCCACCGGCCGATTGGCGGTCGATCTGGGCAATGCGTTGCAAGTGGGCGGCCAAGCCTTCCTGGCCGGCGACTTGCACGTGCTCGGCATCAAGGACGGTTACGTGACCCAAGACCGCGAAACCGTCCTCGCCACCGCGGGCGGCGTCACCGGCACCTTCGCCAACCTGACCGTCGCCCCCGGCGTTTTCTTGAATGCGACGCCGGGCTACGACGCGACCACCGCTTGGCTGGACATCACCAGCGTCAGCGTCACGGCGGTGCAAGGCTTGAACTACACCGCGGCATCGACAGCGTCGGCGGCGCGCGTGGAAAACGCGATGAAGGCGATCGACAGGCAGATCGCGAACGGCGGAGCCGGCGCGATCGACGGCGGATTCATCGCCGCGGCCGCGGATTTCCAGCGCGCGCCGACGATGCGGGCGGCCGAAGCCTCGTTGCAGAGTCTTTCCGGCGAATTGCACGCCACCGCCGATGCGATGACGTACGAAGGCATGGAGGCGAGCCGGCATGCGTTGTCGTCGCGCTTCGATGCGCTCGGCGAACGGCCGCGGTCGATAGGCATGTGGCAGCACAACCTCGACCAGGGCGGCGGCATGTCGCGCGCCGGCTTCAGCGGTTTCGATTACGACCTCAGCGGCCGGATGACCGGCATCGACATGCGCCTGGGCGAATATGGCGTGCTTGGCCTGGCGGGCAGCCAGACGCAAGGCACCGGCTGGTTGAATCAGCGCGACGACCGCAGCCGCAGCCGCCAGAACGAGGGCCAGGTCTACGCAGGATTGATCGGCGAGCATGCGTACTTGCATGGCGGCCTCGGCTTCGGCCGCTTCGACCGCAAGATCGACCGCAGCATCCTGCTGGGCAGGCGCGACGCGCGTGCGAGCACCGCGTATTCCGGTGACTACGACGTGACGCATTTCGAAGCCGGCTGGCGCATGCGGATGGGTGGCACGCGCATCACGCCTTACCTGGGCAGCCAGTTCGCGCGCATCCGCAACGAAGGCTTCAGCGAATCCGGCGCGGACGGTTTCGGGCTGAAAACCCGCGGCAACGAAAGCGAACGCTGGCAGGCTATTTCCGGCCTGCGTGCGGACAAGCGGTGGCGGTGGGCCGGTGGCTGGCTCAGCCTGGAGGCGCGCGCCGAATGGCAGGAGACCCTGTCGGCGGACGGTGGCGCGTTCGATGCCAGTTTCGTGGGCGTGGACCAGTGGCAAACGCTCGCCGGCATCGGCTTGGCCGATCGCAGCCGGCTGTTCGGCGTAGGCATGGACTGGGGCTTCTCCGATCGCGCCAATCTGCGCTTGGACTTCAGCCGCCGCTATGCGCCGAACCTGGAGGACAACCAGGCTTCGCTGCAGTACGCGATCGGGTTCTGACGCCGTACCGTTTCAGCGCCAGGGCGGAATGAGCACGGCCGGATTCCCCGCCGCCATTCTTGGCCGAACGGGATGATTCAACCTTGCGGTTGACAATCGCCGCGGCCGGGCATAATATCAACCATATGGTTGAACATAATTCCTCCCGGCTGGACCAGGTTTTCCGAGCGCTGTCCGACCCCACGCGCCGCGCGATGCTGCGCCGCCTTTCCGCGCGCGAACGCAGCGTCGGAGAGTTGGCCGAACCGCTGGACATGTCGCTGGCCGCCGCATCCAAGCACATCCAGGTGCTGGAGCGGGCAGGGCTGGTGGAACGCGAAATCCAGGGCCGCATCCATGTGTGCCGGCTTTCGGCCGAACCGCTCGCGCATGTCCAGGACTGGCTGAGGTTCTACGAACGCTTCTGGAACCAGCGGCTCGATGCGCTGGAAGGCCTGCTCCGCGCAGAAGACGCCGCTACGGCGAAGAAACCGCGCAGGCGCAAGCAAAAACGCTGATCGCTTCAAGGAGTCCGCTATGAATGACCACGGCATCGTCACCGCTCCCGGAACGTTGCGCATCGAACGGCTCATGCCCGGTCCGATCGAACGCCTATGGGCCTATCTCACCGAACCGGAAAAGCGCCGCGCCTGGTTGGCGGGAGGCGACATGCAACTGCGCCCCGGAGGCGAAGTCGAACTGGTGTTCCGCAATTCGGAACTGACCGACGGCGACGACCGGCCGCCTCCCAAATACGAGAAGTACGCCGGAGAAAGCCGCATGCGCGGGCGCATCGTCGCCTGCGAGCCGCCGCGCCTGCTCAGCTATACCTGGGGCGAGGGCGGCGACAACGTCTCCGAGGTCAGCTTCGAACTCACGCCGCGTGCCGACAAGGTGCTGCTGGTGGTCACGCACCGCAACCTGGCCACGCGCGACGACATGCTCAGCGTCGCCGGTGGTTGGCATGCGCACCTCGGCATCCTGGACGACCGCCTCAACGGTCGCGAGCCGGCAGGCTTCTGGCGCACGCACGCGCGCCTGGAAGCGGAGTACGAGCGTCGAATAGCGCCAGCCTGAGCGTCGCCGCGCTTTTTGTAGAGTCGAGCTTGCTCGACTGCTTTCCCCGTAACACGCGTCGCGGCCGCGAAAGGATCAAGAACAGTCGAGCAAGAAGCCGCGCATGGCGATCGCACGGCGACTACTGCGCCGTCCAGCCGCCGTCGACCGGAATCGCCGCGCCGGTCATGTTGTGCGCCTCGCGCCGGCACAGCCAAGTCGCCAACGCGGCGATGTCGTCGGGCAAGGACATGCGCAGGCTGGGCTGCTTTTCGCTCAGCAGCGCGCGCACCCCGTCGTCGCGGCTGCCACCGTTGCGGCGGGCCTCGATCTGCGGCTCGATCAGCGGCGTCTCGACCCAGCCCGGGCAGATGCAGTTCACCGTGACCCCGCCGCTGTCGCGGCTACCGCTGCTGGCGTATTCGAGCGCCGCCACCTTGCTCATGCCGACCAGGCCGAACTTGCTCGCCACATACGGCGCTTTCTGCACCGAGGCCACCAGCCCGTGCACCGAGGCGACGTTCACCACGCGACCGAAACCGCGTGCGGCCATGCCCGGCAGCAAGGCCTGCATCGTGTGGAAAGCCGCACTCAGATTGATCGCGAGGATCGCGTCCCAGCGTTCGGCCGGCATGTCGGCGACCGCAGCGGTGTGCTGGATGCCGGCGTTGTTGACCAAAACGTCGATCGGCGACCAGGCCTGCGCGTCGCGCATCATCGCCGCGATGCGTGCCGGATCGCGCAGGTCGGCGTCGAAATGGCGGACGTCGGCCGCGCCGGCGTCGCGCACGGCGCCGACCGCAGCGTCGATCTGGGCGGCGTCGCCCAGCCCGTTGATGGCGACGCGCGCGCCGCAGGCGGCGAGGGCGCGGGCGATGGCGAGCCCGATGCCGGAGGTGCTGCCGGTCACCAAGGCGGCGCGTCCTTCGAGGAAACGGTCGTTCATGGGGAATTTCTGCGCTGATGTCTGCAAGAGCGAACCGTAGCAGGATTGCGCGCCGGAAGCGTGGTACCGAAGTACGATGAAGGCCGGCACCGGCCTTGCCAGCGTCGCCGCATGGCGCATCTGGAAAGCGGGCTGCGTTGCCGGCCAATCAGTAGGGGGCGGAACGCGCGCAGCGCATTCCGCCGCTCGCACAGCTGCCGCGGATGGCCGCCTATGCGGCGAAATCGCCTTCGGCGGTTCCGCCTTACCGGCTTCACGCGGGTTTTGGCAGTCTGTCGCATCCGCACCGGAGCGCGACATGAAGCAACGCCATTTTTCGATGCTGCGCGACTTCCATCTGGCCGACTGGTTCACGCTGGCCAACGCTTTTTGCGGCACCGGCGCGATTTTCGCTGCGATGCGCTTCCTGCAGGAAGGCGTGGTCGGGGATCTGCTGATCGGGATGGCGCTGATCCCGCTGGCTTTCGTATTCGATGCGCTGGACGGACGGATCGCGCGTTGGCGCAAGGTCGCCTCCACGCTCGGGCGCGAGCTCGATTCGCTCGCGGACGTGATCTCGTTCGGCGTCGCTCCCGCCGCGCTCGGCTACGCCTGCGGGCTGCAGGGCGGCTGGGACTGGATCGTGCTGAGCTATTTCGTGGTTTGCGGCGTCAGCCGCCTGGCGCGTTACAACGTCACCGCCGAAACGTTGGCCGACGGCGGCGACAAAGTGAAATTTTTCGAAGGCACGCCGATCCCGACCAGCCTGGCGATCGTAGTGCTGCTCGCCGTCGCCGCCTGGCAAGGACGTATCGGCGAATCGTTGTGGCTGGGCATGGTCCAGCTCGGACCGTGGCAACTGCATCCGTTGGCGCTCGTGTACGCGCTGTCGGGCTCGCTGATGATCAGCAAGACCCTGCGGATCCCGAAGCCCTGATCCGCCGCCTGCGAACCGTAACGTGGCTTGGGCGGCCGGTTGCTATCATCGGCCCGGACCCACGGAGGCGGCGATGACCCAAGCTGGAAACGCGATGCCCGGCGATTTCGAAGCGCTGGCCAAACAGTACTGGAATGCCTGGAGCGGGATGATGCGCGGCGCCGCTGCGCCGGGCGCAGCGGCCTCCGGCGCGCAGGGCTGGCACGAGGCCATCGAAGGCTGGAGCAAGCTGGTCCACGGCGGCCGCGAGGAGATCAATGTCGCGGTCGAACGCTTCAATGCGCAGGCGCGCGGCTGGTACGGACAGATGCAGCAGGTGGCCGCGCAGTTCGCCGGCCAGGACAGCAATGCGGCCGAAGTGGCCCGGGCCTGGAAGCAGGCGATGGGCGCGGTCGGCGAGAATCCCTTTCCGGAAATGTTCCGCTCGATGCGCGGACAGGGCCAGCAAGGCCTGGAGCAGTGGATCGAAGACGCATCGCCTTATCTGGAAGCCTGGCGCCGCGAAAGCGCCTCATGGCTCGGCATGCCCGCGTTCGGCTTCGCGCGCGAGCATCAGGAGCGCTGGCAGAAGCTGGCGCGGGCGCAACTGGATTACCAGGAGCGCAATAGCGCCTACAACGCGCTGATGATGAGAGCCTCGCAGCGCGCCTACGAATTGTTCGAGGACAAGCTGCTGGAACGCGAAGAGCCCGGACGCCAGATCACCTCGGCGCGCGCGTTGTTCGACCTGTGGATCGATGCCGCCGAAGAAGCCTACGCCGATATCGCGCTGTCGCCCGAGTTCCGCGAAGTATACGGCGAACTGGTCAACGCCCAAATGCGCTTGCGCAACGCGTTCCAAAAAGAGGTCGAGCAGGTCAACGCCATGCTCGGCATGCCGACCCGGACCGAAATGGACGGCGCGCACCGCAAGATCGCCGAACTCGAGCGCGCCTTGAGCCGGTTGCGCAACGCCGCGGGCGGGCAAGCCAAAACGCAGCCTCCTGCCGAGCCGGCGGCGAAAAAGACCGCCGCCAAATCCGGGCAGAAACCAGCGCCGAAAAGACAAAACGCCGATGCGGCCGCCAAGCGCGGCAACGGCAAGAACGCGAAGGGGACGCGCCGATGAACGGCCCGCTCAACGTCAGCGCCGACGGCCTGGCCCACGAGGCGCTGCGGATGCAGCAGAAACTCGCCGCCGGCGTGGAGACGCTGCGCAACGTCGACGACATCGAGTACGGCGCCACCGCGAAGCAGGAAGTCTGGCGCGACGGCAAGGTGGCGCTGTACCGCTTCGTCGGCGAAAAAACGCCCACGGCCAAGGTGCCGCTGCTGATCAGCTATGCGCTGGTCAACCGTCCGTACATGGTCGATCTGCAAGCCGACCGTTCCATCGTCAAGGGATTGCTGGCGCGCGGCGAGGACGTCTACGTCATCGACTGGGGCTATCCGGACCGCTCCGACCGTTTCCTGACGCTGGAGGATTACATCGAGCGCTTCCTCGGCGGCGCGGTCGATCATCTGCGCCGCGCTCACGGCCTGGATGCGATCAACCTGCTCGGCATCTGTCAGGGCGGCGCGTTCTCGCTGTGCTACAGCGCGCTGCATCCGGACAAGGTCCGCAACCTGATCACCATGGTCACGCCGGTCGATTTCCACACGCCGGACAACATGCTGTCGAACTGGACCCAGGGCATCGACATCGATCTGTTCGTCGACACGCTCGGCAACGTGCCGGCCGACCTGATGAACTGGTGCTACCTGACGCTGAAGCCGTGGCGGCTGTTCTCGCAGAAATACGTGGGGCTGGTCGACATCCTCGACGACAAGAAGGCGGTCGAGGACTTCCTGCGCATGGAGAAGTGGATCTTCGATTCGCCGGACCAGGCCGGCGAGGCCTTCCGCCAGTTCATCAAGCAGTTCTACCAGGGCAACGGTTTCGTCAAGGGCGGCATCGTCATCGGCGAGAACGAGGTGCATCTGGGCCTGATCGAGATGCCGGTGCTGAACATCTTCGCCGAGCAGGACCACTTGGTGCCGCCGGCGTCGTCCAGGGCCCTGAAGGGCCTGATCGGCAGCGGCGATTACACCGAGCTGTCGTTCCGCGGCGGCCACATCGGCATCTACGTCTCCGGCCGCGCGCAGAAGGAAGTGCCCGATACGATCCACTCGTGGCTGGATCAACGTTCGCCGAAATGAGGCGGTTCGCGCTCGCGCTCGCCGGCGCCGTTTGCTTTCTGTCGCCGCACGTGCCCGCCGCCGCTGCGCAAGCGGACGCGCAGGCGGAGATCGCCGGGCTGATCGCGGCGCTGGACGCTTCCGACTGCCGTTTCGAGCGCAACGGCAAGTGGTACGGCGCCGCCGAAGCGCGCAGCCATCTGCAGCGCAAGTACGATTGGCTGCGCAAACGCAACATGGCCGCGACGGCCGAGCAGTTCATCGAGCGCGCGGCCAGCGAGAGCAGCGTCAGCGGCCGGCCGTACCACGTGCAGTGTCCGGGCCAGGCCCGGCAGGCGTCCGCGGACTGGTTCCGGCAGCAGCTGCGGCGGTTGCGCGCAACCGCGAAATGAGCGGTTAGACTGGGCTCGACCCGTCCAGCCACCGAGCCAGATGAACACGTCCAAGCCCATCCTTGCCCGTTCCATCAACGACCGCGTCCTGGCCGGCGTGATCGGCGGCATCGCCCATCGCTTCGGCTGGAATTCCACGCTGCTGCGCGTGATCTACGTCGTGCTGTCGGTGATATCGGTTGCGTTCCCGGGGATCCTGGTCTACCTGATCCTGTGGTTGCTGATTCCGGAAGGGAACGATTGAGCGAAGCGCCGCGCTTGCCGATCGCCGCGGCCTGCGCGCTCGGCGCGCTGTGGACGTTGCCCAACACCTTGCTCGGCCTGATCGCGGGCGTCGTCGGCATCGCGTTCGGCGCGCACGCGCACTACAGCCATCGCGATCTGGCGATCGTTTTCCACCGTTGGCCTTGGGGGCCGGGGGGCGCGATCACGCTGGGCAACGCCATCCTGCACACCGGCGACACGTTGGATTCGCCCTGCCTGACGTACGCGCATCGCGCCGGCCATGGCGAAGAGTCCGAGATCCTGCTCGCCGATCACGAACGCGCTCATGTCTACCAATACATGGCGCTGGGGCCGTTGTTCCTGCCGTTGTATCTGTTGTGCGGCGGCGTCAGCGTGCGCAATCGTTTCGAACGCGCGGCCGACCGTTATGCGCGGCACGGCAGCGGTTGGTGGCCATGGGCGCGACCGCCGCAGAAATAATTTCGTCGCATGGCGCTTTTTTGACACCGGCTTAACGCCGCCGCCCGTATCCTGCAAACGTCGAAGAAAAAGCGACGACGCAAGTCAGAGCAGAAGCTTCGGCAACGAAGGCTCAGCCGATCAGGGAAACCTGAAAGACTGGGCCTTCACTTTTTTGCATTTGTTTTTTAGCAGATTTATCCGCGACTTGTGCATCGCCACCGCAGTGGATTCTGGAATGCGCGCGTAAGCGACTGATCGTCTTCGCGACCGCGCATTCAGCCTGAACAACGACGGCCCGCATGGCGGGCCGTCGTTGGTCCTGCGGCAATGTCGTATCAGTACACGGCGAATTCCGCGCGGCAGCCGTTGGTCACCCAGATCGATCCGGGCTGAGTACCCCAGGTGTTGCCGTAGCGGCACGGCGTGCCGCTGATCTGGCGGTACACCTCCACCGGTCCGTTGCGCGGCACCGCGCAGTTGGTCAGGCCGTTGTTGCGGGATTCGCAACGGATCACGGCGATCGGGTTGTAGCCGCCGCCGTAACCGGGGCGGTAGCCGCCGCCATAGCCGGGGTTGTAGTGCTGGTCGTAGCGGTCGTCGTCGCGGTCCTTGTCTTTGTTGGCCAGGATCGCCGCGCCGATCAGCGCGGCGATCGCGACGCCCGCCACCGCGCCGCTGTTGCTGCCCGAGCTGTGGTTTTCGCCGACCGTGAATTCCGCACGGCAACCGTTGGTGACCCAGATCCGGTTGCGGTCGTAGCCCCAGGTATCGTTCTGCCAGCAACCTTGCGAGCTGAGCTGGCGAGACAGGCGCACGCCGCCACGCGTGTCTACGCCGCAGCTCTGGTAGCGCCCGCCCTGAGATTCGCAACGCACCGTTTGCTGTGCGCGGGCCTCGCTGGCTGAGAAACCGGCGGCGGCCAGCAAGCCGCAAAGAAGGACGAAGCGGTTCATGGCGTGGCCTCCTTCAGCTTGCGTCGCGCCTGCGCCAGGGCTTCGATCTCGTCGCCGGCGAGGGCGCCGTCGCGGTCGGCATCGAACTCGTCGAAGGCCGGCCGCAGCGCGGCGCTGTAATCCTCGAGCTTCACTTCGTTGCTCGCGCCTTCGCTCTTGTTGACGACGATCGAATGCGTCGGCACCTCGTCGCCGCTCAACATGCCGTCGCCGTTCGCGTCGGCCGCGGAGAAACGGCGCATCATGGCGTTGCGGAATTCCTCGTGCCCGATCTTGCCGTCGCCGCTGCGATCCATCCGCTTGACGATGGTTTCGCTGGTGACGTTGACGCTCTTTCTTTCTTCGGCCTGTCCGTGCGCAGCCGCGGCGGCCAGCAGCGCGGCCGCGGCGCACCATCCCCATCGGCGCTTCATAAGTCCTGCCCCCATAGCGTTTATCGGCATGGCTATGCCGCTCCCGAGATTCGGCGGAGTCCGGTTAAGCCCGAATGAAGGCCGCCTGGCGGGATGTCTACTGCATTTCGATGACGCGGACGATCTAGCCCGGAGCGGCTGTCCGCGCCAGCGTCGCCAGGCTTTCGCCTAATGGCGTCGCATTCGGGCCGAAGCGGCGCTCGGCGAAAACGATCCGCTCGCGGCCGACCAGCACCACGCTGCTGCAGCGGGTGCCGTAGCGTTCGCTGCGCACGAAGGGCGGCGACAGCGCCCGTTCCAGATCCAAGCCGACGCCGGTGTCGGGCAGGGCGTCGTCGGGCGCGGGCGTGGTGTCGGCCAGCGCGTCCAGCAGAGGAGCGATCGACGCCGCGTCTTGCGGACCTTCGGCAGCCGGCGACTGCAGCCAGGCCGTCAGTGCACGCGTCGCATGCCCGCTCTTCGGCCAGGCCGCATCGAAGGGGCCGTTGGACATGGCATGCAAGCCCGCTGCGACGCTATCGGCGACGTAATGCGGATGGTTGCTGGCGAAAGTCAGCGCGGCGCCATCCCACACAAGCAGGTTGAAACGGCCGTATTCGGCCGCGCTCGGACCTATGCTGTCCGCATAGTCCCCGGACGAGGCAGTGCCGCGTACGAAGTCGCGCACCAGCGATCCACGCGAACGCGGCAGAGACTCGGCGGATAGTCCGGCACGCACATTGGTTACGGCCGCGAGGCGGCCTCGCGTGGAAGCCATCAGCCAACCACCACCAGCCTGCAGGTCGCGGCCGCCGTAGACCTCGGGCGCCTCGGGATCGGCGCCTGCCGGCGCGGTAGGGCGGCTGTGCAGCTCGTCGCGGTTGGCGATCAAGGCCAGTTCGTAACGCGGATGGGCACGCCAAGCGAGCGCGATCAAGCACATACGGCCATCCTAGCCTATCGCCAAGGGGGTAGGAAAATTCCTACAAAGGCTCGGGCAGTCCACCTATGCCCTAATCGTGACGCAGGACGCAATCTGCGCAGGCCCCGGCAGCACGGCTTGATGCACTGGCAACGGACGCCGCTCAGCAAAGGAGATTAGCCGCCACCTTGAGCAAGTGGAAAGCAGGGCCGGGGCGCTTTTTTTCTACATAGTTTTTTGGGAGGCCGCCATGGAACGGACGCTCTATACCGTGGAACCGACCGAACCAGGCTGGCAGGTCAGCGTCAGCGGCAAGCCGCTCGAACACTTCCGTCTCAAAGTCGCCGCCCTCTGCGCGGCCGAAACCTTCGCCCGCATCCGCTACCACGCCACCGGCGAGCCCACCGGCGTGCACATGCGCATGCTGTGCGGCGATCGGGTGATGGTGGGCAAGCACGGTTGACTCGGCGAACGCGCCTCGGCGCTAGCCAGGCGCGCGCAATCCCTGTAGCGACGCACTGAATACGCGGAACGACGAGCGCAGGAACATCGCCAGCAAGGCTACTGCGATCAGCATATCCGGCCAACCGCTGTCGAACAGCCATACGCCCGCGCCGGCGACCAGTACCGCCAAACCTTCGCCGACATCGTTGCGCGAGCATTCCCAAGCCGAAGCCATATTGACGTCGCCATGGCGATACGGATGCAGCAACCGCAGGCAAGCGATGTTCGCCGCGAGGTTGATCAGCGCGGCGATGCCGATGGTTTCGAAGATCGGCGTGGCCGGGTGGGCCAGACGCCAAGCGATCTGGACCGCCACGGCTATCGCAGCGAACAGGATCAGCGCGGATTTCAGCAGCGCGACGCGCGCTTTTACCTGCAGCGTCGAACCCACCACGGCCAGGCTCGCCGCGTAGGTGAGGGCATCGCCCAGGTTGTCCAGGCCGCCCGACAGCAGCGAAGTCGAGCGGCCCTGGATCGCAGCCGCGACCATCAATACGAAGGTGGCCAGATTGATCGCAAGCACGATCGCCAGCACCCGTCGCTCCTGGCGCCGCAGGGCGTCGGCGTCGATCCGCTTTTCGCAACAATCCTTGGACATCGACGGGCGAGTTTCCTAGGCTTGGCTCGGATTTTACGCTCAAGGTTGACAGACGGCGCCGGCGATACAAGTACCGACGAAAAAAGCCCGAATTCCGCAGAAGCGGCCGACTAGATCTTCCGCACGCGGAACTTGCGGCCCTTGATGCCGCCGTCGCGCAACTGCGCGACGGCATGATCGGCCTCCGCCCGCGCGACCGCGACGTAGGCGCGCGTGGCGAACACGTCGATCTTGCCGACGGCCTCGGCCGGCAGTCCGGCGCGGCCGGTCAGCGCGCCCATTACGTCGCCCGGCCGCAGCTTGTCGGTGCGGCCGGCGTCGATCTGCAGCGTGGCCATCGGCGCCTGCGGCGCATTGCGCACCTGTTTTCCGGCCATCGGAGCACGGCGCCAGCGCAGTTCGACGCCCTGCAGTTTCTCCAGCGCCAGCGCGCGCGGTATTTCCGGCGGCGCGCACAGGCTCAAGGCCAAGCCGCTTCGTCCGGCGCGTGCGGTGCGGCCGATGCGGTGGGTATAGACGTCCGGGTCGGTCGGCAGTTCGTAGTTGATCACCGCGCCGATGTCTTTCACGTCCAGTCCGCGCGCGGCCACGTCGCTGGCGACCAGCACGTTGCAGCTGCGGTTGGCGAACTTCACCAGCACCTCGTCGCGGTCGCGCTGTTCCATGTCGCCGTGCAGCGCCAGCGGCGAGAAGCCGTAACGCATCAGTTCGGACACCAGCGCCTCGGTATCGCGGCGCATGTTGCAGAACACCACGCTGGATTCCGGCCGGTGCTCGATCAGCAAACCGGCGAGCGCGGCGGGCTTTTGCGAGGCGTCCACCTCGTAGAACCATTGCTCGATGGCGGGCGTCTCGGATTCGCCGCCGACCGTCACTTCGACGGCATCGCGCAGCATGCGGCGTCCCAGGCCGCGGACCGCTTCCGGGTAAGTCGCCGAGAACAGCAGGGTCTGCCGGGTTTTGGGCGTCTTGCCGACGATGTCGCGGATCGCTTCCTCGAAGCCCATGTCGAGCATGCGGTCGGCTTCGTCCAGCACCAGCGTGCGCACGCCGGCCAGGCCCAAGGCCTGCTTGCGAAGCAGTTCCTGGATGCGGCCGGGCGTGCCGACCACCACGTGCGGCGCATGCGCCAGCGACGCCAGCTGCGGCCCGAGCGGGATGCCGCCGCACAGCAGCGACAGTTTCAGGTTGGGGATGCCGACCGCGAGCCGGCGGATCGCCTTGCCGACCTGATCGGCCAGTTCGCGGGTCGGGCACAGCACCAGCGCCTGGGTCTGGATCTGCTGCGGATCGACGCGCTGCAGCAAGCCGAGCGCGAAGGCGATGGTCTTGCCGCTGCCCGTCGGCGCCTGCGCGATCAGGTCGCGGCCGTCGAGGATCGCCGGCAGGGCTTGGGCCTGGATCGGCGTCGTATCGGCGAATTCGAGCGATTCCAGGCCTTGCAGCAGGGCGGGGGACAAGGGCAGGGCGGCGAATGCGGTCATGCGACATGATCGCAGGATTAACGCCATTGCCGGCACTCTGGGCGCCATTGCGCCGCCGGAGCCAGTCCCGAACTGCCGATTGCGGCCCCGGCGAGAAAATCGCCGACGGATGTCGAATTCGGTCCGTGCCGTGCGTCGTACCCGGAAGGGCGCCTGCTTAGGCGCTCAAGTTCACCCACCCCGCTGGAGGAATCATGAGCTACGTCGATGGATTCGTGGTACCGGTACCGAAGAAGAACGTAGAGGCCTACCGCCGCTTCTCGCGCAAAGCGGGCAAGATCTGGATGGAATACGGCGCGTTGGAGTATCTCGAGTGCGTCGCCGACGACGTGCCGCCGGGCAAGGTCACCTCGTTCGCGATGAGCGTCAAGCTGAAGAAGGACGAAGTGGTGGTGTTCTCGTGGATCCGCTACAAGTCCCGCAAACACCGCGACGCGGTCAACAAGAAGGTCATGGCCGATCCGCGCATCGCGAAGATGGGCCCGGACAACATGCCCTTCGACGGCAAGCGCATGATCTACGGCGGTTTCAAGCCCATCGTCAGCCTCTGAGCGGAGCTTGCGCCGCCTTGCGCGGTCGTCCCGGCGGCTTGCCCCGCTCTTTGTAGAGCGGGGCTTGCCCCGCGATCGACGATATCGCCGCTTGGCTGGGTGCCCAAAAACGCACAAGGAAGAAGGATCGTTCGATATGAGCAAAGTCGTACTGCATTTTTCGATGTCGCTGGACGGCTTCATCGCCGGTCCGGGCGTCACCGTCGCATCGCCGATGGGCGAGGGCGATGCCGGTTTGCATCTGCACGATTGGATCTTCGAAAAACCCCAAGATGCGATCGATGCCGAAGCGGCGGAACAGATGCAAGCAGGCACCGGCGCCGTGGTGCTCGGCAGGCGCACTTTCGACGTCGGCATCGGCGAGTGGAAGGACGTGCCGTATCCGGCGCCTTGTTTCGTGCTGACCCATCGCCCACAGGCGCCGCTGGCCCAGAAAAGCGGCGCATTCACCTTCGTTGCCGACGGCATCGAAAGCGCGATCGCCCAAGCGCGCGCGGCGGCCGGCGACCGGGATGTCACCGTGATGGGCGCCGATACCGCGCAGCAGGCGCTCAAGGCCGGACTGGTCGACGAACTGAAACTGCAAGTGGTCCCGATCCTGATGGCTCGCGGCGTGCGGCTGTTCGATCGCCTCGGCGTCGACGGCATCGATCTCGAGTTGATCCGGCAGGCGCAGTCGCCGCGGGTCACCCACCTGCATTACCGCGTCCTGAAATGATCGGCGGCTATGCCTGTCCGGAAGCGGCCGCAGCGGCATCCCGCGCCCGCTCGAGCAGCAGGTCGCGCTCGCGCGCATTGCGGGTGAGCGAAGCCGCGCGTTCGAACTCGGCGCGGGCTTCGTCAAAGCGGCCCAGCTTCTTGAGCAGGTCTCCGCGCACGCTAGGCAGCAAGTGGTAGCTCTTCAGCGCAGGCTCGTCGGTCAGCGCATCGACCAGATCCAACCCCGCCGCCGGGCCGAAGAGCATGGCCAACGCGACAGCGCGGTTCAATTCCACGACGGGCGAGGGCGATAGTTCGGCCAAGGCGCCGTACAAGCCGACGATGCGCGCCCAATCGGTCTGCTCCGGCGCCAGCGCGCGCGCATGGCAGGCTGCGATCGCCGCCTGCAAAGCGTAGGGACCGCGCGCGCCGCCGAGTTTTTCGGCGCGTTCCAATGCGGCTAGCCCGCGCTGGATCAGCAGGCGGTCCCAACGCGCGCGGTCCTGGTCGAGCAGCAGGATGGGTTGCCCCGACGGCCCCACGCGTGCGCCTGCGCGCGAAGCCTGGATTTCCATCAGCGCCACCAGACCGTGCACTTCGGGTTCCGATGGCGCCAGTTCGGCCAGGATGCGTCCCAGGCGCAAAGCCTCGTCGCACAAGCCGGGCCGGATCCAGTCGTCGCCGACGGTCGCCGAATAGCCTTCGTTGAAGATCAGGTAGATGACGCCGAGCACCGACGACAACCGCTCGGCCAGCTCGGGCCCGCGCGGCACTTCGTAGGGCACCTGCGCATCGGCGAGGGTGCGCTTGGCGCGGACGATGCGCTGGGCCACCGTCGGCTCGGGCACCAGGAAGGCGCGCGCGATCTCTTCGGTGGTCAGGCCGCCCAGCAGGCGCAGCGTAAGCGCGACCCGGGCTTCGGTGGACAGCACCGGATGGCAGGCGGTGAAGACCAGGCGCAGCAGGTCGTCGCCGATATCGTCGTCGACGAAATCCTCGATCCGGGTCGCCGTGGCCTCCTGCACGTCTTCCAGTTCGTAGCCGATTTCTTCGTGTTTGCGCTGCTGCAGCTTGCTGCGGCGCAGGCGGTCGATCGCGCGATGCTTGGCCGTAGCCATCAGCCATGCGCCGGGGTTGTCGGGCACGCCCGATTCGGGCCAGCGCTCGAGCGCAGCGACGAGCGCGTCCTGGGCGAGCTCTTCCGCCAGCCCTACGTCGCGCACCATTCTCGCCAAGCCGGCGATCAGCCTGGCCGATTCGATCCGCCAGACGGCATCGATGGTGCGGTGGGTCTCGGTCGCCGTCATGGCGACCGATCAAACCATCATCGATGGGTGCGCGCAAGGCCCGGAACGTCAGTGATCCATGCGGTCCGCACCGGTCAGGCGATGCCGCCCGCAGGCATGGAGGCCGATACCGGCCCGCACCGTCTCCGTCGCTCGCGCCTCCATTTCTGCAAGTTCGCGCGATTCGTTCGCGGAGACGGTTTCCTCGCGCCTCTGGTCCGCAGCGGCGGGATCGCGGTGCAGCAGCAGCCACAACATCGACATATTCGATACGTTCGGGTCGGCGCGCCGGGTACGGTCCGCGTTATTGCCGGCGCGCGACTTCGGCGCGCAGGCGCTCTTCCTGCTCGCGCAGTTCGGGGGTGAATTCGGCGCCGAAATCCTCGGCTTCGAACACCTGGCGGATCTCGACCTCGGCGCCGTCGCCGAACGGCGCGCGCTTGAGCCATTCGATCGCTTCTTCCTTGGAACGCACCTGCCACAGCCAGAACCCGGCGACCAGTTCCTTGGTTTCCGAGAACGGGCCGTCGATGACCGAAGTGCGCTTGCCGCCATGGAATTTGACGCGTGCGCCCTTGGAACTGGCCTGCAGGCCTTCGCCGGCCAGCATTACGCCGGCCTTGACCAGTTCTTCGTTGTATTTGCCCATTTCGGCCAGCAGCTCTTGGGTCGGCAGCACGCCGGCTTCGCTGTCCTGGTCGGCTTTGACTATCACCATGAATCGCATCGTCGTTTCTCCTCGTCGGTTGGGAAGGGAGGCGGCTGCCGGCGACGGGCGCCGGCAGCGCTGGCCTCTTATGGCATCGACGAATCGAAGACGGCGTTATCGACAAATTTCCGAATCTTTTTCCCTGGTCGTTAAGTGCTTGTAATCGCTGGCTTTAGCGGCCATCGGCCGCGGCGGTTTCAATGTCCGGCGATGAACGGCGTCGCCACGAATGCCACCGTCTTGCCCGCCACGCTGGCGACGCCGGTGATCCGGCCCAGGTTGTCGATGTCGTTGGCCGCGGTGAGCAATGCGGTGTTCCCGGGCGAGATCAGCAGGTTCAGATCGCTGGGTACGCCGTTCTGCCAGATCACGGCGCGGCAGTCGCCGCCTGCGCTGTTGCAGGATTGGCCCACGATCTGGCGCCACTCGTTGATGCCCAGCGCTTGGCCGCGGCCGAGTTGCTCGGCATCGTGGGCAGGCAGCAGGTCCAGGCGCTTGATCGGCTGGCCCTTGGTCCACAGGAAGGCGCGCGGCCGGAAGGAGGTGCCGACCTCTGCGGAACGGTTGGCGAAGCCGACCACGTCGCCGCGTTGGTTGATCGCCATCGGCGTGTTCCAGGCGATGCCGCCGAAATCGCCGATGTCCTGCGGCTGGCCGTTCTCCCACAGCACATTGCTTTTGGCGCTGAGCCCGCCGACGGCGTTGCTGCAGGCGCCGGAGATGCCGACGACCTGGCCGCGGTCGTTGATCGCCGTGGCCGAGCTGACGCCGTCGCCGGGCAGAGGCGGAAGCTCGCGCAACTGGTGCTTGCCCGGGCCCCACATCGCGGCGCGGAACTGCAGGACCTGCGGCGCGGTGCACTCGGGATCGTGCACGCCGTTCTCCGCCCAGCCCACGGTCTGGCCCCAGTTGTTGGTGCCGGTCGCGAAGCTGTGCGTGCCGCCGGCGAACGGCGGCAGCCGGGTCATGATGCCGTTCTGCCACTTGAAGCCCATGCAGCGTTTGCCCGTGGCCGTGGCTTCGGGGAAGAAGAAGCCGCAGCTCCAGATCTCGTTCAGCGGATCGGGTTCGTCGGTCTGGGCGATGCCGGTGACGATGCCGCGTATGTTCTTCACCGGCCACAGCACCGCGCTATTGGTGCCCGCGCCGCCGAGCGTGCCCAGGTCGGTGCGCGCGTTTCCTCGCCACAAAACCGCGTGGGTGACCTGTTCGCCTTCGAAACTCGACTGGCCGGCGACCCAGCCGCGGTCGTTGATGCTGTTGCCGGAAGTGGCGTTGCCGCCGAGCGTGGACAGCAGTTCCAGCCGGTAGCGGATTTGCAGCGATGAGCGCGATGCTTCGGAATCCGCAGCGTAGGCCGGGCTGGCCATCAGCGCCGCGGACAGTACGGAAAGTGCGATAGAAGTCTTCATGGGGCCTCCTTCGGGCCGAGCGAACCCGTGGCGGCCGCGCGTGCGCGGCCGACGGATGACAAAGGACGTCGGTTTGTCTTCGCGCGCAACGCAGAACTGTTGCGCGGCATCGGTATGCCACCGCTGCGTTGCGTTTGCTCGCCGTTTCCGGACAGGTTTGCCGGCGGCAGCGGGCGCGGATCGGCGAGCTCCGCGCCCGCGACGTCAAGTTTCGGCTTTCGCCAGCGTCTCCCGATGCGCGCGTCGCGCAACGCGCCAGCCGATCACGCCTGCGAAGGCCAGCACCAGCGCTGCGATCAAGAAGGCCGCGCCGGGATGCGGCAAGCGCGCATCAGGCCCGATCGATACCGCGTAAAGCGTGCCGAAGAACAACGGCGACAGCACGCCGGCGATGCTGGCGACGCTGTTGTTGGCGCCCTGCAACTGGCCCTGTTCGGATTCGGAGACGCGTTGCGTCATCAGCGACTGGATCGTCGGCATCGCCAGGCCCCACAGCGCGTTCGGCAGCATCGCCAGCGCGAACAGCAGTCCGCTCGGCGCCAGTCCCATGCAGGCGATGCCGACCGCGCCGGCGAACAGGCCGAACACCATCGTCTTGCGGTCGCCGAAACGCTTCACTACCGGTCCGACCAGAACGCCCTGGACGAGCATGTCGAGTACGCCGACCATCGCCAACAACACGCCCACCTGCCACGGGCTCCACCCGTAGCGGTAGCCGGCGTACAGCACGAACACCGCCGAAAACACGTGGTGGGCGAAGTACAGCAGGAAGTTGACGCCGGCCAGGCCGAGCAATTCGTGATGCGACTGCAGCAGCCGCATCGCGCCCAGCGGATTGGCGCGGCGCCACGAGAACGCCATGCGTTTTTCCGGCGGCAGCGACTCGGGCAGAATGAGGGCGCCGTACAGGAACGCGACGCCGCTCATCGCCGCCGCCGTCCAGAACGGCGCACGCGGCGAAATTTCGCCCAGCACGCCGCCCAGCAGCGGTCCTGCGACGAAGCCGGCGCTGAACGCGGCGCCGATCAGCCCGTAGCCGCGCGCACGCTGTTCCGGTTCGGTGATGTCGGCCATGTACGCGTACACCGTGGTGAAACTTGCCGACGTGATGCCGGCGACGATGCGGCCCAGCGCCAGCCACCACAGGTCGGGCGCCACGGCCATCAGCACGTAGTCGGCGGCCAAGCCTGCGGTGGAGAGCAGGATCACCGGCCGGCGTCCATACTGGTCGGACAGCGAGCCGATGATCGGCGACGCGACGAACTGCATCAGCGCCCACAGCGCCACGAACACGCCGTTGATCACGCCGGCGCGGGCATTGGAGCCGGTGAACTGTTCGATCAGCGTCGGCAGCACCGGAATGACGATGCCCATCGCCACGATGTCCAGCATCGCGGTGACCAGAATGAAGGCGATCGCGGCCTTGCCGGCGCGAAAGTCGGTAAGAGACATGAGTGGGTTTCCGAGAATGGAGGCGCGCGGCCATGGGCCGCGGCGGGACAAGGGGCATCCGGGGTCAGGCGACCCGGGAGCGGTGCGGCTTGTCAGTTAAAAAACAATTCTCATAGCGGCGGCCTCGGCGAACCGAGCGGCGATTCTACACGACAAGAGCGGCGGGGGAACACCCGCATAGCAGACCGCTCTTCGTAGGAGCGGCTTTAGCCGCGAGCTCTTCCTCACATTCCGCGTTAGCAGATCCCTCGCTGCGCTCGGGATGACACGAGAACGGTGAATACGTCACTTCACCGGCAAACGCGACGCATGGCTGGCCACGATCACCCAACCCTCGGGCTTGCGTACGTAAGTGTCGGTGAACTGGAAATCCAGCGAATAGGGCTTGCCGTCGCTCTTGCCCTCGACCCGCGTGATGCCGGTGGTCACCGCGGCGTCGCCGTACAGGCGGACGACCGTATCGCGGTTGCGGAACACGTCGTATCGCGTGCCGCGGCGCAGGTCGGCGACTTCGTCGGCGCGGGTGGTGACTTTGCCGGTGGAACTGGTCAGGGTGAACGTCGGGTCCAGATGCTGCTCCAGCCATTGCGCATCCTCGCGCTCGAACGCCGCGCAGATCTCGGTTTCGGCCTGCAGGATCGCCTTGACGTCATCGGCATCGGAGGCGAAGGCGGGCAGACAGGCGAGCAGGGCGGCGATCGGCAGCGACAAGACAAAACGATGGGGCATGGCAGGCTCTCCTGTAGTGCCGTCAATTTAACCCACGCGCATGGGCAGGCTGCAGGCTATTGGCGCTGCCGGAAATGACCGTACCGGTGCTTGCCGAGCCGGACTCGGCGCGTTAGACATTTGTGTGCTAGACGCGTTTGCGTAGCGCTCGCGCAAATCGGCAGGAGAACGAGCAGCCGCGTTATGCGCCGAATCCCGGGTGCGCTGCGCTTACCCGAGCTACGCGGACTGGCTCAGCGTTTTCTCGAAACGCCACACTTCGAGCGGGAATGCGCCATCGGGGGTCGGCAACTCATCGATCATGTTTCCCGCCAGCACCCAGCCGTTTTTCTCGTAGAACCTCGCCGCCCGGTGATTGCCTATCGCACAGGTCAGCCAAGTGGCATGGACGCCGCGATCGCGCAACCGCGCCTCGCCATCGGCCAATAGGGCAACGGCGACTCCGGTGCCTCGCGCGGCGGCCGAAACGAAGAGTTGATAGAGCTCGTCGCCCCGGGTGATGCACAACCCGAGCGGCTGCCCGGGTTCGCCTATTACCCGCACCTGCGGCATGAGTGATTGCAGCCTGCTTCTGAAACTCTCCAGCGTCCGGTACTTGGCGAGCGCCGGCGGCAGGATAGGCGCATGCGAATCGACCCACCCTTCGTGCCAAAGCCGGGCCAAGGCATCGAGCTCCGTTTCGTAGGCAGTCCTGACTTCCACCCCGGTTCTCCGTTGACCCAGGCTCCGATGGGGCCGATGGATAGTCGCCACATAAAAAAGTCAGGCTGCGAAGCCTAACCCTTTTTTCTTGGTGCGAAGGTGGGGACTCGAACCCACACGCTCCAGCGGTGCCGACCGCATCTTGATGCATGCGGTGTGGGGTCCAACGTATCGCTTGGGCCACTACGGCGGATATGCGAATCGGGCGCCCAACGTAACGCACATTCCGCTTGGTGGGTGCAGGGTCGGCATCTCCCAGAGCTGTCGACCCTTTTTTCGCCTCGAAGCCCTTGAAAAACGTGACTACCATCACAATTCCGTCGTGGTGGCGGTAGTTTAAGGGGAGAGGATTGTGCCGTTGCCACGAGCCAATATGTCGTTCAGGTTTCTTGTGGGTAACGGGGTGGAAACACTGTGTGTAGTGGTCTGTCTCATCTGATGAGACCACATATAGTGGTTGCAGGTGCTTGTTAATTCGTTAAAGGGTGATAAAATCGAGACGAACTGTCCCAAAAAAAACGCCCCGCATGGGCGGGGCGCTTGTTCTACAACTGACAGCTAAGGAGGGAACCACAACCTAGAACCTGAACAGACTGTCCAATGGTTCGGATAGTGGATCGCGTTAGCTGCCCGTCCTGGCAGACACGAAAGTATAGGCCGATATGGCCCCTTTCGGCAAGCATCTATGCAGGTCTCCACTTCCGGCCAAGTGGCCATCTTCGATCCCTACTTGGGGACGGCGGTGTTCCGTTGGGCAGTCGCAATGACTGAATCCAACCAACGACCAGAGGTGAATCGCAATGAGCGACAAGAAGACCACTCAGTACCGCAGTGCGAAGTCCGGCGAGTTCGTCACCAAGCAATACGCCGAAACGCACAAATCGACCACGGTCAAGGAACGCAACAACGTTCCGAAACCGTCGCCGTCGAAATCGCGCGGTAAATGAGAAACGGAAGGGGACAGCGATGTCGCCCTTTTTTCATTCGTAGATGCAAAAGGAAATCAAACAGATATGAGCGCTGTCCCTAAACCCCATGTAATTTTGAATCCCCGGTTGTCTGCCAGAAACGCGGCAAAGTATTTCTTATTGCCCGGTGCAGACCAAATACGGTTACTGCGAGATCAGAAGTTCCCGAGATTGGAACCGCAAGTTTTCAAGCAGCCGTACTACGCAATCTCGAAGCGCGGAATTCGCGCTTTTCTAGAGCGTGGCCCTGAAAGTTTAGTTGATACCCGAGCCCAAATTCAGAGGATGCGTAACGCACCTCAACGTATGCATCTAACCAGGGTGCTGGGCGAATTTTTGAATTCAGAGCACGCCCAGCGCGGGTTGAAGCCGATCTCATTTCCTCGCTGCCAAGCATACATCCGGAATCTTGAGCTTCGTCTCTCTCCGGATTTGGTGGCATATGAAGGTAAGGAAGAGCGCTTTATATATTTCAATGAGAAGGCTGAGCAGTGCAGCCCGGAAGTGGCACGGATTACGCTTGAAATTGCCTACTGGATTCTCAAGCAGAATGGGGTGGAGTTAAAACCCCAACAGCTAGAGTACATCGATCTATTTACGGGGGTCCTTTATCGAGGCCGCAAACCTCGAAAGAAGACGATGCAGGACTTAGAAGAAAACGCGCGGCTGATTGAAAGTTTGTGGCCAACGATCGAGCCGTAAAGTTATCCCCTGCTCACATCCATGGCGTACATGAGCAGGGGCATTTAACGTCATATCGGTAGCGTTTGTCGTATTCTCAGGGGTACTAAATGGCTATTAAGTACACCAGCTCGGATGACATCTATAGGGAGCTGGTTGAGGAGTCTAATCAAAGTTGGCTGCTTGGTTTAGTGGCTTTTGCAATTGTTGAGGAGCAGCGCATTGAATGGATCAAGCACAAGCTAGATACCACAGGAAAGCGCCCAACTTCTGCACAGATTGATGATTGGTATGCATCGCAACCGCAGAGTGTTTTGATCCGTGCGAAAGGTGAGGCAGAGTCTGCGTTAGAGGCTTACGGTGCAGAGGCGGTTGAGGAATTTGATGCGACGTATCGGAAAGATATCGAAAACGGCATTGTTGTTGGCGCCATCAAGGATTTAAAGCGATTCTGGCCACAGTTCTTCATGAATCTAGGAAGCGGCATCCTGAGTTCGTTTATTTTTGCAGCTCTTCTGATATGGCTGGCGTTCTTGCTGTTCAATGAGCCGTCAACCAGTGATATATCTTCAAAACTTAAACAAACATTGGAGTTGAACGATGGCGAAGTCAGAGCAAACAAGTAAGCGTGCTGCGAGCGCAGCGTCTAAGGTTCTGCGCGAAAGCGGATCTAGTAAGTCTGCGAAAAGCGCAGCAGGCTCTGCGCTAAGTCAGCGCAGCAATTCAAAGTCAACGTCAGGCGGCGCCGCGTCTGCTGCCTCTAAGGCCCTGCGCGGCGCCGGTACAAGCAAATCAGCGAAGACTGCGGCGGGTTCGGCGCTCACGCAGAAGCCAGGTCGCGGCAAATAAGACGTGCTTAAACTGCCGATCTGCTAGGCCGCCTTAAGCGGAGTTACAAAGCATGTATAAATCTGCGGTTGCCCAAAAGGAAAGGGCCTAGCCTCGCGGCTAAGCTCTTGTTTTTCTTGGTGCCGAAGGTGGGACTCGAACCCACACGCTTTTAAGGGCGGCGGATTTTGAGTCCGCTGCGTCTACCGATTCCGCCACTTCGGCGCGGCCGCAAAGTATAGCGGAGTGGGCCAGGTCATCGCGACTCGCCCTCACCCAACCCTCTTCCGCAAGCGGGAGAGGGCTAGAAACCGCCGTAGCGGGCCATGGCCGCGGCGCAGACCAGGATCACCGCGATCAGCATCAGCTCGAAGCGGATGATCCGGCTCAGGCCGGCGACTTCCGCGGCGGGCGGGACGAAGGCCGGATCTGCCTTCAGGGCCTTGCGCCAGCGCAGGAAGCGCAGCGTCGGCCAGATCGACAGCACGGCGGCCAGCAGGAAAGCGCCGACCTTGGCATGGAACCAGGGATTGTGCAGATAGAAGTCGTAGCCCTTCATGCCATGGAAGACCCGGGCGAAGCCGACCGCCAGCAGCAGTACCGCGACGATGCCGTAGCCGCGGTCCACGCCGCGCAGGCGCTCGAGCGCGGCGGCGTCGATCGGGCGGGCCAGCAGCACCGATTGGGTGACCAGCATCGAGATCAAGCCGAAAAACAGCAGATGGTGGAACGAAGCCAGCAGAAGATCGGTCAGCATCGGGCTACCTGTTCGGTGGCGGATGGCGTCCGCGCCAGGCGGATACGAACGGTTCGGCTCAGGCCGCTTCGTCGGTCCGCAACTCGCTGTCGGTGCGCAAGAACCACTCGCCCGACTGCGGCTGGAACTTGGAGCAGCACTCCATCGGCGCCTTGTAGATATGCAGCGATACCGCGACGCGGTCGGCGCTGGCGTTGCCGATGGTGTGGTATTCGTGCGGCGGAATCAGGCTGCCTGCGCTGCCGGGGCCGGCGTGCATGCCGCCGGCGGCGCGGAAGCGGAAGCGGTCGCCTTCGCGTTCCAGCAATTCGTACTGCGTGATTTCCAGTTCGCCGTCCCAGACGCCTTCCACGCACCACAAGCCGGAATGATCGTGGATCGGCGTACCTTGGCCGGGGCCCCAGGTCATCGCCACGACGCTGTAGCCGTGCTCCGGGCTGCGGTAGATCTCGCGGCGCGCGTAATGGTCTTCGATGGGTTCGAACACGCAGTCGGGGAGATGCACGTCCGGATCGCGGATCAGCGCGCACAGGCTGTTGCGCAGCGCGGCGGTGACGGCGTGCTCGTCGGCTTGCGCGACGGCGGCGTCGACCGCGGCGACCAGCTTGTCGCGACCCTGGAATTCGACGCTGTGACAGTCAGACTGGATGGCGTTCATACGGGCATTCTAACGCCGTGGCCGGGCATTCGCTCGCCGTCGCGAATTACCGGCCGGAACGGCGCATTAAAGCCCTGCCCTTCAAGGGGAGGGCTGGGTGGGGATGGTTTTAATCCCGGTAGCTGAGGTGGAGCTCAAAACCATCCCCATCCCAGCCTTCCCCTTGAAGGGGAAGGGGTTAGAGCATGGCCAGGAACCCGGAGACAGCCGGCCCGAACCGGTCGATATCCACCAGGAAGGCGTCATGGCCCTGCGGCGACTCCAGCGCTAGGAAGGCGGCCTGATTGCCGCCGGCGCGCAGCCCATCGGCGATCTGCTGTTGCTGCTGCAGCGGGAACAGGATGTCGGTATGCACGCCGATGGCCAATGCGCGGCCGATACGGATCCGCGCCAAACCATCGTCCGCGGATCCGCCGCAGGATTCGCCCAGGTCGAACCAATCCATGCAGCGGCTGAGATAGAGATAGCAGTTCGGGTCGAAGCGCCGCACGAAGCGGCGGGCGTGGCCTTCGAGATAGCTTTCCACCTCGAATTCCAGGCCGAACGGATCCTCGTCGTCGCGCCGGTCCGAATCCAGCCGGACGCGGCCGAAGCGGCCGTCCCATTCCAGCGCCGAGCGATAGGTGATCACGCCGAGCTTGCGCGCCATGCGCATGCCGCTTTCGGGGTAGTTCTGCTCGTCGTAACGGCCGTTGTTCCACTTCGGATCCAGGCGGATGGCCTCGCGCTGCAGCGAGCGGATCGCGATCGAGAACGGCAGCGCGCGCGCCGCGCCGGAGATATTGATATGGCTGCGCGCGAACGACGGATGCCGCGCCAGCAAGGCGAGCGCGGTCATGCCGCCCATCGAATTGCCTATGACGCAGGCCAGCTGCTCGATGCCCAGCGAGCGCGCCACGTGCACGGCGGCGTCGGCGATGTCCTCGATGGACAACTCCGGAAAGGCGAGGCGGTAGAGATCGCCGGTATCGGGGTTCACCGACGCGGGACCCGTGGAGCCCTTGCAACTGCCGAGCGAATTGACGCAAACCACGAACCAGCGATCGCTGTCGATGGGCTTGCCGGGGCCGAGCATCGCTTCCCACCAGCCGGCTTCGGGGTCGCCTTCGTTGGCGGCCGCGTGCGCATCGGGCGACAGGCCGGTGACGATCAGCACCGCATTGTCCCGCGCTGCGTTCAATGCGCCCCAGGTTTCGTAGGCGATGCGCGCGCCGTGCAGTTCGCCGCCGCGTTTCATCGGAAAAGGCGAGGGCAAGGTGGCGAAGCGGGTGCCTGGGGGGATGAATTCGGTCATGGGCCAGTTTAATGTGTTGCTTTTCGTGGGAGCGGCTTCAGCCGCGAGCTCTTGATCTTAGGCGCATGCACCGGTGTGAAAAAAGCTCGCGGCTGAAGCCGCTCCCACGAAAAGCCGCTTTCATAAGGATTTGGCGCCGATCACCAGCTCCACCGGCTGCTTCGCCGGCAACGCCACCCGCATCGGTTCCGATTCCAGGTCGCCTTCTTGCCGCATAGCGTTGCCGCTGGCCGACAAGCGCGCGACGATCTCGACTTCCTGCAGCGCGGACAGCTTCTGGGTAGGCATCGGGCCGTCCGCGTCGTCGAGCACGACGGTCAGCGGCAATTCCTGGAGCGAATGCTTTTCGACCGCGACCGGCATCGGTGGGCCGCCGGGTTTGCGTGCGATCACGAACACGCTCGCGTCGCCGCGCAGGCGCACGCGCGAAGCGAAATCGGGGTCGAGCGACACTTTGACGGTCAGCGCCGTAGCGCCGGCCGCAGGCTGCGCATTCTTTTCGGCGGCCGGCAAGGGCGGCAAGCCTGCGGCGGTGCGTGCGGCGTCGATCTGCGGGCGCAGCGTGGCGGCGGTGTTCTCATCGACCATAGCCAGCAATGGTTCCCAGGTCTGCGCAGCCTCCGCCGGCTTGTCGGCCTGACGTTGCGCGATGCCCAGGAACCAGCGCGCGCGCTGATGCTGCGGCGAGCGCTTCAGCACGACTTCCAAGGACGCCACGGCTTCTTGGTCGAAGCGATGCTGGGGATTGGCCAGGGCGCGCGATTCGGCGTATTCCACCTGCACGTCGTCGTTGTCGGGAGCCAGCGCCGCCGCCTTGGCGTAGGCATCGCGCGATTTTTCCGGTTGCTGCCGCTCGCGATAGGCGCGACCGAGCAGGCGCCAGCCGTCGATCTGGCGCGGGTCGCGTTGCAGATCGCCTTCGAGTTGGGCGATCGCTTCTTCGATGCTCGCGGGTGCGCGCTGCGCTACCGGGTCGAGCGAGGCCGGCGTGCCGACCAGCCAGTACAGACCCGCGGTCGACAGCAGCAATGCACCGGTCAACCCGGCGGCGGACGCAGGGCGGCTGCGCCACAGCGGCCGCAGTACGAAAGCCACAGCGAGAATCGCCAGCAGGGCGGCGAGGACGATGAAAAGCGCCATCACCACTCCTGTTTATCGTCGGCCGCCACGCTTAGGTCGCTACCGCGCCTGCGCACCACGCGATAGACCACGAAACCGCCGATCAGCAACAGCGCGGCCGGGCCGAACCACAGCAGCCAGGTCTTGGATTCCACGCGCGGCTTGTACAGGACGAAATCGCCGTAGCGCTGGGCGAGGAAAGCCTTGATCTGCGCATCGGTTTTGCCCTGACGCATCAGTTCGAGCACTTCGGCGCGCAGGTCGTGGGCGATCATCGCGTTGGAATCGGCCAGCGACTGGTTCTGGCACATCACGCAACGCAGTTCGGCGGCGAGGGCGTGGAAGCGGCGTTCTTCAACGCTGTTCTGGAATTGCAGCGGGGTGGGGTCGGTGGGGGTTTGGGCATAAGCAACGGATGCAGTAAGCGCGAGCATCGCGACGATTGAGAGCGCGAACCTCTTCACCGTCATCCCAGCGAAAGCTGGGACCCATTTTGATCCTGCTTCGATAACGAAACGGCTCAAAGACAAAATGGGTCCCAGCTTTCGCTGGGATGACGGCATAAGGCAAAGGCGCTGGATCCCGGCTTTCGCCGGGATGACGCCTTTTGGGACAGAGTGGGCGGCGGACATCAGCGCTTGCTCTCGGCAGCTTCCAACGCCGGCAACAACTCTTCCATCACCACCGTATCGGTCAGCGGCCCGACATGCTTCCAGCGGACGATGCCTTTCGCATCCACGAGGAAGGTCTCTGGCGCGCCGTAAATGCCCCAGTCGATCGCGGTCTTGCCTTCCACGTCGGTAACGACCACGAAGAAGGGATTGCCGAACTGTTCCAGCCAGCGCAATGCGTCGGCGCGCTCGTCCTTCCAGTTGTAGCCGATCACGCGCACGCGCTTGGTTTCGGCGAAACGGGTCAGCACCGGATGCTCGACGCGGCATTCGGCGCACCAGCTGCCCCAGACGTTCATCACGTACGGGGCGCCGCGCAATTGCCTGGACGAGACGCGGTGGCCGGGGTCGTGCAGCACCGGCAGGTCGAACGCTGGCGCGGGCTTTCCGATCAGCGGCGACGGCAGCGCATCGCGGTTGGGGTTGCGGCTGAGCCAGACGCCGGCGGCGAGCAGCACGCCCAAGGCGATGAAAACGAACAGTGGTAACCAGCGTTTCATCAGTCGCTGTCTCCTGCGGATACGTCGGACATGCTTTCTTCGTGGCGGCGCGGCGCGCTTTCGCCAGAGGCGTCGGGCCCGTCGGCCCAGGGTTGCGCGCGCTTCACCGCGCGCTCTTTAATGAGGGCATCGTTGCGCGTCGCGCGAAAACGGCGATCGGACGCGGCGACGAGACCGCCCAATGCCATCAATGCCGCGCCGAACCAGATCCAGCGAACGAACGGTTTCACGTGCACGCGCACGGCCCAGGCATCGTTGCCCAGCGGTTCGCCGAGCGCCACGTACAGGTCGCGGAAGACGCCGGGCGCGATGTCTGCCTCGGTCATTACCTGGCCGCCGCTGGCGTAGCTGCGTTTCTCGGGGTGCAGCGTGGTCAGCGGCACGTCGTCGCGCAGCACCTGCACGGTGCCGCGGTCTGCGACGTAGTTGGGGCCTTCGTGGTGCGTCGCGCCGTCGAAGCGGAATGCGTAGCGGCCCAGCTCGACCGATTGGCCCGGCGCCAGCGCGAGCTCGCGCTGTTGGCTGAGGCCCTCAGTCAGCAAGGCGCCGACCAGAAAAACTGCGATGCCGACGTGCGCCAGCGTCATGCCCAGCATTTCGGCGGTGAAACGCGCGCCGTTGCCTGACAAACGCGTCCAGAGGAAGCGCAACGTTCCGGCCGCGACCCAGGCGGCTGCGGCAAGCCCGGCCGCGGTCTTCAACGGGCCCTGCGGCGCCAGGAAGAACGCGGCGATGCCGATGCCGAGCGCGAGTCCCAGCCACGGCACGAGCATCCTCATCGGACGCGACACTTCCTCGCGCTGCCAGCGCGACACCGGACCGAACGGCAACAGCAGCACCAGCGGCGCCATCAGCAACACGAAAAGCAACGAGAAATACGGCGGGCCGACGGAAATCTTGCCCAGCTCCAGCGCATCGGCCAGCAGCGGATACAACGTGCCGAGCAACACCATGCCGCAGGCGGCGACCAGCAGCAGATTGTTGGCCAGCAGCAGGGTTTCGCGCGATGCCGCGGCGAAAGGCTTGCCCTCGTCCTTGGCCGGCGAGCGCAAGGCGTACAGCAGCAGCGAGCCGCCGATGACGATGCCGAGGAAGATCAGGATGAAAAGCCCGCGCGAAGGATCGGCCGCGAACGCATGCACGCTGGTCAGCACGCCCGAGCGCACAAGGAAAGTGCCCAGCAACGACAGCGAGAACGTAGCGATGGCCAGCAGCAGCGTCCAACTGGCGAAGCTGCCGCGTTTTTCGGTGACGGCCTGCGAATGCAGCAAGGCGGTGCCGGCCAGCCAAGGCATGAAGCTGGCGTTTTCGACCGGATCCCAGAACCACCAGCCGCCCCAGCCCAATTCGTAATACGCCCACCAGCTGCCGAGCGCGATACCGGTGGTGAGGAAGGCCCACGCGACATTGGTCCACGGCCGCGTCCAGCGCAGCCAGCGCGCATCGATGCGGCCGTCGAGCAGCGCGGCGATGGCGAACGCGAACGGCACCGCGAAACCCACGTAACCGACGTACAGCATCGGCGGATGGATGATCATGCCCGGGTCCTGCAACAGCGGATTCAGGTCGCGGCCCTCGGCGGCGGCCGGCAGCAAACGCAGGAAGGGATTGCTGGTGAAGATCAGGAAGGCCAGGAAACCGACCGTGACCAAGCCCAGCACGCCGAGCACGCGCGCGATCACCGGTGCGGGCAACGATTTCGAGAAGTACGCCACCGCCCCGGTCCACAAGGCCAGGATCAGCGCCCACAGCAGCAACGAACCTTCGTGCGCGCCCCAGACCGCGGTGTAGCGGTATACCACCGGCAATAGCGAATTGGAGTTCTCGGCGACGTACTGCAGCGAGAAATCCTGGGTCACGAAGCCGTAGGTGAGGATGGCGAACGCCAGCAGCACCAACGACAGCTGCGCGTAGGCCGCCGGCCGCGCGACCGCCATCCACGCATCGATGCCGCGCTGCGCGCCGACCAGCGGCAATGCCGCCTGCAAGGCGGCGATGAGCATCGCCAGGATCAGTGCGATTTGGCCGAGTTCAGGCAGCATGGTGGCGCTCTTGCGGCTCAGCTGCGGGGAAGTGCGACGGCAAAGCGCCAAATCCCCCTGCGCCCCCCTTTTTCAAAGGGGGAGAAAGCAAAGAGCCGCGATTGCTGCAGCTCGGCGAGCGCACTGCTGTTGCTGTTCCCCCCTTTGAAAAAAGGGGGCAAGGGGGATTTGCTGTTCCGTTCACTGCGCAGACCCAGGCGTCGGCACATCGTGCTTCTTGTGCGCGGCCCCCATCTTGTCGGCGACTTCCTTGGGCATATAGGTTTCGTCGTGCTTGGCGAGCACCTGTTCGGCGATGAAGACATCGCCCTGCATGCGTCCGGTGGCGATCACCGCCTGCTTTTCGCGGAACAGGTCCGGCAGGATGCCGGTATAGCTGACGGGCAGGGTGGCATCGCCGTCGTCGACCACGAAATGCGCTTCCATCGAACCCGGCGCGCGCTGGAACGAGCCGGCTTTGACCATGCCGCCCAGGCGGAAACGCGCCTGTTCGCCGGCTTCGCCCTTGAGCACTTCCGAAGGCGTGTACAGGTAGGCGACGTTGCGCTGCAGCGCGAGCGCGACCAATGCGGTGGCGATCGCGGCGGCGGCGACAAGCGCAAGGATCAGGAGCAAGCGGCGTTTGCGGGTGGGGTTCATCGGTTTTCGATTCTTTATCTTCCGTCATCCCAGCTTTCGCCGGGATGACGGGTCTGGTGATTCACGATTCTCTTGTCAGCGGCTCGTTCTTGTCGGTTCTCGTCTGCCGCGCCGCGCGTGTCTTCGCCGCTTTCAGTAGTTGCCGGATACTGACGCGCGGCGCGACGAAATCCCAAAGCAGCACGGCGAAGAACACCGAATAAGCGGCGATGACATAGCTCTGATAACTCATTTCGCGCCTCCGCCGGCCGACTGCCGCACCCAATCCTTCCCGAACTCTCGGCGCAGATTGTCCGCGCGCGCGCGGGCCAGCAGCGAGCCGATGAACCAGAGCTTGGTGCCGACGATCATCCAGATCAGCGGCTGCACCATGCTCGCGTCCATCGTCGACTTGCCGAACAGGCTGATGGTCTGGCCCTGGTGCAGCGAGTTCCACCACACCACCGAATAGCGGATCACCGGCAGCAGCGCGACGCCGACGATCGCCAGCAGGCCGGCGGCGCGTGCGGCGGCGCGGCGGTCGTCGATGGCGTGGTACAGGCCGATCACGCCGAAATACAGGAACAACAGCACCAGTTCGGTGGTCAGACGCGGATCCCAGTCCCACCAGGTGCCCCACATCGGCTTGCCCCAGATAGAACCGGTGGCCAGTGTGATCGCCGTGAACGCCGCGCCGATCGGCGCGCAGGCCATCGCCAGGATCTCGCACAGCTTGATCCGCCAGATCAATGCGATCGCGGCATAGAAGGCCATCAGTGCGAACACGAACAGGCTCATCCAAGCGCTCGGCACATGGATGTAAAGGATGCGGAAACTGTCGCCTTGCTGATAATCGGCCGGCACGTCGAACAACCCGCCCCACAAACCGTAGGCCATCACCAGCACCGCCAGGCCATAGGACCACGGCGCCCAACGCGCGGCGAAGCGGTCGAAGTAGGGCGGCGAACCGAGTTGGTGGAACCAGCGGACGACAGGATTCATTCTTTTCGTTCCCTCTCGCGCAGGGCGAAAGAGGGCAGGGGGATAGGTGGGTGGCTATGCATCTGTGGCGACCTCAGCTGAGCGCGATCCGGATCGCCGCCGCAGCTGCCAACGGCGCTAGCACCAATGCCAGTACCAGGCCGGCGGCGAGCATCAGCAACGCGCCGACCGGGTCCAGGCCCTGCGCGGCGCGAGCCACGCTTCCCGCCCCGAACACCAGCACCGGCACATACAAAGGCAGCGCCAGCAGGGCGACAAGGATACCGGAGCGGCGCATGCCGACGGTTAAAGCGGCCACCACGGCGCCCAACAGGCTCAGCAGCGGCGTGCCCAGCGCCAGCGAAGCCAGCAGCACGGGCAACTGGGCATGCGGCAGGTGTAGCAGCTCGGCCAACAGCGGCGTGGCGACCAGCAGCGGCAGGGCCGTGGTCGCCCAGTGCGCAAAAACGCGGATCGCCACCAGCCAAGCCAGCGGTACCGGCGCCAGCAGCCATTGTTCGAGCGAGCCGTCGTCGGCGTCGCCGCGGAACAGGGTGTCCAGTGCCAGCAGGCCGGCAAGCAGGCTGGCCAGCCACAGCACCGGCGCGGCGATCCGCGCCAGGGTTTGCGCTTCGCCGCCCATCGCCAGGCCGAACAGCATCGTCACCAGCAGGGCGAACAGCGCCGGTTGCAGCGCGTCGCCGCGGCGGCGCCAGAGCAGGCGCAGGTCGCGGACGAGCAGGGCGCGGGCGGATTCGAGCAGGGAGGGAGTGCTCATGCGCCATCTGCCTTGCTTTTTGCCGTCATTCCCGCGAAGGCGGGAATCCAGTGACTTGGCTTTAGCCCTCTCCCGCTGTGCGGGAGAGGGTTGGGTGAGGGCGCGCGGGATGGCAGATCGCATCGTCGCTGTATGGAGAAGCGAAAGTCACTGGATTCCCGCCTTCGCGGGAATGACGGCTTTAAAAGCGGTGCGGCCATGCGGTTAAGCATCCCCGCCTCCCAGCACCAATTCCCGCGTCCGCACCGGCGGCGCCGCATATGCGCCATGCGTGGTCACCAGCGCCGCGCCGCCATCCTGCAGGTGCGCCGAAATCATCCGATTGACCAGGTGGATGCCGTCCAGGTCCAGGTTCGCGTAAGGCTCGTCCAGCAACCACAACGGCGCCGGAGACAGCCACAGGCGCGCCAGAGAGAGGCGTTTCTTCTGGCCGGCCGACAATTGCCGCGCCAGCGCGTCTTCGTAGCCGCTCAGGCCGACGATGCCGAGCGCGCCGGCGATCGTCTGCCTGGGGCGGCGGCCATGCAGGCCGCACAGGAATTCCAGGTTCTCGACGGCGCCAAGATCGGCCTTCAAAGCCGGCAGATGGCCGAGATAGGCGATCGCATGGCTGCGTTCGCGGCTGCGGGCGCGCCGGCCTTCGATTTCGATTTCGCCTGCATCGGCCCGCAGCAAACCGGCCAGCACGCGCAGCAGGGTGGTCTTGCCGGCGCCGTTGTCGCCTTGCACCAGCAGCGCCTCCCCGGATTCGACGGCGAAATCCAGCGGCCCGAACACGGCTTGCTCGTTGCGCGCGAAACTCAGGCCGTGTGCGGCTAGCAACGGCGGGGTGTGGGCGGTGGCGTCGGTCATCGGGGGTCGCAGGCCGCGGTCCGGCGGCTAGCCGCTCATTCTACCCAGTCGACGAAGCCGAGTCGTTCCAGCGGGTCTTCCAGCCGGTCGGGCATCGGCGCGAGCATGCGCAGCCGCAGCGGCTGCCCGCGCCGCCAAGCGACCATGCCCAGTTGGCCGAAGCGCCGCCCCATCGCGTCCAGATCGGGCATCGGCAGGTCCATCACCAGCCAGCTCGGTTCGCGCCAGCGGCGGTCGGGCGCGGAAGAGAACGCCGGTACGAAGACCCTGCCGCTGGCGAGCAGCGCATCGTGCAAAGCCTGGTCGGCGCGACGATTCACCGACTCCGGGCGCGGCACCGATTGCGGATCCCAAGCCGACAGCAGCGCGAATTCGCCCGCATCGCCGAAGACCAGCTCAGCCCCCGGAGCGGGCAGGCCGATGCGCAAGTCGTGCCAGCTGCCCTCGTGCTGCCAGCGATAGTCCGCCGCCAGATAAGCGAACAGCAGCTGTCCGACGCGTTCGTTTTCCGTTTGTTGCATGGCCAAGGTTTAACCGATCACCGCCAATCCGTAAACTCGGAAATCTCGCATCGCCGGACGCTTCCATGCTGCAGACCAAGTTGCCCAAGGTCGGGACGACGATTTTCACCGTGATGTCCCAACTCGCCGCCGAACACGGCGCGGTCAATCTGGGCCAAGGCTTTCCGGATTTCGCGGTGCCGGCGCGCCTGGTCGACGAACTCGACAAAGCGATGCGCGCCGGCCATAACCAGTACGCGATGATGACCGGCGTGCCGGCGCTGCGTCAGGCCATCGCCGCAAAGACGGAACGCGTTTACGGCCATCGACCGGACGCGGACAGCGAAATCACCGTCACCAGCGGCGCGACCGAGGCGATTTTCAATGCCGTCGCCGCGGTGGTGCGGCCCGGGGAAGAAGTGATCGTGCTCGACCCTTGCTACGACAGCTACGAGCCGGCCATCGACCTCGCCGGCGCACGCGCCGTGCACGTGCCGCTGGATCCGCGCAGCTTCGCGCCCGACTGGCAGCGCGTGCGCGAGGCGATCGGGTCCAAGACGCGGATGCTGATGATCAACAGCCCGCACAATCCGTCCGGCGCCATGCTGTCGGCCGACGATATGCGCACGGTAGCGGACCTGTTGCGCGATACCGGCGTGTTCCTGCTGTCCGACGAGGTATACGAACACATCGTATTCGACGGCGCCAGGCACGAATCGGCGCTGCGCTACCCGGAGCTGCGCGAGCGCACCTTCGTGGTGTCCAGTTTCGGCAAGACCTACCACTGCACCGGCTGGAAGGTGGGCTATTGCATCGCTCCGCCCGCGCTCAGCGCCGAATTCCGCAAGGTGCACCAGTACAACGTGTTCTGCACCTTCAACCCGGCCCAGCACGCGTTCGCCGCGATGCTCGACGCCGAGCCGGAGCACTACGAGCAGCTCGGCGCGTTCTACCAAGCCAAGCGCGACCGTTTCCGCGAACAGCTGCTGACCACGCGCTTGAAGCCGCTACCGGTGCCGGGTGGTTATTTCCAGCTGGTCGATTACTCGGCGGTAAGCGATCTGGACGACCTGGCGTTTTGCCGCTGGCTGACCATCGAGAAGGGCGTCGCGGCGATCCCGTTGTCGCCGTTCTACGAGTCGCCGCCGGCCGGACAGCGGTTGGCGCGGCTGTGCTTCGCAAAGAACGAAGCCACGCTGGATGCGGCGATCGAGCGTCTGCAAAAATTGTAGGAGCGGCTTCAGCCGCGAGCTTTTCCTGCAAGCCGCCAAAAAACAAGATCGAGAGCTCGCGGCTAAAGCCGCTCCTACAAAAAGCGAAAAGCTCGTTCAAGGACTGGAAACATTGTGAACAACCTCCGCATCTCGCTCGTCCAAGGCGCCACCCGCTGGCACGATCCGGCCGGCAACCGCGACTATTACGCCGACCTGATCGCGCCGCTGCACGGCACCACCGACCTGGTCCTGCTGCCGGAAACCTTCACCAGCGGCTTCAGCAACGAAGCGATCGACCAGGCCGAGACCATGGACGGGCCGACGGTGGCCTGGATCAAGGCGCAAGCGAAGAAGCTCGATGCCGCCGTCACCGGCAGCGTGCAACTGCGAACAGACGAAGGCGTGTTCAACCGTTTGTTGTGGGCGACGCCCGACGGCGACCTGAAGCATTACGACAAGCGCCATCTGTTCCGCTATGCCAAAGAGCACGAACGCTATGCCGGCGGCCGCGAGCGGCTCACGGTGGAATGGAAAGGCTGGCGGATCTGCCCGCTGGTCTGCTACGACCTGCGTTTTCCGGTTTTTTCGCGCAACCGCTATGACGTCGAACGCAAGGGCGGGCTGGATTACGACCTGCTGCTGTACGTCGCCAATTGGCCCTCGGCGCGCGCTTATCCTTGGAAGACGCTGCTTCGCGCGCGCGCGATCGAGAACCTGTGCTACGTGGCCGGCCTCAACCGCGTCGGCACCGATGGCAATGGCCTGCACTATGCCGGCGATAGCGCGGTAATCGATTTCCTCGGCCATCCGGTCAGCGAATGCACGGACGAGGAAGTCGTGGTCACCACCACGCTGCTCGCATCGGAACTCGCCGCGCATCGCGAGCGTTTCCCGGCGATGCTCGACGCAGACGCCTTTACGCTTTCGTAGGCTGGGTTGGCTCCATCAACCCGGCGCGCGCCGCATCGGCCTCAGCGGCAAACACCGCCGCTCGATTCGGGTCGCGAATCGGCGACGAAACGAAACTCGCGATAGCTCCAGAGGTAGCGGTCGCCGTTTTTGACCATCCAGGCGTGCGACTGTGCATGCTCGCCGCGGTCGTGCAGGGAAGCCATCAAGCTCGAGGTTTCGTAGCACTCCGGCCCTGCGACGATCAGGGCCGCATGCATGGCCGCCGCGCGTACGATTTCTCCAGAAAAAAGGGGAAGCCAGACAGCGAAGAAGGGCAGATAGAAGAAATAGGCGATAGCCGGCGCCGCGAGCAGGCGCCGTCCGAAAAAGATGCAGATCGCCGACAGGCTGAAGAAGTAGACGCCTGCCGCCCACAGCGAAAACGTCGTGAACTTCGCCAGATCGTCCATCGCCGCGAACAGCAGCACGGGCGGGAATACCGCATAGATGAGCGCCAACAGCGGGTTGATCGCCAGCATCACGTTCAGCGCCAGCCATAGGTGCACGGCGAGCACCGTACCGACGGCGCGCATCGCGTCGCAGAAGAACGAACCTATCGCCTGGCGCCATTCGACGAATTCGCCGTCCATCGCCGGTCAGGCTCCGCGTCGATGGAAATAGATCCGTTCCGCAGCCCATCGCAGCGGCGCCGAATCCAACAACATGTCGAAAGGCCAATCCGCCTGGAAGCGGTCGTACGCACCGCGCAGCACGCGTTTCAGCCGAAAGCGCGGTGCGGCCTGCGCAGCGACGCGTTCCGGCGGCGGTCCGCCATGCCGCATGTGCCTGGCGATGGCCTCGCCGACCGCCCAGCCGTGCTTCCATGCCGAATGGATGCCGCCGGCGGTGACCGGCGAGACGATGCCGGCCGCATCGCCGACCAGCATCACGCCTGGCGCGGATATCGACGATACCGGTCCGCCGCAAGGGATGAGTCCGGCGCGCGTCGCGCTGGCTTCGACGCCTGCGGACAGTCCGATCAGCGGCCGGATGCAATCGAGGAAGCCGTCGATGTCCGGCCCCTGCGTGCCGGCGCTGCGATGCCGCAATGCAAGCCCTACCTGCACGCCGGTCGGATTCTGCGTCGCCCAGCCGATGTAGCCGGGCGCGTAGCGCTTGCTGATGAAGCAATGCAGCGCGTCGGCTTCGCGCAATCGCGCGCCGGCGAACTCGTATTCGATGCCATACAGGAAATCCCGCACGCGCCCGAGCCCGGCGCGCTGCGCGACGCGCGACTTCGCGCCGTCGGCGCCGACCAGATAGCGCGTGCGGCCCAGGCCTTCGAGCATCCAGCCTTCACCGTCGCGTTGCGCCGCGTTGAAGGAACATTGCAGCCGCAACTCCACGCCTTGCGCGTGCAGTTCATCGGCCAGCCAGCGCATCAGATTGGGCGTGTCGGTGGTCAGGAAGTAGTAGTCCGGCGCCCGCAGCGGCAGGCTGCGCAGGTTCGGCGAGTACAAGCGCACGCCTTCGACGCGGCGGTACAGCGCTTCGGGCATGCGGTTGAGCCAGGTCTGTTCCGCGGCCTCCTTCACGATGATGCCGGTGGTATGCAGCTTGATGCCGGGATCGCGCTTGCGCTCGAGCACGCACACACGCAAGCCGTACTGCGCCGCCGCCAGGGCGCAGGCCGCGCCGGCGAAGCTGGCGCCGACGACGGTCACGTCCCAGTCTGATTTTTCGCTTGTTTTCGCCATCGCCCTTACCGCCAGCCTCCCGCAAAGCCAAGCCGGCAAGGTCGCCGGAAGCAACGGCAGTTTCGCGCCGCGCCGCGTGCGCACGATGGGCGGAATGTGAAGCCGGCGCGAAGTGGACCGGTGTCGAGATGGATGAATCGGGGCCCTAACGAACGCCTCACCCGGCGATTACGCGAGCGCGCGGATGCTGTTTCCGAATTCTTCCCGGAGGCGCTTCCATGGGCCAGTTCGCAGAATGCGTCTACACCGACCAGGCGGATATCGCGCTGTTGGAATCGCGGGCCACGCAATTGCCCGACGAAGCCAAGGTCGAAGTCGTCCTGATAGACGGCAGCAAGCTGCAGGGCGTGGTTTCGGCGCGACCCGTCGTGCAGGTGTTCCGCGACGGCGACGGCGACGAAGGCATCAACGGCGTGGTGCGGATCGACGATGCGCGCAATCCGGAACATGCACACTATCTCTGGCTGGACGAGATACTCGAAGTCCATCAGACGGGATCGGCATAGCCCGCCTATTCAGTCGCGCGACAGGCTGGGGACGCCGGCATCACCGTGGCGTGATCCGCCTGGGTGGACACTGGGCGCGGTATCGGGATGTTTCCACCCAGGAGGTCCTATGAAAACCGCCGCCAAACACAGCGTCATCCCGCTCATCGCCGCGTTGGCCTTCGCTTTGGGCCTGTCGTGCTCGCCGCGCGCGCTCGCCGCGGACGGACTGGAATGCAAGCTGGCGTACAACATCGACGGCTGGTCGCTGGTCTACAAGCATGCGACCGGCAACGGCACCGTAACCTGCAGCGACGGCAAATCGTTGCCGGTCAAGATCAAGGCGCAGGCGATCGGCCTGACCGCGGGCAAATGGGAGATCCGCGACGGCAAGGGACGCTTCAGCGATGTCAGCAAGATCGACGATGTGCTCGGTACTTATGCGCAGGCCGAAGCCAACGCCGGCGTGGTGAAGAGCGGTTCGGCGCAGGTGTTGACCAAAGGCCCCGTATCGCTCGCGCTGGCCGGCACCGGCGGTGGTGTTAACTTGGGCGTGGATGTGGGCCGCTTCGAGTTGACCCGTCCATGAGCCAGCGTCGATGCAACCGATGACCGCGTAAACGAGACAAGGCCGGCATAAGCCGGCCTTGTTTTATTTCGCATCCCCAGGCGTTGTACCGCCCAAGTCAGCGGTTGCCGCCTTGCGGTCCGCGGTTGCCGCCCGGTCCGCGATTGCCGCCAGGCCGCGGTCCGCGCGGTCCGCCCGGCGGACGATTGCCGCCGGGGCGATTGCCGGCCGGACGCGGCCCGCGCGGACGATCGTAGGGATTGAACGTGCCGGGGTTGGCATGGTCGGACGGGAAGCTCGGCGCATTGCCGGGATGGCCGTACGGGCGCGGCGAACGCGGGCCTTGTCCCTGGCCTTGTCCGGGACCGCGCGGTCCGCGCTGCTGATCGTTGCCGAAACCGCCTTCGCGACGCGGCCCGCGCTCGCCCTGGCCTTGATACCCGCCGCCTTCATTGCGCTCGCCGCGGTAAGGAGCGCGTTGTCCGCCCGGCCCGCTATTGCGTGCACCGCCGGGACGCGCGCCGCCGCCCGGCCGTGCGCCGCCCGGCTTGTTGCCGTAAGGCTTGCCCGGCCCGCGACGCGGCTGCTGGCCGTCGGCATTGCGGTGTCCGGTCGGGCCGGTATCGACGCCTTCAGGCACATACCAGGTGCGGAACGCGGCCGGATTGCCTTCCGGCAACGGCTTGGGCCCCTTGTGCGCGCGTTGCTTGAACGGCTTCTGCGATTGCTTGGCGGCGGCTTCGCCGCTCACCGTCAAGCCGCCGTGCCCGCCTTTACCGAATCCGCCCTTGTTGCCGAAACGGCCGCGGCCGCGATCTTCGCGGACGTGATCGAAGCGGCGCAGCTCGCGGCCTTCGTCGGCGGTGTTGTGGCCGCCGACGTAGCCGTGCGAGCGTTCGCCGGCGATGTGCACGGTCGACTTCTTGGCGGCCTTGCGCTGGCCGATCACCGGCTGCAGCGTCAATGCGGGCGGCGGACCTTCTTCCAGCTTCAATTCCTTGCGCAGCGCTTCGACCTTGTCGGCCGCCATTTCCTGCGACTGTCCGCGCAGCAGCGGCTGCGGCAGCGATACCGAGCCGTAACGGATGCGCTTCAGGCGGCTGACCTGGCAACCCTGCGATTCCCACAGGCGGCGCACTTCGCGGTTGCGGCCTTCCTTCAGCAGCACGCGGAACCAATCGTGCGAATCGGTGCCGCCGATGCGTTCGATGTCGTCGAACTTGGCCGGGCCGTCGTCCAGGGCCACGCCGCGGCGCAGGCGGTCGACGATGTTGTCGGGCACGGTCTCCATGCCTTCGGGCGCGCGCACGCGGCAGACGTATTCGCGTTCGACTTCGAACGAGGGGTGCATCATCGCATTGGCCAGCTCGCCGTCGGTGGTGAGCAGCAGCAGGCCGGTGGTGTTGATGTCCAGGCGGCCGATCGCGATCCAGCGCGCGCCCTTCAAGGCCGGCAGCGCTTCGAAGATGGTCGGGCGGCCTTCGGGGTCTTCGCGCGTGGTCACTTCGCCTTCGGGCTTGTTGTACAGCAGCACGCGGGCCGGTTCGGTCAGGGCGCTGGCGACGAAGCTGCGGCCGTCGAGTTCGACCTTGTCGCCGCTCTTGATGCTCATGCCGGTCTGCGCGACCTCGCCGTTGACCTTGACCAGGCCGTCGGCGATGCGCTGCTCCAGCGCGCGGCGCGAGCCTAGGCCCGCTTGCGCCAGCACTTTGTGCAGGCGTTCTTCCAATCGGGGGGCGTTGTCGTTGTTCTGTTCGGCGCCGCGCTTGAGCGAGAGCTTGCGCGTGCCGTTGCTGGGAGTGGTTGAATCACTCATTTAAGTACTCCGGGCGCTGTCGCCGTCGTCGGCGAGGGCGGTGTCGTTCGATTCGTCTTGCGATTCGGGGTGGGTGAGGTCCGCGTCTTCGTCGTCGTGTGCGGCGTCTCGCGGGTGTTGCTCGTCTTCGTCGACGAGGTCGGCATCGAGGCCGTAGCTGTCGGTTTCGGCGGCGAGGTCGGGGTCGATGCCGGTTTCGGCGTTGGCTGCGTCGACGGCGACATCGCCGATCGGCAGCGTTTTCTCGCCTTCGAGCTGCAGTTGCGGTTCGAGTTCGCCGAAATCCTTCAGCTCGGACAGCGGCGGCAGTTCGTCCAGGCGCTTGAGGCCGAAGTAATCCAGGAAACCCTTGGTGGTGCCGAGCAGTTCCGGCCGGCCGGGCATGTCGCGATGGCCCACCACGCGGATCCATTCGCGCTCTTCCAGCGCCTTGATGATGTTGCTGTTGACCGTCACGCCGCGGATCTGCTCGATCTCGCCGCGGGTGATCGGCTGGCGGTAGGCGATCAGCGCCAACGTTTCCAGCGTGGCGCGGGTGTATTTGGTCTGGCGCTCGGTCCATAGCCGCGCGACCCAGGCGTGCACGTCGACCTGCACCTGGTAGCGGAAGCCGGAAGCGACCTCGACCAGCTCCACGCCGCGCTCGGCGGACTGCTCGCGCAGCGTTTCCAGCGCCTTTTCGACGCTGTCGGCCGGCGCCGGCTGGTCTTCGGGGAACAGCGCATGCAGCTGCGCCAGCGTCAGCGGTTGGTTGGCGGCCAGCAGGGCGGCTTCGACGATGCGGTTGATGAGTGTTTGATCCATCGGGAATTGCGATTCTTTGGTTTGTTGATTTGTCTTGAGCCGTCGTTCCCGCGAAGGCGGAATCCAGCGACTTTATTTTTGTCGTCATCCCAGCGAAAGCTGGGACCCATTTTGCTTTTCGAGGTTGCTACAACGGCAAGATCAAAATGGGTTCGAGCTTTCGCTGGAATGACGGGCGTGATGTTTTTGCCATTACTCCGCGTCGTTCGCCGCCGGCGCGTCGTCGTCAAACTCGCTCGACAACTCAAGCGCCGTGTTGCCATCGCCGCCATCGCCGATGGCCAGCGATTTCAGATAGATCGGCGCCAACGGCGCTTCCTGGACGATGTCCAGCAACTGCTCCTTGGCCAGCTCCAGCAGCGCAAGGAAGGTCACCACCACGCCCAATTTGCCTTCGCGCGGCTCGAACAGCGATTCGAAGCGGTGGAAGGCGCCATCGCCGAGCCGGGTCAGCAGCTCGCCCATGCGCTGGCGCACGCTGAGCGCATCGCGCTTGATCGCGTGGCCGGTGAACAACTCGGCGCGCTTGAGCACGTCGTGCAAGGCCAGCAGCATCTCCCGCAGGTCTACCGGCGGCGGCAGGCGCACCGAGGCGCGGTCCGGGACGAAGGCATTGGCGGTCGCGGTATCGCGGTCGAGCCGGGGCAGGGCGTCGATATCCTCTGCGGCCTGCTTGAAGCGCTCGTATTCCTGCAGGCGGCGCACCAGGTCGGCGCGCGGGTCGTCTTCCAGGCCTTCTTCGGCCGGCGGCCGCGGCAGCAGCATGCGCGACTTGATCTCGGCCAGGATCGCGGCCATCACCAGGTACTCGGCCGCCAGTTCGAAGCGCAGCTCGTGCATGGCCTGGATGTAGTCGACGTACTGGCGGGTGATCTCGGCGACCGGGATGTCCAGGATGTCCAGGTTCTGCCGGCGGATCAGGTACAGCAGCAGGTCCAGCGGACCTTCGAAGGCCTCCAGGATCACTTCCAGCGCGTCCGGCGGTATGTACAGATCCTGCGGGATCTGCAGCAACGGCTGGCCGAGCACCATCGCCAGCGGCATTTCCTGCTGCTGCGGATGGACGGGCGCGTGGTTTTGGGGTGTCGCGTCGGGCGCGGTTTCTGCAGTCATCTTGGGTAGCGGCCCCCTCCGGGCCACTGGACGTACGGTGGGCGCGGCGGGCCGCGGCGCTTGGATCGGTACCGCTTAAGTTCTGCGAACCCAGTCGCAAGGGCGGAGCGTCGCCCAAACATCACGACCGGCCGCGCCGCGCGGGGACGAGGCGGGGGACGGCGGAAGAGATGGTCGGGCGCGGGCCGGTGGGGGCAGCGATTCGAGCGTCAGCGTGAGGCGTGGGGCGCCTGGTTCGCGACGGCCGCTGCTTCCGGCCTCGAGCAATGGGTCAAGGGTACGGGCTGCGGTGGGCCGTGTCCAGCCTGTGCCCTTTTTCTGCGGCAGGGGCTTCAGCTGCGGTCGTGAGTCGCGGCTGGCTTCGGATGCGGGCAGGGCGCCCGATACAATCGACACTTCTCGGATCGGCGAAGGCGGGTGCAGGCGGATGTGGTACGCGATCGAAGGCCACGATGGCCCGGATGTACTGGCCAAGCGCCTGCAGGCCAGGCCCGAACACCTGGCTCGCCTCACCGCGCTGCGCGACGAGGGCCGCTTGCTGCTGGCCGGGCCTTGCCCGGCGATCGACGCCGAGGATCCCGGCCCGGCCGGTTTCAGCGGCAGCATCGTCATCGCCGAATTCGCATCGCTCGCCGACGCCCGCGCCTGGGCCGATGCCGACCCATACGTCGCCGCGGGCGTCTACCAGCGGGTCGACGTGCGTCCGTTCCGGCCGGTGTTGCCGTGAGCCTGCCGCGCGAGCAACGCGTGGAAGCGATCCGCGCCGCGCTGCAGGCTTCGCTGGCGCCGACGCTGCTGGAGATCCGCGACGACAGCCATCGCCATGCCAAGCATGCCGGCGCTCAGGACGGGCGAGGGCACTTCCATGTCGAGATCGTCAGCGAGGCGTTCGCAGGGCTGGCGCCGCTGGCGCGCCACCGTGCGGTCTATGCGGCGCTGGGCGATTTGATGGTTACCGACATCCACGCCCTGTCGATGCGGGCTCGCACGCCCGACGAAGTCGACTAGCATTGTAGGGGGCTTGCCCTGCTGCCTTCGCTTTTGATTTACGGGTTGCCCTAGATGCAAGACGAGTCCTGGGGCCGCGGTCTAAGCGACGAACCGCTCAAGTGCAGCCTCATCTGTCGGATTTGGCCTGTCGAATCGAAGTGCAAGCCGAAGCTGGTGATGGTTGTTGTTGTCTATGTCAACTTACAGTGGGTCTGATGGGGGAACTGTTTCGCCCGAAGCTGTGTCATCCGAAGTTTGGCCTGCTAAAGCAGATTGGGCCATCTAGTCTTTGACAAGGGAAGTGAGGCTGCGATTGCGCGGGGGCGCAGGGTAATTAAAAAGGGTGCTCCATGGGGTTCAAGACAGCATCAGCAAAACTGAGTGTTTTCTGTCGTATGCGGCAGTACGCCGAGCCATGTGCCTATGTGTCGAGCCCTTGCGATAGCAAATATATATGATTAGGTTCTGATGCAGCAGAGCCTTTATCAGCTTGGAATACTTAAGCGTACAGAAGGGAATACATTTTGGAACGGCAGCTCTCGTTTGCATTAGCTTGCGTGGCGATCCTCGTTTCTGGCTCTGCATCAGCGCAGCTTGTAGCCACTGTGGCTGGGGACTATCAAAGCGTTGAGAAGGAGAGCTCTCCTAGCATAATGCAATCGGATAGTCCTTTCGGTGAGGAAATCGAGCTGTCCACCGGGCAGGTGCAATTCCGTGTGACTGATATAGAAGTTAAAACAAACGGATTACCAGTCTTTTTCGGGCGAAAGCTAGATATAGCAAAAGGAGTGCAAAGGTGTGTGGGGGATGCTGACAACATCCTATGTGGATGGCGCCTCGATGTGCCTCATCTGCATGGGGTATTCACAGATTCATCGGGATGGGTTTCGTCAAACTCCCAAGAGCCTCTCAAGCGATGCAGCAACGGCATTAAGCCACCTAACGTGCATGGAATTCAGTTCACTGAAATTGAGTATGGTGCTAGCGAGTACTGGGGCGGCAACAAGATAAGTATACCTGGATACCCAGAATCGTTAATGCTGTCCTTGCTGCCGGGCGCAGAAATTCCAACCGATGGCGCAGTCTATGCTGGATCTACAACCCAGGACTGGCGTGTTGGTTGCTTGCCTTCCATTAAAAATGGGACCGGTGAAGGCTTTTTTGTTCGCTTGCCTGACGGCACCAAGTATCAATTCGATTGGATGGCTTCTCGATCAGCCCCTCCATTGATTGATGCCTCTTTATATTGCAAGTATGGAGGTGGTGAATGCCGTACTGGCATAAATCTCTATAGAAAAGAAGTATTCCTGTTTGCGACCCGCGTTGAAGATAGATTTGGAAATTGGGTTGAGTACGAATACGATCCTGCAAACCCTTTCAGGCTTAAGGCGATTAGGTCTAATGACAACGCGTCTATCGCCATTGCGTACGACTCACAGGGAAGAATCGGCTCAGTATCCTCTAGCACGAGAAGCTGGACCTATCACTACACTCCAGACGTAAATGGATACTCCATTCTGTCTGAAGTCATACGGCCTGACGGAAGTAGCTGGAAATATGTGTACGACAATATCGGTCGCCCGGCCAGAGACGTGGGCAACTATTTATGGCAGGGCTGTTTGCTGGCCCAAAACGTAAGTGCCAATAACTGGTCCTCTAGTCAAGCCCCAAAGCCTGAGGACGTAGGTTCATTTGTCGCTACTAATCCCGCTGGGGCCATAGGTACATTTAAATTTCGCAAATTAGTGCATGGCAGCGACAAGACCCCATTTACATGCTACGACCCAATATATCCGCCCTATACGACTTTCTTTGGTGATGAAGAACTAAGTGGGCCTCCAATGGCCTTTGATGTTGCTTCGCTGTATGAAAAAACAATCACAGGCTCTGGCCTTGCCACGCAGCGTTGGGAATACAAATACGACTCGAGTTGGAGCACTGTCAGTGCTTGCAATCAAGGACAACCCTGCAGGGGCTATTCGATAACGACAGTCGTAGATCCTGGTCAGGTAACTGCAGAGTTCAGGTTTAGCACTGATTATTCGAGCAACTTCGGCAGACTTCTGAGCGAAACCATCAAAAAAGGTGGAAACGTTGTAAGAACTATAACGCACTCTTATTTAGCATCATCGTCCGGTCAGCCATTTCAAGATGTTTATGGTCTCGTCGAGCACGGAAATTATAACCCCGTCCTCTTTAAAGTCCGGCCTGTTGCATCGATAACCATATCTCAAGATGGTGCGCAGTCCATTTGGAAGGCGAATGCCTTCGACAACTTTGCACGCCCCACGGAGATCACTCGTTCCAGCGCGCCGGGCGGTTACACCCGCACCGACACAAGGCTTTACCACTACAACACCGCCAAGTGGGTCATCGGCCAGGTCGCCAGTAGCACCTGCAATCAGCCGCTTAGCTGCGCCAATCTGGTCGAGTCCAAAATCGACTACGACGCCAACGCCATGCCATGGAAGACCTACGCCTTCGGCAAGCTGCAGCAAACCCTGACCTACGACACCGCCTCCGCCGTCGCGACCGGCCAACGCGGCACCCTTAAAACCGTCACTGACGGCAACAGCAACGTCACCACCTTCACCGATTGGATGCGTGGCATCCCGAAAAAAATCACCTTCGCCGACGCCAAGTTCAAATCGGCGACGATCGGCGACCTGGGCCAGATCACATCGATCACCGACGAGAACGGCTACACCACTGCCTACGGCTACGACGCCATGGGCCGGTTGAACCTGATCGACTATCCCGATGGCGACACGCCCAACTGGGTCAACACCACGATCACCTTCGCCAAGAACGGCAGCGCGGTCTACGGCCTGCCGGCGGGCCATTGGGAACAGACCGTCGCCACCGGCAACGCGCGCAAGGTCACTTACTTCGATGCGTTGTGGCGGCCGGTGGTGGTGGTCACCTACGACACCGCCAACACCGCCGGCACGCTCAGCCAGAGCGTGACCCGTTACGACGCGGACGGCAGGCCCGTATTTGCGTCCTATCCGCAGCGCAGCCAGGATCCGGCCGTCTTCAATACCTGGGCCAACCCGGCCGTCGCGCCCAACGCGTTGGGCACGGACACCGTCTACGACGCCTTGGGCCGCGTCACCGCAGTCACCCAGGACAGCGAGTCGGGCCCGCTGACCGCGAACACCGCCTACCTGAGCAATGTGGACGGCCCGTACACGGTGCTCACCAACCCGCGCGGCTTCCAGACCCGCACCTGGTTCCAGGCCTACGACCAGCCCAATTACGATACGCCCGCAGAAATCTGGCACCCCGAAGCCACCCGCACGGTGATCGACCGCGACGTGTTCGGCAAACCCAAGACGCTGACCCGCCGCAACGATGCCGGCACGGTCTCGCTGACCCGCAGCTACGCGTACAACGCCCACCAGGAACTGTGCCGCACAGTCGAACCGGAAACCGGCGCCACCCTGCTGGGCTACGACCTGGCCGGCAACCTGAAATGGTCCGCCGCCGGTTTGCCCGGAGCCACGCCCTGCGAGCCCAACGGCACCACTCCCGCGGTCGCGGTGCGCCGGGTCGACCGCACTTACGACACCCGCAACCGGCTCAAGACGCTGGCCTTCTATGGCGGGCTGGGCAACCAGACCTGGACCTACACGCCCGACGGCCTGGCCCAGAGCATCGTCACCGACAACGGCGGCGGCGATGTGGTCACCAATAACTACGCCTACAACAAGCGTCGCTTGATGAGCAGCGAGAGTCTGGTGTGGGGTGCGGTCAACTGGCCGATCGTCTACGACTACAACACCTATGGCCACCTGGCTTCGCAAAATTGGCATGGCCTGCTGGTCGACTACGCGCCCAATGCCCTGGGTCAGCCGACCAAAGCCGGCGCCTATGCCAGCGGTGTGACCTACCATCCCAACGGGGCGATGGCCCAGTTCACCTACGGCAACGGCATGACGCATACGCTGAGCCAGAACGCGCGCGGCCTGCCCGAAATCAGTTGCGATTTTTACGGCACTTGCACCGGCGCAGCCGCCTTGCGCGATGTCTACGGTTACGACCAGAACGGCAACGTGCTGGCCATCCTGGACGGCCGCACCGGTGCGCGCAGCGACCGGGACATGACCTACGACGGCCTGGACCGGCTCAAGACCGCGGTCTCGCCGATGTTCGGCAACGCCAGCTACAGCTACGACGCGCTGGACAACCTGACCCGGGTCGCGATCGGCGGCACCGCGGCGCGCGACCACTATTACTGCTACGACGCGGCCTGGCGCCTGACCAACCTGAAGACCGGCAGCTGCGCCGGCACCAGCGTGATCGGGCTGGGCTACGACGTGCAGGGCAACCTGATCAACAAGAACGGCGTCACCTATACGTTCGACCTGGGCAACCGCCTGCGCAGCAGCAGCGCCTTGGCCTCGCGTTACCTCTACGACGGCCACGGCCGCCGGGTGCTGGACCAGACCTCGGCCGGGGACAAGGTCAGCCAGTACAACCAGGCCGGCCAGCTGACCCTGGCCGGCGACGGCCGGGCCAACACGGTCAGCGAGTACGTGCACCTCAACGGCAGCCTGCTGGCGATCCGCGAGCGCGATGTGGGCACCGGGGTGTACACGACCCGGTACCAGCACACCGATGCGCTGGGCAGCCCGGTGGCGGTGACCGATGCCAATCGCGTCGTGATCGAGAAGAGTGAGTACGAACCTTACGGCGGCCTGCTGAACCGACCGCTGGAGGACGGGCCGGGCTACACCGGGCACGTGAGCGATGCCGCCACCGGGCTTAGTTACATGCAACAGCGCTATTACGATCCTAAGATCGGGGGTGGGCGGTTCTTGTCTGTCGACCCTGTCACCGCCACGAGCGTGGGCGGCAACTTCAATCGGTATTGGTATGCAAATAACAACCCTTACCGATTTACCGATCCTGATGGTCGTGAAAGCGCATGTTTCTCGACAGGCGTGGGTTGCGGTCTAACGCCAATTACTGCAGAGATTGAGCGGAAGCAGGCGGTTGCGATGGCCGGATTAGCCGCGACGGCGCTTGCATTCGTTTCACCCGCTGCAAGCAGGCAGCTCTTAACTTGGGCAGGCTCCAACTTTGGCGCTGTTTCTACAGGAACCAGCGTCGCAGCTGAGGCAGCTGGTGTGACGGGGACTGCTACTGCGGCCATGGCGGCTGCCGTGAAAAGCGCCTATACCGTGAGGATTGTTGAACAGGCTGGTGACACTGTTGAAATCCTGGGAAAGGGTGCCAAGGGCAACATAACTGTAATTGCAGAAATGGTTAAAAAAGGTGGACAGCTGATATTGAACGGCGCTCACATAAGTGGGCAAGGCAAAGGCACTAGCTCATTAAAAGAGCTCAAGCAGTTGGCCCGTGCCTTAGGCCAGCAACAAGGTGCAGAATCGGTCATTATTAAAGGAGGCGTCAGAACTACCGGCGCGAATCCAGGCAAAGTTCCTATTGAAATCAAGGTAAAGGTGGACCAATGAAAACAATCAAGATCAGTGGATGGGAGCCTGGTTTTGATAAAGTGGCCATGAATAAACTCCTTCGGGATGAGTTCGGTTATTCACTGAACGAGGCGAAGAGCGCGGTTGATAAGATAGTCTCAAACGAGCCTGTAGCGCTGACGGTTGATCATGCCTCTCTTGCGCGAATTACATCGGAGCTAAACCGATTGAGGGTTAAGTTTGAGGCGTAGATTAGGAACGGCATTGATGCGCCAAGGCTATACACAGCGACGTGCGTCCGTTCGGGCCGGTGTAGACTCTGAAATGGTAGGCTTTGGCTGCGATGTGCCCAGCCGGAGAGAGCCGCATGGTTGACTTGCCGTGAGCCTGCCGCGCGAGCAACGCGCGGAGGCGATCCGCGCCGCACTGCAGGCTTCGCTGGCGCCGGTGCTGTGGAGATCCGCGACGACAGCCATCGCCATGCCAAGCATGCCAGCGCTCAGGACGGGCGAGGGCATTTCCATGTCGAGATCGTCAGCGAGGCGTTCGCAGGCCTGGCGCCGCTGGCTCGCGCGGTCTATGCGGCGTTGGGCGATTTGATGGTTACCGACATCCACGCCTTATCCATGCGCGCCCGCACGCCCGAAGAGGCTGCTTCGTAACGACGAACTTCCCTGACTACGATTCGCTTTTCGTAGGAGCGGCTTCAGCCGCGAGCTCTTTCCAGCACGCCGCGACCGGATCGAAAGAGCTCGCGGCTGAAGCCGCTCCTACGAAAAGCAGGTGGTGTCGCATCGTGTCTTGTTGCGATGCAGCAACCGTCATGGCCTGTCTGAAGCGAGTCCCCTTGTCGCCATGCCGATGCTGCACTTGCAGCATAACGTTTGCTTTACATCGCGCGTTGTAAACGTTTACATTCCCGGCACACCCCCGCCGGCGGAGGCGCATAAACGCGTGAACGTGACGATCAAGGACGTAGCGCGAGCGGCGAACGTGTCCGTCGCCACGGTTTCGCGAGCCCTCAACGGCCACCACAACGTGGCCGAAGCCGTCCGTCTTCGCGTGATCCGCGTCGCCAGCGAGTTGCGTTACAGCCCGCATGCCGCTGCGCGCAGCCTCAGCAGCCGCCGCACCCACACCATCGGTGTGGTGCTGCCCGACCTCTACGGCGAATTCTTCTCCGAACTGATGCGCGGCGTCGACCAGGTCGCGCGCGAGCGCGGCTTCCACCTGCTGGTGTCCAGCTACCACGGCAACCCGGAAGAACAGGGCGCCGCCCTGCGCGCCATGCGCGGGCGCGTCGACGGCCTGTTGCTGATGTCGCCCTACATCGGCGACACCGGGCACCTGACCGACAATCTGTCGCCGACCCAGCCGGCCGTGCTGATGAATACGCACCTGCCCGACAGCGGGCTCGCCTCGCTCAGCGTCGACAATTACGGCGGCGCGGTGGCGATGGTCAAGCACCTGGCCGACAGCGGCCGCAAGCGCATCGCCTTCATCGCCGGTCCGCAGGACAACTTCGATGCGCGCGAACGCCAGCGCGGCTATGCCGATGCGCTGGCCGAACGTGTGCCCGGCGCGCAGCCGTGGATACTGCCGGGCGATTTCAACGAAGCCTCCGGCCATGCGGCGGGCGTGCAGCTGGCGTCGTCGGAACCGCGTCCGGACGCCGTATTCGCCGCCAACGACATGATGGCGCTGGGCTGCCTGTCCGCCTTCCACCAGGCCGGCGTTCGCGTGCCCGAGCAGGTCGCGCTGGCCGGTTTCGACGACATTCCCTTGTCGCGTTACGTGCAACCGTCGCTGACGACGGTGCGCGTCAACATCGCCAGATTGGGCGGGCAGGCCATGAGCGCCTTGTCCGACGCCATCGGCACGGATGCCTCTCCACCCGCTTCGGTGTCGTTGCAACCGGAGCTGATCGTGCGCGAGTCCACCGCGGGCCGCATCGAAAAACCGGCCGGCAGTTCCTGATTGCGAGCGAACGTTTTTTTGTCTTTCGATGTAACCGATTACAACCGATGCATCGCCCTGGGAGGGGTCTGGTCATGAAACAGCTGCAAGCGAAGAAGACGCATTTGAATCGCAGAATATTGAGTTGTGCGCTGGCGAGTTGCCTGGCGATGGTCGCTGGCGGTGCGTTGGCGCAATCCACCGGCGCTACTTTGCGCGGGCAAGTGACCGCCGATTCGGCCCCAGCTTCGGGTGCATCGGTAACGGCAACCAACACTCGTACGGGCCTGACCCGGACGGTACAGACCTTGGGCGGCGGCAACTATAGTTTGGCCGGCCTGCCGCCTGGCAGCTATAAAGTGGATGTGACCGCCGACGGCAAGACCACCTCCAAGACGGTCACCCTGCAGGTGGGCCAAACGGCGACGTTGAACATGAGCGTCGGCGGTCTGCCCGAGACGGCCACGACCGGGGAAGCGACGACACTCGATACCGTGACAGTCATTGCCGCGCCACTGGTGGAAACCAAGACTTCGGAAGTATCGACCTACATCTCGACCAAGCAAATCGAATCGCTGCCGCAAGGAACGCGCAACTTCCTTGCGTTCGCGGACACCGTGCCCGGCGTCCAGTTCGTAGTGTCCGGAAACGGGTCGGCCACGGTGCGCAGCGGTGCGCAGACGGCCAACGGCGTGAATGTGTTCATCGATGGCGTCGGCCAGAAGAATTACGTCTTGCCCGGCGGCGTCAGCGGGCAGGACGACACCCGCGGCAATCCGTTCCCGCAATCCGCGATCGGCGAATACAAGGTCATCACGTCCAACTACAAAGCCGAATTCGATCAGCTGAGCAGCGCGGCCATCACCGCGGTGACCCGCTCGGGCACCAATGAGTTCGAAGGCGACGTATTCTGGGATCGTACGTCCTCCGACTGGCGCAAGCCGACCCCGGCGGAGGAAAAGGCGGGCATCAAGGCGCGCTCGAAGGAAGAGCAGTACGGCATCACTTTCTCCGGTCCGATCATCAAGGACCAGATGCATTTCTTCCTCGCGTACGAAGCCAAGACCTATGCGACGCCATTCACGGTCACGCAAGGCGAAGGCGCTGCGCCTTCCGACATTCCGGAGCAGTTCCGCGGCCTGTTGGGGCCGACCGTGGCGCCGTTCCAGGAGGACCTGTTCTTCGGCAAGATCGATTGGTCGATCGGCCAGAGCCATTTGCTGGAGCTTACGGCGAAGTATCGCGACGAGACCGAGATCACGGGCATCGGAGGAGTCAACGCGCTCCCGTTCGCTACGGCCAAGGACAACGACGATCTGAGGGTGGACCTGCGCTGGCAATACAGCGCGGACCGATGGATCAACGATATGCACGTCACTTTCGAGGATTCCAATTACGAGCCCGGCCCGGTCGAAACGGGCAACGGCTACATACTCACCCGCGACGACAACGACGAGAACGGCGGTCGACGCGTGCTGGCCGCCGGCCCCGGCGAGAACGGACAGCAGAAAGGGCAGAAAGGGTATTCGCTCCAGGACGACCTGACCTTCCTCGATCTGGAATGGCACGGCTTCCACACGGTGAAGGCCGGCTTCAAATACAAGGTGATCGACGTCAACGCGGTCGAGCAGTTCTTCAGGAATCCCCAGTATTTCTACGACATCGACGAAAGCACCACGCAACCGTACCTGGTGCGCTACGCCAGCGCGCTGCCTGGCATCGGCAACGGCAGCGTCGAATCGCGCAATAAGCAGTTCGGCATCTATATCCAAGACGATTGGGAAGTCAACGACAAGCTGACCTTGAACTTGGGCATCCGCTGGGATTGGGAAGAAAGCCCCATCTACCTGAACTACCGCACGCCGGCCGACGTGCTCGCTGCGTTCAACGGTCCCGATCCGCGCGCGTCCGATCCGAACCAGACTTATGCGCAGACGTTGGCCTTGGGCGGCATCGACATCAACAAGTTCATCAGCAACGGCAGCAATCGCAAGAACTTCAAAGACGGTTTCCAGCCGCGGCTCGGGTTTTCGTATGACCTGAAAGGCGACGAGCGGCACGTGATATTCGGCGGCGCAGGCCGTTCCTACGACCGCAATATCTTCAACAATCTGCAGCTCGAGGCGACCAAGGGCACATTCCCGGTCTACTCGCTCAAGTTCAACACGCCCGACCATCCGTGCACGGTCGGCGTCGACAATTGCTTCGACTTCGATCCTAGTTTCTTCAATCGCGCGACGTTGGATGCGATCGCGGCCGCTAGTCCCAACGCCGGACGCGAAGTGTTCATGCTCAGCAACGACCTGAAGACGCCGTACTCGGACCAGTTCAGCATCGGCATGCGCAACGCCGTCGCATGGGGCGGTACCGACTTCAACACCACGGTCACGCTATCGCGTATCGAGAGCCACGACGGATTCGCCTTCCTGCTCGGCAATCGCCGTCCGGACGGTTCGTTCTTCGAGCCGGGCGCGATACGCGAGTCGCCGTTCGGCTTCGGACTACCCGGCTTCCAGTCGGTGCTGCTGGGCGTCAACGGGATCGAAACCAAGGCGAACGCCTTGGCGCTGCAGATCGATAAGCCCTACACGCAGCAATCGCCGTGGAGCTTCACCGCCGCCTATACGTATACCGACGCGAAGGAGAATCGCCAGTTCAACGAGACGTTCTCGCTCGATTACCCGACGCTGGAAGGTTACGGTTGGTTCCAGGCGGCAGGCATACCAGAGCATCGATTGGTGCTGTCGGGCATCTACGACGGCCCTTGGGGCCTGACGTTCTCCGGCAAATACACGATATCGACCTCGACGCCTTACTACTACGTCGACGATACGAACTCGCCGCCTGGCCGAAGCACGCAATCGGTCGTCGCCCAGTTCGAGCCCGACTCCAATTTCCAGCAATTGGATCTGGCGGTGCAGAAGAACTTCATCATTCAGGACGATGTCAGATTCAGGATCAGGGCGGACCTGTTGAACGTCTTCGACGAAAGGAACTACAACAGCTATGACCTTTTCACTGGACGCTTGTCTGAGCCGAGTGGGCTGAACGAAAAGTTCGGTATTGAAACCGATGGAATCATCCTGCCGACGAGAACGTTCAAGCTATCCGCCGGCTTCAGCTGGTAAAACCAACGCGGGCCGGCCCCCGCGCCGGCCCGCTGCTCCCCAACGCTATGAAAGGTTCCTGGCTACATGCGCGTACGTCCGCTCCAACTCTTCTTCGTTTCCATGCTGGCATTCGGAGCCTGCGCGCTGACCGGTTGCGGACAGGATGAACCCGAGCGGAAACCCGATATCGCCGCGCCCAAGCCCGGCCCGATCGCGCAAACGCCGGCGCCGGCGCCGGTGAGGCCCGGCCCGCCGGAGCTGCCGCCGCTGTTCCGCGACATCGAGCGCAAGACTTTCCAGTTCTTCTGGGACACCACCAACGAATTGAACGGGCTCACGCCCGACCGTTTTCCGTCGCGGCCGTTCGCCAGCATCGCCTCGGTGGGCTTCGCGCTGACCGCGTACCCGATCGGCATCGAGAACGGCTGGATCAGCCGCAGGCAGGCGGTCGACCGCACCCTGGTCACGCTGAAATTCTTCCGCGACGCGCCGCAAGGCCCGCAGCGCACCGGAAAGACCGGTCATCACGGGTTCTATTACCACTTCCTCGACATGCAGAGCGGCCATCGCTACGAGCCATGGGTCGAGCTATCCAGCATCGACACGGCGCTGTTGATGAGCGGTGTGCTGTTCGCGCAAAGCTATTACGATCGCGACGACCCGCGCGAGAAGGAGATCCGCGACCTGGCGGAGGAGTTGTACCGGCGCGTCGACTGGGCCTGGTTGCAGCAGCGCAAACCGCTGATCTCGATGGGCTGGTATCCGGAGAGCGGCTTCATCCAGCACGACTGGAGCGGCTACAACGAAGCGATGATGCTGTACATCCTGGCGATGGCCTCGCCGACGCACCCGGTCGGCCCGGATGCGTGGTCGGTATGGACGCGGACCTACGACCTGAGCTGGGGTGTTTTCGAGGGACAGGAATACCTTAGCGGCGCGCCGCAGTTCTGGCACCACTACGCTCATGTCTGGATCGACTTCCGCGGCATCCGCGACGATTACATGCGCAATCGCGGCATTGATTATTTCGAGAATAGCCGGCGCGCGACCTACGCGCAGCGCGCGTACGCGATCGAGAACCCCATGAAGTGGAAGGAATACGGCGAGAACGTTTGGGGCCTGACCGCGAGCGACGGGCCGCAGCGCACCACCCAGTATTATCAGGGCCAACAACGCGAGTTCCGCCACTACAGCGCGCGCGGCGCCGGGCTGCGGGACGATTTCGACGACGGCACGCTCGCTCCGACCGCCGTGGTGGCATCGTTGCCATTCGCACCGGAGATCGTGATCCCGGCGACGCAGGCGTTGCACGAGCGCTACGGCGAGTACCTGTATTCCAGCTACGGTTTCCTCGACTCGTTCAACCCCAGCTTCGATTACGACATTCCGTTGAAGACAGGGCGGCTGGTGCAGGACAAGGGCTGGGTGGCGAGCGATTACATCGGCATCGATCAGGGGCCGATCCTGGCGATGATCGCCAACTATCGCAACGAGTTCGTCTGGAAGGTGATGAAGCGCAATCCGCACGTCCGCAGGGGCCTGGAACTGGCCGGATTCCAGGGTGGTTGGCTGACGCCGCAGGGCGAGGCCCCGCAGGTTTCGCCGCCGGATCCCAAAGCCGCGGCGGCGCGGGCGGTCGGCGTAGCTGAATCGCGCGCTGCCAATGCGCAATCGCAGCCGCCGGAGGCGCCGCGCCCGGCGCCTCCGCAATAAACTGGGCGGGTGCGCATCGCCAAGCCTCTGTTGATACTCGCCCTGGTCGCGTGGCTGCTGGCCGGCTGCGCGCGCGAGCCCGAGGTCACCACGATCCGTTTCTGGGCGATGGGCCGCGAAGCCGAAGTCGTCGGCGAACTGATCGACGATTTCGAACGCGAAAACCCGGATATCCGGGTCGACCTGCAACAGATCCCCTGGACGGCTGCCCATGAAAAGCTTCTGACCGCTTTCGCCGCCGACGGCCTGCCGGACATCTGCCAGCTCGGCAACACCTGGATACCGGAGTTCGCCGCGCTCGGCACGCTCGAGCCGATGCAGCCGTATGTGGACGCGTCGAAGGTCGTCGATCCCCAGGATTATTTCCCGGGCATCTGGGATACCAACGTGATCGATGGCCGGCTGCTCGGCGTGCCCTGGTATGTCGATACCCGCCTGGTGTTCTATCGCAAGGACATTCTGGCCAAGGCCGGCTTCGACCATCCGCCGGCCACTTGGGAAGAATGGGATAGGGCGATGGCGGCGGTGAAGCGCGTGGTCGGACCGCAACGCTACGCTTCGATGCTGCCGCTCAACGAGTTCGAGCAGTTGCTTTCGCTGGGCCTGCAACAGCCCGATCCGCTGTTGCGCGACGACGACGGCCGCGGCAACTTCGAAAGCCCCGGCTTCCGCCGTTCGCTAGCGTTCTACGCCAACATGTTCGAGCAGGGCTGGGCGCCGCCGATGTCCGAGACGCAGATCTCGAACGTGTGGGACGAGTTCTTCAAGGGCTTCTTCACTTTCTACGTGTCCGGCCCGTGGAATATCCGCGAGTTCAAGAAACGCGTGCCGGCAGGGTTGGAAGACGCTTGGGGCACCGCGCCGTTGCCCGGACCCGACGGTCCCGGCGCCGGCATCGCCGGCGGCACTAGCCTGGTGCTGTTCCGTTCTTCGCCGCGCAAGGCCGCTTCGTGGAAGCTGGTCGAATTCCTGTCGCGGCCCGCCGTCCAGCAGCGTTTCCACGCCGCGATCGGCGACCTGCCGCCGCGGCGCAGCACCTGGGAATATCCGCAACTCAAGGACGATCCGTACGCGCAGGCGTTCCGCGACCAGCTCGAACGGGTCAAGCCCACGCCCAAAGTGCTGGAGTGGGAACGGATCGTGCAGGAGATGCGCCTGGCCAGCGAGCGCGTGGTGCGCGGCGGCGAAAGCCAGGACGACGCCTTGCGCGACCTGGACAAGCGCGTCGACGAAATCCTGGAAAAGCGGCGCTGGATGCGCGACCGCGATCGCGGCACGGCAGGCGCGCAATGACCAAGGCATCGTTCGCCGGTTGGATGTTCGCAGCCCCCGCGCTGATCGTGATCGGCGTGTTCTTCGGCTTGCCGGTGCTGGCGGCGCTGGCATTGAGCCTGACCGATTTCGATCTGTACGCGCTCGCGGACATGGGCAATCTGCGCTTCGTCGGCGCCGGCAACTATCTGGAATTGCTGCGCACGCCGATGTTCTGGAAGTCGCTCGGCAACACCACTTACTTCGTCGTGGTCGGCGTGCCCTTGTCGATCGGAGTGTCGCTCGGCGCGGCGATGCTGCTCAATGCGCCGGTCGCGCGCTTCAAGGCGCTGTTCCGCACGGCGCTGTTCGCGCCGGTGGTGACCACGCTGGTGGCGGTGGCGGTGATCTGGCGTTATCTGTTCCATACCAGCTACGGGTTGGTGAATTGGGTGTTGGGCCATTTCGGCATCGCGCCGATCGACTGGCTCGGCGATCCGACCTGGGCCATGCCGACGATCATGCTGCTCGCGGTGTGGAAGAACTTCGGCTACAACATGGTGATCTTCCTCGCCGGACTGCAGTCGATTCCGCAGGATCTTTACGAGGCGGCGCGGATAGACGGCGCGTCGAAATGGCGGCAGTTCCTGCACATCACGCTGCCGATGCTGGGACCGGTGCTGCTGGTGGTGGGCGTGATCACCATTTCAGGCTATTTCCAGCTGTTCGCCGAGCCTTACGTGATGACCCGCGGCGATCCGCTGCAGAGCACGGTCAGCGTGCTGTACTACATGTTCGAGGAAGGCTTCCGCTGGTGGAACCTGGGCCGCGCTTCGGCGGTCGCGTTCCTGCTGTTCCTGATCATCCTGGCGGTCACCACGCTGCTGCTGCGCTTCGGGCGCAAGAAGGAGCTGGTATGAGCCGCCAGGTGGGCGAGTCGCGGTTCGGCGCGTTCGCGGTGAACGCCGCGCTGGCGTTGCTGGCGGTCGTCAGCCTGGCGCCGCTGGCCTGGATGGTGTCGGTATCGTTCATGCCGATCGGCGAGGCCAGCCATTTCCCGCCGCCGCTGCTGCCATCGTCGGCGACGCTGGTGAATTACCACCAGCTGTTCGAGCGCACCGGCATGGCGCGAAATTTCGCCAACAGCCTGATGGTATCGGTGGCCATCACCGGCCTGTCGCTGCTGGTCAACACGATGGCCGGCTACGCCTTCGCCAAGCTGCGCTTCGCCGGGCGCGAGCGCATCTTCCAGCTGCTGCTGGCGGCGCTGGTGATCCCGGCGCAGGTGGCGATGCTGCCGTTGTTCCTGATGATGAAGCAGCTGCACCTGGTCAACAACTACGGCGGCGTGATCGTGCCGGCGCTTGCGACGGTATTCGGCATCTTCCTGGTGCGCCAGTACGCGCGTTCCATTCCCGACGAATTGCTGGAAGCCGCGCGGATCGACGGCGCCAGCGAGTTGCGCATCTTCTTCCAGATCGTGCTGCCGATGCTCAAGCCGGTGCTGGTCACGTTGTCGATCTTCACCTTCATGGCGGCCTGGAACGATTTCATGTGGCCGTTGATCGTGCTGACCGACCAGGAGCACTACACGCTGCCGGTGGCGCTGGCCTCGCTGTCGCGCGAGCACATCCAGGACGTGGAGATGATGATGGCTGGGGCGGTGATCACGGTGTTGCCGGTGCTGCTGTTGTTCCTGTTGTTGCAGCGGTACTACATCCAGGGCTTGTTGCTGGGGAGCGTGAAAGGTTGATGGCAAGGAAAAGTCAAAAGCAAATCCCCCCCAGCCCCCCTTTTTCAAAGGGGGGAGAAAAGCGAAGCATGTTTCCGTCGCCATCGGCTGTTCCCCCCTTTGAAAAAGGGGGGCTGGGAGGGATTTGCTTCTGCTTGGCATTGCTCTACGCGTCGTCGACCCACGCCCAGCCAGCATCGCGCCTGCTTGATGCATTCGAGAACCCATCCGATTGGAAAGTCGTCGTCTCCAACCAGGTCAGCGGCAAGTTGAGGCAGATACAAGGCGTCGACGGCAAGGCCCTGTGCCTGGACTACGACTTCAGCGGCGTCTCGGGCTACGCCGGCATCCAGCGCGACATCGCCATCGACTATCCGCAGAATTACCAGTTCACGTTCCAACTGCGCGGCGATTCGCCTAAGAACGATCTGCAGTTCAAGCTGATCGACGCCAGCGGCGACAACGTATGGTGGGTCAACCGCCCCAAATACGACTATCCGCGCGATTGGGCGCAGGTCCGCTACAAGAAGCGCCACATCGACAAGGCCTGGGGTCCCGACCCGGACCGCACGCTGCGGCGCAGCGCGAAACTCGAATACACGATCTACAACAACGAGGGCGGCAAAGGCTCGGTCTGCTTCGACGAACTCGCCTTCGCGCCGCTGCCGCCCGATGACCGTTCGCCGTTGAAAACGACTGCGATGGCCACTGCCGCCAACGGCGGCGCCGTGGCGGGCAGGGCGGCCGACGGCGATCCGGGTACGGCCTGGTACGCCGATTTCGCCGCCGAGCCCAGTCCGCAACTGACGCTCGACCTCGGTAAGCGGCGCGAATTCGGCGGCTTGGTGCTCGAATGGCAGCCGAAGGAATACGCGACGGATTATCTAGTGCAGCTGTCCGACGACGGCAAGCAGTGGCGAGATGTCCGCACTGTGATCGGCGGCGACGGCGGCACGGATTACCTGGCGCTGCCGGAATCGGAAGCGCGCTACATCAAACTATTAGCCGGCGACGGTCCGCAAAACTCGTTTGGCCTATCCGAAGCGACGGTGCAGCCGCTCGAATTCGCCGCGACGCCCAACGATTTCGTCCGTTCGGTCGCCAAGGATTCGCCGCGCGGCTGGTATCCGCGCGGGTTCATCGGCGAGCAGCCGTATTGGACGATTCTCGGCATCGACGGCGGCGAAGAGCAAGGGTTGATCGGCGAAGACGGCGCGATCGAGGTCGCAAAGAGCGGTTTCAGCATCGAGCCCTTCGTGATGGTCGATGGCGAAGTCGCCACCTGGGCCGATGTCGGTCTTTCGCAATCGCTGCAGGACGGCTATCTGCCGATTCCCAGCGTGGAATGGAAACACGACTTGTTCGGACTGCGGGTTACCGCATTCGCGCAGGGCGAACGCATGCGTTCGCAACTGGTCGCCAGATATCGGCTGACGAACGCCAGCGACGCTGCGCGCGACTATGTCCTGGCGCTCGCCGTACAGCCTTTCCAAGTGAATCCGCCGACGCAGTTCTTGAGTACGGTCGGCGGCGTCAGCGCGATCGGCCGGCTATCGGTCGACGGCGGCACCGCATCTATCGCCGATAAGGCGCGCGTATTCGCCGATCACGCACCCGACGCCAGTTTCGCCAGTACTTTCGATGCAGGGATGGCGATATCGCACCTGTTCGCCGGCGCTTTGCCCGAGCCGCGCAGCGTCGACGATCCCACCGGTTTGGCGTCCGGCGCGATGCTGTACCGCATGCGCCTGATGCCGGGCGAATCCCATGAAGTGGCATTGATGATCCCGATGAACGGCCCCGGTACGGTCGCTGCAAAACCGTGGGATGCCGAACGGTTGCAACAGGCGGTCGCCGCGGACTGGCGCGGCAAACTCGACCGCGTGCACATTTCAGTGCCGAAGCAAGGCCAGGCACTGGTCGACACCTTGCGCACCGCGACCGCGCACATGCTCGTCTCGCGCATCGGTCCGCGCCTGCAGCCGGGTACGCGTTCGTATGCGCGCAGCTGGATCCGCGACGGCGCAATGATCTCCGAAGGCCTGCTGCGCATGGGCCGGGAAGACGCGGTGAAGGATTACGTGGCCTGGTACGCGCCGTACCAGTTCAAGGACGGCATGGTGCCGTGTTGCGTCGACCGCCGCGGCAGCGATCCGGTGCCCGAGAACGACAGCCACGGCGAACTGATCTTCAATATCGCCGAACTCTACCGCTACGACGGCGACCGCGCGTTCTTGGCGAAGATGTGGCCGCATGTGCTCGGCGCTTTCCAATACATGGAAAAACTCAGGCTGAGCGAGCGCACCGAAGCGAACCGGGCCAAGAACCGGGCGTTCTACGGCATGATGCCCGTGTCGATCAGCCACGAAGGCTATTCGGCCAAGCCGGTGCATTCGTACTGGGACAATTTCTGGGCGCTGCGCGGCTACAAGGATGCGGTCGAAGTCGCGCAGTGGCTGGGCAAGACGCAAGACGCGGAGCGCTTCGCGGCGGCGCGGGACCAGTTCCGCGACGATCTGTACGCATCCCTGCAAGCCGCGGCGGCCTTCCACAAGATCGACTATCTGCCGGGCTCGGCCGAGCTGGGCGATTTCGACGCGACCTCAACGACGATCGCGCTGGCGCCCGGCGGCGAGCAAGGCAGATTGCCGAAGAGGCTGCTCGACAACACCTTCGAGCGCTATTGGCGCGAATTCGAACAGCGCCGCGACGGCGAGCGCGAATGGGAAGCCTACACGCCCTACGAATGGCGCAACGTCGCCGCTTTCGTGCGCCTTGGCTGGCGCGAGCGCGCCTGGAGCGCGGTCGATTTCTTCTTCGCCGATCGCGAACCCGCAGCCTGGAACCAGTGGGCCGAAGTAGTCGCGCGCGAGCGGCGCAAGCCGTTCTTCGTCGGCGACCTGCCGCATGCGTGGGTCGCGTCGGATTTCGTACGCTCGGCGCTGGACATGTTCGCCTACGTTCGCGAGATCGACGACAGCATCGTGCTGGCGGCGGGCATTCCGGCGGCGTGGCTGGACGGCGAGGGCGTCGCGATCCGCGATCTGCGCACCGCCAACGGCAAGCTCGCCTATTCGCTGCGTCGCGAAGGCGGCACGCTGCGGCTCGACATTCCGAAAGGGCCGGCGTTGCCGAAAGGCGGCCTGGTGCTGCCTTGGCCTTACAAAACCGCGCCGGGAAGCGCAACGATCAATGGCAGGCCGGCGCAGTGGCACCACGGCGAATTGCGGATCGCGTCGCTGCCGGCGAAGGTGGAAATCGCGGCGCCTTGATGTCCTAATGCCGCATCGGGTGTAAGTTCGCCTCCTGACAGTCTGCGGGAGATTACGTGGAACGCATCGCCGCTCCGCTATGGCCGCTACCGTTGGCGATCGCGCTGGTGATGCTGGTCGCCACCCATCTGGCCTGGATGCTGTCGGTGCAGGCGGGTTACGTACCGCTGTGCAACCCCTACTGGGACGGCTGCACATCGATCAGCCGCGCTGCGCGCCATGGGCTGGGCAATCATCTGTTCCGTCTCATGATGCTGCCGTGCGCCGTCTTGCAGGGCTTGCACTGGTGGTCCGCGCGCGATTGGTTGCGTTTGCAGCGCCCGGGCGCGAACGGCGGAGGCGCCTTGCTGCCTTTAGGCATAGGGGCCGCGCTGTCGTTGGCGGTCTATGCGACTTTCCTCGGCACCGAGGGCGAGGTCTACCGTTTTCTGCGGCGCTACGGCGTGATCGTCTATTTCGCGTGCAGCTATCTCGCGCAATTGGTGTTCCTGCGCCAGTTGCGGCGCCGCGGGCTGGCGCAGGGTCCGCTGCCCGGAGTCATGCTGGTGATCTGCGTGACGATGCTGCTGCTGGGCGTGATCAATGCGGTACTCGCCGCCGTCGCGAGCGAACGGCTGAAGGACGTGATGGAAAACGCGTTGGAATGGCAGTTCGGAATACTGCTGGTGGCCTGGTTCGTCGCCCAGGCCTGGCTGTGGCGGCGCAGCGGTTATGCGTTCGGCTTTCGATCCGATTCGTAGGCTTTCTCGCAGAGTCGAGCTTGCTCGGCTGCCCTTTGCAAGCCCCGCTCTACAGAAGCGGAAAAGCAGCGGAGCAAGCTACGCTCTACAAAAAAGCGGAGCTACGCGTTAAAAAAGCGGGGTTACGCACTGCGCGCACGCACGATGGCCGCTGCGCGCGCAGAACTTTCGCGGACCTTGGCGTAGTCGCCGGCCGCCAGCCATTCCTTGGCCAGCATCCACGAGCCGCCGATGCAGGCGACATTGGGCTGCGCGAGATAGTCGGCGGCGTCGTGCTCGCCGATGCCGCCGGTCGGGCAGAGTTTCAGTTCCGCGAGCGGGCCGGCCAGGCCCTTGAGCATCGCCAGCCCGCCGACGGCGCTGGCCGGGAACAATTTACAGACGCGGAAGCCGCGCGCCATCAGCGACAGCAGTTCGGTCGGCGTGGCCGCGCCCGGTACCGCGGGGACCGCGGCTTTCGCGAGTGCGTCGGCAAGCGCGGGCGGGGTGCCTGGCGTGACAAGGAAGTCGGCGCCGGCGTCGATGGAGCGCTCGATCTGTTCTGTTGTCAGCACCGTGCCTGCGCCGATCACGATGTCCGGCAAAGTTTTCTTCAATGCCGCCAAGGCGTCGATGGCCACCGGAGTTCGCAACGTCAACTCAATGGCGGACAAACCGCCTGCGAGCAGAGCCTCGGCCAGTTTGTGCGCCTGGTCGATGCTGTCGACGGTTACGACGGGAAGGATGCCCGCAGCGCGGAGCAGTCGTTCGGCTTTGTCTTGATGCTGGGCAATGGTCATTGCGTTTCCGGAGTTGCGCTTTGCAGGTTCGAGTATCGAAGCCGTCATCCCGGCGAAAGCCGGGACCCAGGCTCGTGCGGCTATCAGCGGCCTGGATCCCGGCTTTCGCCGGGATGACGGCTTGAAAGTGGATCAAGCATCCTTCGCTTCATGCGGCGCTTCCGCAGCGAGGGTACCGCCGCCGAGTTCGTATTCGGCGTCGTATTCCGGTTCGGTTTCGCCATGCTGGAAAACCGGCCCGCAGGAAATGGACAGCGCGCCCTGATCCGGCGGCGTCACCAGCGCGCGGCTGTTGGCGAAAAGATTGCGGCCCATGTCGAACGCGGGCGGCGTGCTGTCGACGGCGATGCCGCGCGCGTTCCACTCGGCGGCATCGACCAAGGCCTCCAGCACGCCGGCTTCGCCATCCAGGCGCACCATGTCGCCTTCGCGCAACTTCGCCAGCGCGCCGCCGTGCGCGGCTTCGGGCGTGACGTGGATCGCCGAGGGGATCTTGCCCGAAGCGCCCGACAGGCGGCCGTCGGTGACCAGCGCCACGCGCCGGCCCTGGTTCTGCAGCATGCCCAGCAGCGGCGTCAGCGAATGCATTTCGGGCATGCCGTTGGCGTGCGGGCCCTGGAAGCGCACCACGGCCACGAAATCCTTCGGCAGCGCGCCGGCGGCGTGCAGTTTGTTCAACGCCTGCGGGTTGTCGACGACCACGGCGGGCGCGGTGATGCTGCGATGCTCGGGCTTGATCGCCGATAGTTTGATCAGCGAACGGCCCAGATTGCCCTTGAGCAGACGCAATCCGCCATGCGTCTCGAACGGCGCCGACACCGGCCGCACGACTTCTTCGTCGCCCGATTGCGCAGCGCCGGGCGCATACGCCAGCGATCCGCCGTCCAACCGCGGCTCGTCGCAGTAAGCCCGCATGCCGCCGGCGACCACGGTCGGGATGTCCGCATGCATCAAGCCGGCGTCGATCAGTTCCCGGAATACGTACGCCGTGCCGCCGCTGGCGGCGAAGCGGTTCACGTCCGCCTCGCCGTTGGGATAGACGCGCGCCAGCAGTGGCACCGCCAGCGCCAGCGCGTCGATGTCTTCCCAAGTCAACACGATGCCGGCGGCGCGCGCCACCGCGACGAAATGGATGGTGTGGTTGGTGGAACCGCCGGTAGCGAGCAGCGCGACGACCGCATTGACGATGGCGCGTTCGTCGATCAGCTGCCCGATCGGCCGGTAGTCGGCGCCGAGCGCAGTGATGCGCAAAGCGCGTTCGGTCGCGGCGCGGGTCAGCGCGTCGCGCAGCGGCGTGCCGGGATTGACGAACGACGCCCCGGGCAGCTGTATGCCCATCGCTTCGAGCAGCACTTGATTGGAATTGGCCGTGCCGTAGAACGTGCAGGTGCCTGGCGCGTGATACGAGCCCGACTCGGCTTCGAGCAGCTCCTCGCGCGTGGCTTCGCCGGCCGCGTAGCGCTCGCGCACTTCGGCCTTCTGCTTGTTCGGGATGCCGGGCGTCATCGGCCCGGCCGGGATGAACACCGCCGGCAGATGGCCGAACGCCAGCGCGCCGATCAACAGGCCCGGCACGATCTTGTCGCACACGCCCAAGTACACGGCCGCGTCGAACATGTCGTGCGAGAGCGCGACGGCGGTGGCTTGTGCGATCGCATCGCGCGAGAACAAGGACAATTCCATGCCGGCGCGGCCCTGGGTGACGCCGTCGCACATCGCCGGCACGCCGCCGGCGACCTGCGCCGTGGCGCCGAGCGAGCGCGCGATGTCGCGGATCTGCGTCGGATACGTCTCGAACGGCTGGTGCGCCGACAGCATGTCGTTGTAAGCGCTGACGATGCCCAGATTCGGCGTGGCATCGGCCTTCAGCCGCGATTTGTCGGTGGCGTTGCTGCCGGCGAAGCCGTGCGCCAGATTGCCGCAGCTCAAGCGCGCGCGCAGCGGCCGGTTCTCGTGCATCGCTGCGACGCCGTCCAGATAGGCCGCACGCCAGCCGCGGCTGCGTTGGCGGATGCGTTCGGTGACTTCGTGCAGGACGGGGTGCAAGGTCATGGGTATCGGATCGCTGTCGAGCGGAGATGGAGCGGGATGAGGCGGATCAAGGGCACCAGTGGATCTGCAGCGCCGCACCGGGCGTGGTGAAGGCCGCGCGGACCGGCATCCGGCCGATGTCGTCGCTGTCCGGCACCCGGTCGAGCAGCTTGCGCTTGGATTCGCCGCGCACCAGCAGCATCCGTTCGCGCGCCTTCGACAATCCTTGGGGCGTCAGCGTGATGCGCAACGGCCACGCGCCGGCGCCGGGGCAGCCGCTGGCATCGAAGGACACGTAATCGGAATGGCTGGCCAGCGCCCGCGCCAAGTCGCGCGCGCCGGGGAACAGCGATGCAGTGTGGCCGTCCTCGCCCATGCCCAGCACCGCCGCGCTCGCCTGGCGGCGCGCATGGGCGTTGGCGGTGGCGACGGCTTCTTCCAGCGTGCGGCCGACGCGCGTCATCGGTTCGAAATGCGCGGCTTTGGCATGATTCTGCAGCAGCGTATCGCGCACCAGCCGCGCGTTGCTGTCGGCATCGTCCGGTTGCAGCCAGCGTTCGTCGACCAGCGCGATGTCGACCTTGTTCCAGTGCAGCGGCGTTTTCGACAAGGCGCGGTATACCGGTGCCGGCGTCGTGCCGCCCGAGAGCAGCAGGCGCGCGTGGCCGTTGCGCTCCAGATCGCGGCGCACGATGGCGGCCAGGGCCCCGGCGCAGGCCGAAGCCCAGGCGTCGGCGTCGGGATAGGCATGGAATTTCACCCGTGTCGGCGACGCGGAATCGTCATCGGTCAGCGGCGGCCGGATTTCGTTGGGCATCAGTGGCTGGCAGCGTGCTCGTTGCCGTATTGCAATGCTAGCGCGGCGGCGCCGAGCAAGCCGGGATGCGGATGGACGACGGCAAGCGTCGGCACGGCCGCCATGTTGGACGAAAACCGCCCTTTGTGCTCGAAGCGTTGCCGAAAACCCGAGTGCTGCAGCGCATTCAGCATCTTCGGCACCAGGCCTCCGGTCAGATAGACGCCGTCCCAAGCGCCGGTGGTGAGCACCAGATCGCCGGAGATCGCGCCGAATACGGCGCAGAACACGTCGATCGTGCGCATGCTGCGCACATCGCCCTGCGCGGCGCGTTCTGTGATGTCCGCCGGCCGCATCGGGCCAGGATCTTCGCCGGCGATTTCGCTCAGCGCGCGGTGGATGTTCACAAGGCCGGGCCCGCAGATCAACCGTTCGTTGGATACGCGCCCGAATTGCGCGGACAAGCGTTCGAGGATCTCGATCTCTTCCGGCGTGCCTGGGGGAAAGCTCACGTGTCCGCCCTCGGTCTCGAGCGGATAAGCGCGGCCGTCGCGGATGATCAACGCGCCCACGCCAAGGCCGGTGCCTGGGCCGAGTACGGCATAAGTGCGGTCGGCGCCGGCACGCACGGGCTTGGCCGTCGCGCCGCCGATCGGGACCAGCGCATCGCCTTCCAGCAACAGGATCGCCATCGCCTGCGCGGCGAAATCGTTGATCAGATGCAGGTCTTCGAAACCAAGCGCGGTCTGGGTGCGGCTGCGCGAAATCACCCAGGGATGGTTGGTGATGCGCGCTTGGTCGCCTTCCACGCGGCCGGCCACTGCGAACACGCCGCTGCGTATGCCGCCATCGTCGAGCGGAGTGGGTTCGATCGTATCCAAGTAATGGCGGGCGGCGTCGCCCAGCGAGGGGAAATCGGCGACCGCGAATTCGCGTACGCTCTCCACCACCAGCGGCATCGCCGCGCGGGTATCGGCCAGCGCGAAGCGCGCATTGGTGCCGCCGATGTCGGCCAGCAGCACGCGGGGGCCGGTCGCGTTCACTCGGATTTCTTCCGGTGTCCGTTGCCCGACAGCGTCGCCGGCAGGAACGCCTCGGCCGCGGCCGGGCCCCAGGAGCCGGCCGGGTAGGGCTGCGCCGGCGTGCCGGCTTTCCGCCAGGCGTCGCTGATGCTGTCGATCCACTGCCAGGCCGCTTCGACTTCGTCGTCGCGCACGAACAGCGTCTGGTCGCCCTTCAGCGCGTCCACCAGCAGGCGTTCGTAGGCGATGCGGCGTTTCGGAGCCGGCGACATCGACAAATCCAGCGACATCGGCTGCAGTTCCGTCGCGCCCCATTCCGGCGCGGCCAGGCTGCCCATCAGGCCCAACTCGATGGTTTCTTCCGGCTGCAGGCGCATGCGCAGGCGGTTGTGGCGCGCGCGTTCCTTGCTCGGCCGTTCGAATACCCAGTGCGATACCGGCTTGAACGAGACCAGCACTTCGGTGGCGCGCGAGGGCATGCGCTTGCCGGTGACCAGCCGGAACGGCACGCCGGACCAGCGCCAGTTGTCGATGTAGGCGCGCAACGCCACGAAGGTCTCCACGTCGCTGTCGTGCTTGAAGCCGCGCACCGCCTGTCCGTCGACCACGCCGTCGGCGTAGCGGCCGCGCACGCTGTCCTGGGCCACGTCGGCCACGGTCATCGGCCGCAGCGAACGCAGCACCTTGCGTTTCTCGTCGCGGATGCTGTCCGCGTCGAGCGCCGACGGCGGCTCCATAGCGATCAATGCCAGCAGCTGCAGCATGTGGTTCTGGACCATGTCGCGCAGCGCGCCGTAATGCGCGTAATAGCCTTCGCGGCCGTCGACGCCGGCGGTCTCGGCGACCATGATGTCGACCGATTCGATCCAGCGGTTGTGCCACACCGCTTCCATCAGCGTATTGCCGAAGCGCAGCGCCAGCAGGTTCTGCACCGGCGCCTTGCCCAGGTAATGGTCGATGCGGAAGATCCGCGATTCGTCCAGCGCCGCCTTGAGCGTGGCGTTGATTTCGCGCGCCGAAGCCAGATCGTGGCCGATCGGCTTTTCCAGCACCAGCCGCGATTCGCCTTCCAGCAGGCCGGCGGCCTTCAGGCCGCGGGTGGCGGGCGCGAACAGGTCCGGCGGCGTGGACAGGTAGCTCACGCTGGGCCGGTCCGCGTATTGCGACAGCGCGGCCGCCATCGCGTCGGCATCGTTGAGGTCCAGGGCGTGGTAGCGAGTGCGGCGGAGCAGGTCCTCCAGCGCCGCGTCGTCGCGCGAGTCGCCGTTCGCCAGCCGTTCGCGCAGCCAGGCCTGGAAGCCGCCGTCGTCGTATTCGCTGCGGCCGACCGCGATCACGCGGAATTCCGGCGGCAGCAGCCGATCGCGCAACAGGTGCTGCAGGGAAGGGAAGAGGTAACGCTGCGACAGGTCGCCGGTGGCGCCGAACAGCAACAGGGTGTCGTGCATGGCGCGGCTCTGGAACTCCGTCAGTAAGGTAAGGGGTCCGAAAGCGCGTCGCCATTGCTGGCGATGACCTTGCTGTAGAAGCGCGCGCTGTCCTTCGGCGTCCTTTCCTGCGTGCCGTAGTTCACGTGCACGATGCCGAAGCGCTTGGAGTATCCCAGCGACCATTCCAGGTTGTCCAGCAGCGACCACACCATATAGCCGCGGATGTCGCAACCGGCGGCGATGGCGTCGTGGATGGCGGACAGGTGCTTGCGCAGGTAGTCGATGCGCAGCGGGTCGCGGATGCGGCGGGCTCCCGATGGGTCTGTGTCGGCCACCGGCGGATCGAAGAACGCGGCGCCGTTCTCGGTGATATAGGTCGGGATATTGCCGTAGCGGTCCTTGGCCCAGACCAGCAAGTCCGTCAGGCCTTGCGGAAAGACTTCCCAGCCCGTTTCGGTGTACGTGCCGAGCGGTTGTTTGACCGGTCCGGCGCGCAAGGGATAACTGTCGTTCGCCTGGGTGACGTTGCGCGTGTAGTAGTTGATGCCGATGAAGTCCAGTTGCTGTCTGATCAGGTCAAAATCTTCGGCCGGCCAGTCCGGCCAGGCCTCGCCGAAGATCTCCTTCATTTCGTCCGGGTAGCTGCCGAGCAAGGCCGGATCCAGGTACTGGCGATTCATGTACGCATCGGCGCGACGCACCGCCGCCTGATCTTCGGCCGAATCCGACGCGGCGTATTTCGGTTCGATGTTCACCACCAGGCCGATCTCGTGCCTGCCCTCGGCGCGGTAGGCCTGCACCGCGGCGCCATGCGAACGCATCAGATTGTGCGAGGCGATCGGCGCTTCGAAACGGCTGCGATGGCCCGGCGCCAGCGCGCCGTGCAGATAGCCGCCGTCGGTGATCACCCACGGCTCGTTGAGCGTGACCCATTTCTTCACCCGGCCGTCGAGCGCGCGGTACAGCACGCGGCCGTAGTCGGCGAACCAGTCGGCGCAATCGCGGTTGAGCCAGCCGCCGCGGTCGTCCAGCGCCGCCGGCAGGTCCCAGTGGTAGAGCGTCAGCAGCGGTTCGATGCCGTTGGCCAGCAGCTCGTCGACCAGGCGCGAATAGAAGTCCAGACCTTTCTGGTTCACCCGGCCGGTGCCCTCGGGCAGGATCCGTGACCAGGACACACTGAAGCGATAGGCCTGCATGCCCAGTTCGCGCATCAGCGCCACGTCTTCCTTCCAGCGCCGGTAGTGGTCGCAGGCGACGTCGCCGGTGTCGCCGTTCAAGGTCATGCCAGGCGTGTGCGCGAACCGGGTCCAGATGCTGGGGCCGGCGCCGTCGGCCAGGGGAGAACCTTCGATCTGGTGGGCGGCCGTGGCCGACCCCCACAGGAAACCTTTGGGAAATTGCTTTTTTGCAGCGGTAAGCGGTGGGCTCATCGCATGATCCTTGGCGGTAGTCGGCTCGGCGGAGCCTGTGAAAACGATTACATGGCAGAATACCGCATGCGTCCGGCCAGTGTAATGGTGCGACCGCACAGAATGGGTCCCTCTGCAATCGTATGCGGTCCGCAGGGCGCCTTCAGGCAGGATGGAACAGGCAGCAGCCGGAGAACCGATGGCCAGAGTCCAGCTAGACCAGGTGCGCAAGGTGTATCCGAACGGCTTCGTCGCCGTCGACGGCGCCACGTTCGAAGTCGCCGACGGCGAATTGCTGGTGCTGGTCGGGCCCTCGGGCTGCGGCAAGTCGACGCTGCTGCGGATGATCGCCGGGCTGGAATCGATCAGTTCGGGCACGCTCAAGATCGGAGAGCGCGCCGTCAACGACGTGGCGCCCAAGGATCGCGACATCGCGATGGTGTTCCAGAGCTATGCGCTGTACCCGCACATGACCGTGGCCGAGAACCTCGCTTTCGGATTGAAGCTGCGCGGCCACGACAAGAACGCCATCGGCGCCCGCGTGGCCGAAGCGGCCAAGACGCTCGAGCTCGATGCCCTGCTCGACCGCAAACCCGCGGCGTTGTCCGGCGGCCAGCGCCAGCGTGTCGCCTTGGGTCGCGCGCTGGTCCGTCAGCCGCAGGCGTTCCTGCTGGACGAACCGCTGTCCAACCTCGACGCCAAGCTGCGCATGTCGATGCGGGTGGAGATCGCCCGCCTGCACCGCCAGTTGGGTGCGACGATGATCTACGTCACCCACGACCAGATCGAGGCGATGACGCTGGGCCAGCGCATCGTCGTTCTCGACAAGGGCGTCATCCAGCAGATCGATACGCCGATGGCGCTGTACAAGAAGCCGGCGAACCTGTTCGTAGCGACGTTCCTGGGCAGCCCGGCGATGAACGTGCTGCGCGGGCGCTTGTCCGGCGAGGGTGGATGGGCCGTGCAACTGGCCGATGGCATGCGCGTGCCGCTGCCCGGGGCTCGCGTGCGCGAGCAATGGATCGGACGCGAGATCGACATCGGCATCAGGCCCGAGCATCTGCGCCCGACGTCCAATGGAGAGGCGGGCGCTTTCGAGGCGGAAGTGGAAGTCGTGGAACCGGTCGGCAGCGAAGTGTTCGTCAATCTCCGGCTCGGCCAGCAGCCGCTGGTCGCGCGTTTCGAACCGAACGTGCTGCCCGAGCGCGGCAAGCCGATGGCGATCGCGGTGGCCGGCGAGCGGACGCATTTCTTCGACCCCGACAGCGGCGCTGCTCTGTAGAGCGGAGCTTGCTCCGCTGCTTTTCGCCTTTCGTAGGTGCGAATTTATTCGCACGATTTTGGCCCGAAGAGCGTGCGAATAAATTCGCACCTACGAGAGCAGCGGAGCAAGCTCCGCCTACAAAAGCGAAAGCGGATGCGTTGCCAACGCCACGGCGCTATCCGGAAATCCCGTCCCGTGCCGGCGCTTCGGCCAGGTCGGCTTCGTTGACGTCCTCGGCGCCCGGCGAAGTCGTGGCGCCATGGAATTCGGCCTCGGACATCGTCCGCTCGCGCATCTCGTCGGGCTTGACGCGCCCGAAGCGCAGGCGCAGGCGCGGCAGCGCGTAAGGGTGCGACGTGTTGAGGAATTCGACCATCCGTTCGCGCACCGCGCAGCGCAGGTCGAACAGGTCGCCGGAATTGCGCGCGCTCACCAGCAGGCGGATCTGGATGGCGCGCTGGTCGGCGTCGGTGACCTGGGCCACGCAGACCCGGCCATCCCAGCGTTCGTCGCTTTCGCAGATCCGCTGCAACGCATCGCGGACTTCGGCCATCGGCGTGCGGTAGTCAAGCCAAAGGAAAGCGGGTCCGAGCAGTTGCGAAGTGGTGCGCGTCCAGTTCTGGAAAGGATTTTCGATGAACCATTGCAGCGGCACCACCAATCGGCGTTCGTCCCAGATCCGGACTACGACATAAGTGCTGCCTATTTCTTCGACACGGCCCCATTCGCCCTCGACGATGACGACGTCGTCGAGCCGGATCGGCTGCGCCAGCGCGATCTGCAACCCCGCGATCAGGTTGCCGAACACGGGCTTGGCGGCGATGCCCGCAGCCAAGCCGAGGATGCCGGCGGAAGCCAGCAACGCCGTGCCGAGTTGGCGGATGGGCGGAAAGGTCATCAGCGCGATCGAGATGCCCAATAAGATGATCCCGCCCTGGACGATGCGGCTCAGCACACGCGCTTGCGTCTGCACCCGGCGCGCGCGCAGGTTGTCGGCGATCTCGACCGGATGCTCGCGCAGGATGCGCCTTTCCACGGCCCCCACTGCGCGCACCGCCAGCCACGTGAAGCAGAGCAGGACGCCGACGCTGAGCCAGTGCTGCGCCCGCGCGATCCACTCCGAGGGCAATGGCGTGGCGTGCACCGCGATGCTCAGGAACAGCAGCGGCAGCGCGACCGCGGCAGGCGTCGCGATCACGCGCACGACCCTGGCGCGCAACCGGGTGGCGACGTGCGCCTTCGCCCGGCGCGATACCGACGATAGCGCTTGCTGGACGAGAAAGCCCAGAGCCAGCGCGATCGCCAGCGGCCAGGCGATGGCGCCGGCTTGTTGCCAGAACCCGGATTCCATGGCTACAGCTTCGCAGCGAAGCCGTAAACATAGCGTCGACCCGAATGGGCAGCCGAAAAAGGGCGGTCCCACGGCCTATTGCCGCGAATCGCTATTGCAGGTCGCGGAAATCCGAGCCGGCCAGCAGCAGGTTGCGGCGCAGATGCTGGCGCAATGCCTTGTCCGGCCGCTTCGGCTCCACGCCGCCGAGCCGGCGGTGCAGGATTCGTTCGAGCAGGTAAAGATAGGCCTCCCGAGTGAGAGGGTCGACGAGCTGGTGCTCGCCTTCGGCATCGACGAACAGGCTCACATCCTTGCCCAGCGTCTTGAGCTCCGCCGCGTAATGCAACACGCTGCGGATCGGCACCCGTTCGTCGTCGCCGCCGGCCAGCAGCAGTACCGGGCGATTCATGCGCGGCGCGTTCGCGATCGGCGATTGCGCGCGCAGTCGCTCGGCGATGGCGGCATCGGCCGGGTCCAGCGACAGCAGACGCATGCTGGTCGAGAGCGGAATGCCTGGCGACACCCGATCTACGCTGCGCGAATACCAACGCAGCACCCAGCCGAAATCCGCCGGCGGCACCGCCGCCACGCCGACCTTGAACAATTCGGGCTGGAAGGTGACGCCCTGCAGCGCGGAATAACCGCCGAACGACGCGCCGATCATGCCGACCCGGCCGGCGTCGCCGATGCCCTGGGCGAGCAGATAGCGCACGCCGTCGACGATGTCCTGCTGCACGCGTCCGTTGCCGAAATCGCCTTTGCCCGCGAACATGTATTCGCGGCCCAGGCCGGTCGAACCGCGGAAATTGGGCTCGAAAACCACGTAGCCGCGATTGGCCAGCAGCTGCGATTGCGCGCTGAATTCCGGGCGGTACAGATTGAACGGACCGCCGTGCACGTTGGCGACCAGCGGTGCGCGCGCCGGGTCGACGCCGGGCGGCAGCAACACGAAGCCCTGCAACCGCATGCCGTCCGAGCCGGGATAGGCGAACGCGATCTTGCGCGCCATCTGCGTTTCCGGAAGGCGAGACGTCGGCGTACGGCCGTGATGGAAGCCGGCGTCGCCGAGGATCTCGCGGAAGTCGCCCGAGACCGGGTCGTACAGATGCAGCCGCTCGCCTTTCAGCGAGCCCGCGCGCTCGTGCACGAGCCAGCGCGCGCCGGCGCCGCGGCCGACTTCGATCCGCAGATTGCGTTGCGGGCAGCGCTTTTCGATGGCCTCGACATGGCGACTGGCGTCTGGCGTCAGTCCGAAGTTGGCCGCGACCGTGCTGCGGTAGCTCGCAATCAGCGGTTGCCGGGTGAGCGGATCGAGCGCGACCTCGTCGATGTCGGCTTCGCCCCGCGGATCGTCCTGCAGGGTCTGCAGCCTTCCGCCGGGATCCAGGCGGGCGAGGCGAACTCGATCGCTGCCGACGTTCGTTTCCAGCAGCGCGCTGCCGTCGTTGCCGGCCGAGAGCAGCGAGCAGCGTTCCAGGTTCACGCAGCGCATGGCTTCGCGTCGGCGGCCGCCAACGATCCGGTAGACGACGTATTTGTCGCTTTCCGCAACGCTGACGAACGCCAGCTTCGCGCGATCGTCGAACGCGAAGCCGACGATCTGCCGGGCATCTTCGTGCAGTAGCGTTTGCTTGCCGTCGACGCCGATCCGATACAGCCGCCATCGCTTGGACAGGCGCGACACCAGCGGCGGGCTTTCCAGGACGATGGCGGCGGCGGGCGATGCGGGGTCGGCCGTCTCGAACTCGCGCTCCCAGCGCCCGCCGAGTTTGGCGATCGCGCCGGAACCGGCTTGGCCGGCCGTCGCCAGCGCGAACAGCTGCCGCGGCGAGGCCAGGAACAGCCAGCGACTATCGCGCGACCACGACAATCGCGCGGCGTCCGTCTGCGACAGCAGCCGCCTCGGCGCGCCGCCGGCCGTGGGCAACAGCCAGACGCCGCGGTTGCGGCCTTCTTCGCGCAGGTAGGCGACATGGCGGCCATCGGGCGAGAGCGTGGCGCCGGAGACATCGGGGCGGGCAAGGAATTGGACGCGATCGAATTGCGGGGGCAACCGGCGTGCTTTTTCCACTGTGGCGGCAGCGCGTAGTTCGTTTGCATCTTGGGCCCGCACGAGCGGCGCCAGCAGCATCAGAGCAAGCAGCGCTTTTCTTGGGAGCGGCTTCAGCCGCGAGCTTTTCCCAACAGATAGCGATGAAAGCCAAGAGCTCGCGGCTGAAGCCACTCCCACGAAAAGCGGCCATCGCATTTTTGGGGGCGACTGCGTCCGCGCCCCGCGATACTCCGGGAACGTTGTCATGTTGTTCTCCTGCGAGGCCCGTCCAGGGACGGGCCGGAATGGGTCAGCGATCGGTCATGCGGTCGCGGCTGTCGTGAGCGGCAAGTCCGCCAGCGTTTCGCGTTTCGGATACAGCAGCCAGAGGCTCATCAGCGCCGGCAGGCCGATAGCCCCGCAGAGCACGATCCAGGCGATGCGCGTCGGCATCGGCAGCGATGTCTGGCGCGTGCGCCACACCGCTCCCAGTAGCGAGAACAGCATCAGCGTCCCGGCGATCGCCTTCGCGCCGCCCGGCACCGGCGGACGATTCGTGTCGAAATAGGGGACGTAGCCGGCGAACAGACCGGTCGCCGCTCTTTGGACGGCGTACAGGACAGGCGACACGTACCAATTGCGATAGCGCCACGCGACCGGGTAGTCCAGGCCGGTTTCGCGCCGTGCGATCCGCGATACGCGTCCTTGCTCGTCCACGCGCACGATTTCCTGGTAGGGCAGGGCGCCTTCGGCGTTGTACGAACGCCAGGTGAAGGCGAAGGAAATCAGATAGCCGTCGAGCAGTTCCATCATGTCGATCCGCGACATGTCGCCGATCTTGCCGGGCAGCGGCACGCGCTGGCGCGGCGTCAGCACGCCATCGTCGTTCTTGAACTCGTCGGCGTCGTAGAAATACAGCGCGCGATCGCTGAGCAGGGCCATGCTGTCGCCGACGTTGCCGTAGCCGGCGACGATCTCTCCGGCGGGCAGGCGCGCGCGGGGCAGCACGATCTCGTCGTCGCTGTCGTACTGGTAGACGGTGTCCCTGCTGACCAGGATGCCGTCGGCGGCGGGCAGCGGCGGATATGCGAACGGCGTCTGCCCGGCGACGCCCAACGCGCCGACTGGACGCTTGTCGACCAGGCTGTAGCCTTCGAAGCGCATGCTGTCGTGGCTGAACACCCAGCGCACGCGGCGTTCGTTGTCGTCGAACTCCATCGGCGCGAGATTGGTCAGCTCGTTGCGTACCGGCGCCGCGCGGAAATACTGGTCGATGCCGTAAATTTCGGAGATCCCCGCCTGCTCGCGCCACAGCGGCGTTTCCGGGCCGCGGCTGTCCTTCAGGCCGATGACGATCAGGTCCTTGCCTTCCGCGTTCTCGGCTTCCTTCTCGCCGCCGGCCATCGGTACGGCGCGGTTGTTGGGATGCGAGCCTTGCGCGATCCAGACGAATTCGACGCCGAAGAACACCATCACCAGCGCGAACCACATCGTCATCTGCAGCGGTGCGGCCGTCGCGACCGTGCCCACCGTGCTTCGTGGCGCCGCGCCGAGGTCGGGTTTGAACGCGGCCAGCACCATTGCCGACAGGAAGGCCAGCGCCATCAGCTGCACCACGATCGCGCCGATGCCGGTAGCCCGGCCGAACGCGAGCAGCAGCAGGAAGACCAGCGCGCAGAAACTGTAGCGCTTGTTCGCCAGCATCGCGTAACCGCCGGCAAGGTAAGCGCATAGCGCGATCAGCCATCCCGACAGGCACAGCAGCAGGTGCCGCGCGTCGACCACGCGCGCGGTCATCAATTCCTGCCAGCCCGCGATCAGCAACAGTGGCAGCAGCACCGCGATCGCCAGCAAGGCGACGCCGGCGCCGAACAATGCGGCCGCCACCTGCCAGTGCGGCATCGGCCTGTGCAGCAGATTCAACCAGGTGTTGGGACGGCGATATCCGCCCATCTGGTACAGCCCCAGCAACATGCCGGTGAGACCGTACACGCCTCCCAGCACTTCGTAGACGAGTTCGGGCTGCTGCGCCAGATCGACCACGCGGGTCATGAAACCCAGCACCACCACCTGCAGCGCGGCGTAAGCGGCGACCCAACTGCGGAAGCGCAGAATTTCGGCCTTGAATAGATCCCACATGTCTGTAGTCCTTTTTCCTGTCATCCCGAACGAAGTGAGGGATCTGCTTTCCCAGGGAGTAGATCCCCACTTCGTTCGGGACGACGAATTGGATGATGTTCAGGCCGTCTGCTGCACCGGCGCCGCGTGGTTCTTGGCCAGGAAACTGTTCACCGCACGATCCAGGCTCACCTGCATGCTCTGCACCGAGCGCGCGCCGTTGGCGCGCAGGAAATCGGCGAAATCCTCGTCCTGGTCCAGCACCAGGTAGTGGTGCAAGCCATCCAAACGCTGCATTTCCAGCAGCCCCGGCACCGTGGCCGGCGGCGGTCCCTTGAACGGGATATCGGCGATCCAATGGCTGACGCGCGCGCAGAAATCCTCCGGCGCCGACATGTTCTTCAGCTGCCCGCGTTCCAAGATGATCAAGTTGTCGGCGACGCGCTCGATCTCTTCCATCTGGTGCGAGCAATAGATCACCGTGCATTCGTCGGCGGCATTGCTGTACATCAGCGATTCCAGGAAGGCGCGCTTGGCGACCACGTCCAGGCCGAGCGTCGGTTCGTCCAGCACCAGCAGTTCCGGTCCCTGCGCCAACGCGAGCGCCAGGTTGAAGCCGGCGCGTTCGCCGCGCGACAACTGGCCTACTTTCTGCTCCGGCAGCACGTGGTAGTGGCCCAGCACGCCTTCGAAAGCGGCTTCGCTCCAGCGCGGATACTGGCGGCGGTGCATGTCCTTCACCGCCGACACGCGCATCCAGCCGGGGAGGGTGTGCTCTTCGTTGACGAAGCCGATGCGGGCGCGATCCCGCGGCGTCAATCGCTGGCTGTCGTGCCCGAGGATGCGCGCTTCGCCCGCGGTCTGCGGCAGGAAGCCCAGCAGGATGCGGAACAGCGTGGATTTGCCGGCGCCGTTGGCGCCGACGATGGCATGGATACGGCCGCGCGGTATGCGCAAATCGAGGCGATCGAGCGCGAGCTTGCGGCCGTAGCGTTTGCTCAGCTCGACGGTCTCGATGACGTATTCGGGTTCGGGGACGGACATGGCGGTCTCGTGCGGTGGTCGTCGGGTTTCAGGAATCAAGCGGTCTTGCGGGGAACAAGCAGACGAAACTCGTGGTGCAGGCGCGCCTGCACCTCGTCAGGCGGGTAATCGAGCGCGATCACGTCGTGCAGGAAGCGCTGGATGGCGTCGTCCAGGCGGCGCTCGCGTTCTGCATCGCTCAAGCGCTGGCGGGGCGGCGCCACGTACAGGCCCAGGCCCTGGCGCGACTCGAGCCAGCCCTCGGTAGTCAGCTCGGTGTAGGCCTTGGCGACCGTGTTCGGATTGATCGTCAGTTGCTGCGCCAGGCCGCGCACGCTGGGCAGTTGCGCGCCGGGCTCGAGTTCGCCGGTGGCGATCTTCATGCGCACGGCATCGACGATCTGTTTGGTGATCGGGCGGGGATCGCCGGTGGCGATCTGGATCATCAGGGCTTGGGTACGGGCCATCTCGACTCCTGCTGCACTAACTGTACTATAGGTACCAGTACAGTACATACAGGTCCGGTCTGTCAAGCGGCATACGACGAAATGGGACAAGGCGGCGCCGAAACCGCTTTTCGTAGATGCGAATTTATTCGCACGCTTTTTTCGCCCACCCGAAAAGCGTGCGAATAAATTCGCACCTACGGAGGGCGCACCCTCGACGCCGCTGGTCGATCCGGAGTCGCTGCCGCATCCCGGCCCGCGCTCGCTATACTCTGTGAATCTCCGGCGAAACCGCCGGATTGTCGCTATATGAATCAACTATTTAGCGGCTGGAAGAAACCCAAAACCTGAACCAGATGCGCGCGCGGCACGGCGGGACGCATCGAGCCTGAGAGAAATCACCGCCGCATGCGCCTGTCCACGATCAAGCTGTCCGGTTTCAAATCCTTCGTAGAGCCGACCACCCTCCACCTGCCGACCAATATGACCGGCGTGGTCGGGCCCAACGGCTGCGGCAAGTCCAACATCATCGATGCGATCCGCTGGGTGATGGGCGAAAGCGCGGCCAGCCGCCTGCGCGGCGACTCGCTGACCGACGTGATCTTTTCCGGCTCGACGTCTCGCAAGCCGGTGTCGCAGGCGATGGTCGAACTGATCTTCGACAACTCCGACCACACCATCACCGGCGAGTACGCGGCGTACAACGAGATCTCGGTCAAGCGCACGGTCAGCCGCGACGGGCAGAGCAGCTACTACCTCAACGGCGGCAAGTGCCGGCGCCGCGACATTACAGACCTGTTCCTGGGCACGGGCCTGGGCCCGCGCAGCTATTCGATCATCGAGCAGGGCATGATCTCGCAGGTGATCGATGCGCGGCCGGAAGAGCTGCGCGTCTACCTGGAAGAAGCCGCAGGCATCTCCAAGTACAAGGAGCGGCGCAAGGAAACCGAAACCCGTATCCGCCACACCCGCGAAAACCTCGATCGACTGAACGATCTGCGCGAGGAAGTCGGCAAGCAACTCGACCACCTCAAGCGCCAGGCGCGCCAAGCCGAGCAGTACCAGGCCATCCAGGAAGAACGCAAGATCAAGGATGCCGAGTGGAAAGCGCTCGAATTCCGCGGCTTGGACGCGCAATTGCAGGCCCGTCGCGAGGCGCTGTCGCAGCAGGAAACCAAGCTGCAGCAGCTGATCGCCGAACAGCGCGAAGCCGAACGCCAGATCGAAACCGGCCGCGTGCGCCGCGAGCAGGCGGCCGAGGCCTTGAATAAGGCGCAGGCCGAGGGCTACGAAGTCGGCGGCAATCTGGCCCGCATCGAACAGCAGATCCAGCACCAGCAGGAAATGGCGCAGCGTCTGCAGCGCGCGCGCGACGAAGCGCAGGCCGCGCTGGCCGAGCTCGGCCAGCACATCAGCGGCGACCAGGCCAAGCTCGACGTGCTGCGCGCCGCGATGGCCGAGGTGGAACCGCAACTGGCGCAATTGCAGCAGGACGACGGCGCGCGCCAGGACGCGTTGCGCGACGCCGAAGCGGCGCTGGCCGACTGGCAGCAGCGCTGGGACGCGCACGCGCGCGAGCAATCCGAAGCCGCGCGCGCGGGCGATGTGGAACGCACCCGCGTCGACTATCTCGACCGTCAGGCGTTGGACGCCGACCGCCGCCGCGAAATTCTCGGCAACGAACGCAGCGGCTTGGACCTGGACGCGCTGGCGGCTTCGTTCACCCAAGTCCAGGCCCAGCACGATACGCAGAAAGCCTCGCTCGAAACGCTCGACCAGGAAGTCGAGACGCGCAAGCGGGCCGTCACCGAATTGCAGGACCAGCAACGCACCGCGCAGGCCGAACTGGCCGAAGTGCGCAAGCAGGCGCAAACGGCGCGCGGCCGCCTGTCGTCGTTGGAAACGCTGCAGCACGCCGCGTTGGGCCAGGAACAAGGCGCGGCGGTGGAATGGCTGCGCCAGCAGGGCCTGGATTCGTCGGCGCGCGTCGGCGAGAAGCTCGTCGTCGAAGCCGGCTGGGAGAACGCCGTCGAAGGCGCGCTCGGCCAACTGATCGAAGGCGTGCTCGTCGAAGCGCCCGAAGCGCTGGTCGATGCGCTGGGCGAGCTGGCCGAAGGCCGCTTGACCCTGGTGTCGCCGGCCGATGAAGGTTTCAGCGCGCCCGCGGGCACACTCGCGGCGAAGGTGAAGGGCCCGGATGCGATCCGCCGCCTGCTGGCCAAACTGCATGTCGCCGAAGACCTGCCGTCCGCGCGCGCTTTGCTGCCGCGCCTGGGCGAGGGCGAATCGGTCATCACCCGCCACGGCGAGCGCCTCGGCGCCGGTTGGGTGCGCATGGTGCGCTCGGGCGCCGCCAAGCAGGGCGCGCTGCTGCGCGAACGCGAAATCCAGACGCTGCGCGCCGAGATCGAAGCGCTGCAGAAGCGCGAAGCCGAGCTCGACCGCGGCATCGTCGCCTGGCGCGATCGCCTGCTCGCCGCCGAACAGCAGCGCGAAGACGCGCAGCGCGCTTCGTACATGGCGCACCGCGGCGTGTCCGAACTCGCCGGCCAGCTGCAGAGCCAGCAGGGCCGGCTCGAATCCGCACGCGCCCGCATCGAGAAGATCGACGCCGAACTCGCGCAACTCTCCGCGACGCTGGAGACCAGCCGCGAACAGGCCCGCGAGGCGCGTTCGAAGCAGGAAGACGCCGTATCGCGCATGGCGCAATTCGAGAACGCGCGCCGCGCGCTCGACGAAGAGCGCACGCGTCTGGTCGAAATCCGCGACGCTGCCCGCAGCGCCGCACGCGAATCGCGCGATGCGGCGCACGCGCTCGCGCTGACGCTCGAATCGCAACGCGCGCAAGTGTTGGCGTTGACCCAGGCCCTGGACCGCATGGGTGGCCAGCGCGGCCAGCTCGACGGGCGCCTGGGCGAGCTGACCTCGCAGTTGAGCGAAGGCGACGACCCGGTCAAAACACTGGAAGTCGAACGCCAGGCGCTGCTCGAAAAACGCGTCGTCGCCGACAAGGCGCTGAATGCCGCGCGCGCCGATGTCGAAGGCATCGACAACGAGCTGCGCGGTTTCGAGCACACCCGGCACCAGCGCGACGAACAGGCCATCGTGCAGCGCGATGCGATCTCGCAGGCCAAGCTGGACCAGCAGGCCTTGTCGCTTAAGGCGGAACAGCTATCGGAAGCGGTCGCCGCCGCCGGCTTCGTGCTCGACGATGTCGTCTCCAGCCTCGCCGACGACGCGGACGTCGCCGCGTGGGAAAAGACCGTCCTCGATTTCGACGCCAAGCTGCGTCGCCTGGAACCGGTCAACCTGGCCGCCATCCACGAACACGCCGAAGCCGCGCAGCGCAAGGAATACCTCGACGCGCAGGACGCCGACCTCACCGCCGCGCTGGAAACGCTGGAAGACGCCATCCGCAAGATCGACCGCGAGACCCGCGGCCGCTTCAAGGACACCTTCGACCGCGTCAATTCCGGCATCCAGGCCCTGTATCCGCGCCTGTTCGGCGGCGGCCACGCCTATCTGGAGTTGACGGGCGAGGACCTGCTCGATACCGGCGTGACGATCATGGCGCGCCCGCCGGGCAAGCGCGTTTCCAACATCACGCTGCTGTCGGGCGGCGAGAAGGCGATGACGGCGGTGGCGCTGGTATTCGCCATCTTCCAGCTCAATCCGGCGCCGTTCTGCCTCCTGGACGAAGTCGACGCGCCACTGGACGAAGCCAATGTCGGCCGCTTCACGGCGCTGGTCAGCGAGATGAGCGAACACGTACAGTTCCTGTTCGTCACCCACAACAAGGCCACGATGGAGGCCGCCCACCAGTTGAGCGGCGTTACCATGCGCGAACCCGGCGTGAGCCGGTTGGTGTCGGTCGACCTGGCCGAAGCCGCGCGCCTGGCCGGTGCTGCTTGAGCCGTGATTCGGAATTGGTGATTCGAGATTGGGAAATGCGAGCGGCTCGCTCGACGAATCCCAAACCCCGAATCCCGAATCCCAGCAGTTAGAAGGAGGAAACGATGTCCGACGTATGGCTGTTGCGAACCGGAATCCTCATCGCCGGCATCCTGCTGGTGGCCGCCATCTATTTTTTCGGACGCCCGCGCCGGGGCGCGCAAGGACGGCGCGTCGACAAGGCCGCGCGCAACGAAGGCGAGCGCATGGAGCCGACGCTCGGCGCGCAGATCGAAGGCGACTTGGCCGGCGGCGGATATAGCGACGATGCGGCCGTGCAATCCGAGTTGAGCCTGCTCGACGACGCGATCGGCGGCGCTTCGGCCGGCAGCGACCTGGGCCGCCGCGACAGCGAAAACTTCGACAAGATCATCTCGCTGTACGTCGCCGCGCGCGCCGGCCAGCAGCTGCAAGGGCCGGACATCGTGGTCGCTGCGGAAAAGGCCGGGCTCACCTTCGGCCACATGAACGTGTTCCACCGGTTGATGGAAGGGCATCCCGAACGCGGCCCGATCTTCAGCGTGGCCAACATCATGAAACCGGGCAGCTTCGAGATGGCCGAGATCCAGTCGTTGCAGACGCCGGCGATCGCCTTCTTCCTGACGCTGCCGGCGCCGCTGTCCGCGCTGGAAGCCTGGGATACGATGCTGCCGACCGCGCAGCGCATGGCCGAACTGCTCAACGGCGTGGTGCTGGATCAGGAGCGCAATGCGCTCGGACGCCAGCGCATCGCCCACATCCGCGACGACCTGCGCGCCTACGACCGGCAGCACGAAGCGCCGCCGATCAAGCGTTCCCCGCGCTGGTAGTACCGCTTTTCGTAGGAGCGGCTTTAGCCGCGAGCTCTTGCCTTTCTTCCCCTTTGTAAAAGGGGGATTGAGGGGGGTTTGCTTTTGCTGTTGCTTTTAAAAGCAAGATCAAGAGCAAATCCCCCGTAGCCCCCTTTTTCAAAGGGGGGGCAACAGCAGGAGCAAAAGCTCGCGGCTAAAGCCGCTCCTACGAAAAGCCGCGGCCGAATCGGGCGCGCTAGAATCCGCCGATGAGCCCCAAACCCGCCGACCGCATCGCCAAGCTCCGGCGCCAGCTGGAAGACGCCAACTACCGCTATCACGTGCTCGACGATCCCAGCATCCCGGACGGCGAGTACGACCGCCTGCTGCGCGAACTGGAAGCGCTCGAAGCCGAGCACCCCGAACTGGCCGATCCCAATTCGCCGTCCCAGCGCGTAGGCGACAAACCGTCGTCCAAGTTCGCCGAAGTGAAGCATGCGGTGCCGATGCTGTCGCTGGCGAACGCGTTCGCCGACGAGGAAGTGGCCGATTTCGTCGCCCGCATCAGCAGGGAAACCGGCGACGACGCCCCGGAATTCTCCGTCGAACCCAAACTCGACGGCCTGGCGATCAGCCTTCGCTACGAAGACGGCAAGTTCGTCCGCGGCGCCACGCGCGGCGACGGCGTCACCGGCGAAGACGTCACGCCCAATCTGCGCACCGTGCGCGCGATCCCGCTGCAATTGCGCGGCAAGCCGCCGAAAGTGCTGGAAGTGCGCGGCGAGGTCTACATGCCCAAGGCCGCTTTCGAAAAGTACAACGCCTGGGCCGCCGAACACGGCGCGAAGACGCTGGCCAATCCGCGCAACGGCGCGGCCGGCTCGTTGCGCCAGCTGGATCCGCGCATCACCGCGCAGCGTCCGCTGAGCTTCTACGCCTACGCGCTGGGCGAAACCGACGCCAAGCTGCCAAAAACCCACACCGAAACGCTGGCGTGGCTGCGCGAACTCGGCCTTCCCGTGTCGTCGCTGGCCGACGCGGCCACCGGCACCGAAGGATTGCTGGCCTATTACCGGCGCGTCGGCGAGGAGCGAAATGCGTTGCCGTTCGACATCGACGGCGTGGTGTACAAGCTCAACCGCTACGACCAGCAGCGCGCGATGGGCTTCGTCTCGCGCGCGCCGCGCTGGGCCCTGGCGCACAAGTTCCCGGCGCAGGAAGAGGCCACCGTGGTCGAGTCGATCGAGGTCAACGTCGGCCGCACCGGCGCGGTGACTCCGTGGGTGCAGATGACGCCGGTGCATGTGGGCGGCGTCATGGTAGGCCGCGCCACGCTGCACAACGCCGACCAGATCGCACGGCTCGATGTGCGCGTCGGCGACAGCATCATCGTCCGCCGCGCCGGCGACGTGATTCCGGAAGTCGTGCGGGTGATCGAGGAGCGGCGCCCGCTCGACAAGAAGGGCAAGCCGCTGCATCCGCCGTACGCGCTGCCGACGGAATGCCCGATCTGCGGCTCGGACGTGGTGCGCGAAGAAGGCGAAGTGGTCGCGCGCTGCACCGGCGGCCTGTTCTGCCCCGCGCAGCGCAAGGAGGCCCTGATCCATTTCTCGTCGCGCCGGGCGATGGACATCGGCGGCCTGGGCGAACGCTTCGTCGATGCGCTGGTCGAATTCGGTTATGTCGAAACGGTCGCCGATCTGTACAAGCTGACCGTCGACGACTTCCTGGAAATGAAGCGCCGCGCGGACGAGCGCGACGGCACCGTTCCCGAAACGGTGAAAGCGGGCAAAGTGGCCAGCAAATGGGCCGAAAACCTGATCGCCGGCATCGACGCCAGCCGCAACACCACGCTCGAGCGCCTGTTGTACGCGCTGGGCATCCGCGACGTCGGCGAAAGCACCGCGAAAACGTTGGCGCGCCACTTCGGCGCGTTGGCGCCGCTGATGGCCGCCGACGAAGCGACGCTGACCGAAGTGCCCGATGTCGGACCGGTGGTGGCCGCGCGCATCGCCCACTTCTTCGCCGAACAGCACAACCGGGAAGTGATCGCCGGATTGCGCAAGAACGGCGTGCACTGGCCGGAAGGCGCGCCGCAGCGCGCGGTCGACGGACCGCTGTCGGGCAAGACGGTGGTGCTGACCGGCGGCCTGGAATCGATGTCGCGCGACGAAGCCGGCGCCAGGCTCGAAGCCCTGGGCGCCAAGGTATCCGGCAGCGTCTCCAAGAAGACGGGCATCGTAATCGCCGGCGAAGCGGCCGGCTCCAAGCTGGCCAAGGCGCAGGAGCTGGGCCTGGAAATATGGGACGAAGCCAAGCTGCTCGACTTCCTCGCCAAGAACGGCTGAAGCCATGACGGCGAAGGCAGGCGATTGGCGCCCGTCCGCGCAACCGGAAGCCATCCGGCTGCGCGCGCGGCTGTACGCGGCCATCCGCGCTTTCTTCGCCGAGCGCGATGTGCTGGAAGTGGAAACGCCGATCCTGTCGGTGGCCGGCAACACCGATCCGAACATCGCCTCGTTCTCGCTGCAATTCTCCGGCCGCACCGAAGGCGCGCCGCGCACGCGCTGGCTGCGCACGTCGCCCGAGTACCCGCTCAAACGCTTGCTCGCCGGCGGCGTCGGCGATTGCTACGAATTGGGCCGCGTGTTCCGCGACGGCGAGGCCGGCGGCCGCCATAACCCCGAATTCACGATGCTGGAGTGGTACCGCACCGGCTGGGACCATTTCCGGCTGATCGACGAGAGCGTGGCCCTGGTGCGTGCGGCGCTCGCGTTGGTCGGACGCGATGCGCGCGTCGAAAAGATCACATACCGCGACCTGTATCGCCGGCACCTCGGCATCGATACCGCGACGGGGACCGACGACGAATTCCGCGCGGCCCTGGGCGAGATCGAAATCGATCCCGCAGGCCTCGGCCGCGACGACTGGCTGGATTTGCTGATGACCCACCGCATCCAGCCGACGTTCGCGGCGGACCGCCTGACCGCCGTATACGACTATCCGGCCTCGCAATGCGCGTTGGCGCGGATACGCCCGGGCGATCCGCCGGTGGCCGAGCGCTTCGAAATCTACTTGGGCCCGCTGGAGCTCGCCAACGGCTACCACGAGCTGCAGGACGCGGCCGAACAGGGGAAGCGTTTTCAGCGCGACCTAGCCGTGCGCGAGTCGCGCGGCGCGCCGTCGCCGCCGGTCGACGAAAGGCTGCTGGCCGCGCTCGAGCACGGACTGCCGCAATGCGCCGGCGTGGCGCTGGGCGTCGACCGCCTATTGATGGCGATGCTCGGCGCTGACCGTATCGGCGACGCGATCGCGTTCGGTTTCGAAAGAGCCTGAACGGCAAGCGCAACACTTGCGGCGCATCGTAGGCCGGGCGAAGATCTTTGCGCCCGCTTTCATGTGCGCGGGTTAGAGTCGCAATATGGCGTTTAATCCAGGGGTCGCCATGCGTCAGATGCTGTACTGCGGCGTTCTGTTATTCGCTGGCTCGATGCTCGGCATCGGCGATGCCTGCGCGCAGGTGGAGAACTACAACGAATCGCGCAGGGCGCTTCCGAAGGACGTGGTCCGCTGCGAATCGGACGAGGGAAGGACGCGCCAGTGTCCGGGCGATACCAGCGGCGGCGTGAAGTTGGTCCGGCAATTGTCCGATTCGCCCTGCATCGAGGGCACGTCCTGGGGATTCGGCCGTAACGGCATCTGGGTGACGCAGGGCTGCCGCGCGTACTTCGCGATCGGAAACAATCGCGGTAGCCAAGCGAGCGATCTATTGCGCTGCGAATCGGGAGATGGCCGTTGGCAGTCTTGCCCCATCGAATCCAAGGAACGCATTTACCTGGTCCGGCAATTGTCGGACAGCCCTTGCATACTGGATCAGAGTTGGGGCCGGGACGAACGCGGGATCTGGGTATCGCAAGGTTGCCGCGGCGAGTTCAAGGTAGCGGGCGGACATGGACTGGGCGAACGCGTGCGATGCGAATCCAAAGGCGGCAAGGAGCGCCGCTGCAAAGCCAGCATCGACCAAGGCGTAAGATTGCTGCGGCAGCTGTCCGATGCCGTGTGCGTCAAGGACCAGACCTGGGGCTGGGACGAAGAGGGCGTGTGGGTGCGCAGCGGATGCAGGGCCGAGTTCGAGCTGCGTTGAAGGCTCTTCGTGGGAGCGGTTTTAGCCGCGAGCTCTTTTTCCCTTGGATCGCGCGGACGGGAGGAAGGAGCTCGCGGCTAAAGCCGCTCCCACGAAGAGCAGAGACGCTCGGCCCATGCGCATTGTTAAACTAGCGGCATGGCCAACGATATCGAGTACGACCGCTACGACCGCATTCGCCCGATCCGCTGGACCGGCGCGGCGCTCGAACTGCTCGACCAGCGCAAACTCCCGTTCGCGGTGGAATACCTGACGGCTGCGACCAGCGACGAGGTCGCAGGGGCAATCCATGCCCTCGCCGTGCGCGGCGCACCGGCGATCGGCATCGCTGCGGCCTGGGGCGCGGTGCTCGCCGCGCGCGATATCGATGCCGGCGACGGCGCAGCGGCGCTGGCGAAACTCGAACCCGCCTTGCAGCGGCTCAACGCTGCGCGCCCCACCGCGGTGAACCTGGCTTGGGCGCTGGCGCGGATGCGGCGCGCGCTGGCCGGCGCCGGCGGCGATTGGCGGGACGTGCTGGAACGCGAAGCGCAAGCCATCGCCACGGAAGACCTGGCCGCCAACCGCCGGATGGGCGAGATGGGCGCTGCATTGATCGCTCCGGGCAGCGGCGTGCTCACCCACTGCAATACCGGCTCGCTGGCCACCGCCGGCTTCGGTACCGCCTTAGGCGTGATCCGTGCCGGCGTCGCGCAGGGGCGCATCGGCAAGGTGTTCGCCGACGAAACGCGTCCGTGGATGCAAGGTTCGCGCCTGACGGTGTGGGAATTGCAGCAGGACGGCATCGACGCCACCCTGATCGCCGACGCCGCCGCCTCGCACTTGATGAAGAGCGGGCAGGTGGATTGGGTCGTCGTCGGCGCCGACCGCATCTGCGCCAATGGCGACACGGCCAACAAGATCGGCACCTACCAGCTGGCGATCTCCGCGCGCCACCACGGCAAGAAGTTCATGGTGGTGGCGCCGTCGTCGACGGTCGACATGGACACGCCCAGCGGCGACCTGATCGAAATCGAGGAACGCGACCCGAGCGAACTGCTCGGCGTGTCCGGCAGCCGCACCGTGGCCGACGGCATCCAGGCCTGGAACCCGGTGTTCGACGTGACGCCGGCCGCGCTGATCGACGCCATCGTCACCGAGAAGGGCATCGTCGAGCATCCGGATGCCGAGCGCATGAAGGCTATTTTCGGCGCCTAAAGCGCTTTTGCTCTTCGTAGGAGCGGCTTTAGCCGCGAGCTCTTTCCATCATATCGTGGCATGTAGGAAAAGCTCGCGGCTAAAGCCGCTCCTACAAAAAGCGGGACTGTCGCAAGACCTCTGAGACCAATGCCGGGGCAGTCCGGGAAAACTCACTGCAAGTGCCTGTTTCTACGCAGGTTTTCGGTGGTTTCACAAGCTGTTTCTGTGGTATGATTTCACGTCTCCGAAACCGGCCCATTTCCGGCGTCGCGGACCCCCGGTCCGCAGGTCGGCCTTGGGCGTGCAAACCCCTTCAATTACGGACCCCTGATGGCAGAACTCGCCAAGGAAATCATCCCCGTCAATCTCGAAGACGAGATGCGCCGCAGCTACCTGGATTACGCCATGAGCGTGATCGTCGGGCGCGCGCTTCCCGACGTCCGCGACGGCCTCAAGCCGGTCCACCGGCGCGTGCTGTACGCGATGAACGAGCTCGGCACCCACAGCAACAAGCCGCACGTGAAGTCGGCGCGCATCGTCGGCGACGTGATCGGTAAGTACCACCCGCACGGCGACCAGTCGGTGTACGACACCCTGGTGCGCATGGCCCAACCGTTCTCGCTGCGCTACCTGCTGGTCGACGGCCAAGGCAACTTCGGTTCGGTCGACGGCGACGACGCCGCGGCGATGCGCTACACCGAAGCGCGCATGACCCGGCTCACCCACGAGCTGCTGGCGGACATCGATAAAGAAACCGTCGACTTCCAGCTCAACTACGACGAGAAGGAAAACGAGCCGACCGTCCTGCCGACGCGGTTCCCGAACCTGCTGGTCAACGGCTCGGCCGGCATCGCGGTGGGCATGGCCACCAACATCCCGCCGCACAACCTGGGCGAAGTGATCGCGGCCACGATCGCGCTGATCGACGATCCCGAGATCGACATCGACGGCCTGATGCAGCACATCCCGGGTCCGGATTTCCCGACCGCCGGCATCATCAACGGCGTCGGCGGCATCCACCTGGCCTACCGCACCGGCCGCGGCCGGGTGCGGATGCGCGCCAAGGCCGATATCGAGATCAACGACGACAACGGCCGCGAGGCGATCGTCGTCACCGAAATCCCGTACCAGGTCAACAAGTCGCGATTGATCGAGAAGATCGCGGAACTGGTCAAAGAGAAGAAGCTGGAAGGCATCAGCGAGCTGCGCGACGAGTCCGACAAGGACGGCATGCGCATCTACATCGAGATCAAGCGCGGCGATTCGGCCGATGTGGTGCTGAACAATCTGTATTCGCAGACGCCGATGGAATCGGTGTTCGGCATCAACATGGTCGCGCTGGTCGACGGCCGGCCGCAGCTGCTGAACCTGAAGCAGATGCTGGAAGCGTTCGTCCGCCACCGCCGCGAAGTGGTGACCCGCCGGACCATCTTCGAACTGCGCAAAGCTCGCAACCGCGCCCATATTTTGGAAGGCCTGACGGTCGCGCTCGCCAACATCGACGAGATGATCGAGCTGATCAAGACCTCGGCCAACCCGAACGAAGCGCGCGAGCGCATGTTGGCCAAGACCTGGGAACCGGGTCTGGTCGGCGCGCTATTGGGCGCGGCCGGCGCGGAAGCCTCGCGTCCTGAAGATCTGTCCAAGTCGATCGGTTTGATCGATGGGCGCTACCAGTTGTCCGAGGCGCAGGCCAAGGAAATCCTGGAAATGCGCCTGCACCGCCTGACCGGGCTGGAACAGGAGAAGCTGACCGACGAGTACAAGCAGTTGCTGGAAACCATCCGCGGCCTGATCGAGATCCTCGAGAATCCCGACGTGCTGATGGAAGTGATCCGCACCGAGCTGCGCAACGTGAAGGAAGAGTTCGGCGATGCGCGCCGCAGCGAAATCCGCGCCAGCGAAGAGGATCTGGACATCCTGGACCTGATCGCGCCGGAGGACGTGGTGGTCACGTTGTCGCACGCCGGCTACGCCAAGCGCCAGCCGGTGAGCGCCTACCGCGCGCAGCGCCGCGGCGGCCGCGGCCGTTCGGCGGCGGCGACCAAGGAAGAGGATTTCATCGACCAGTTGTGGCTGGTGAACACGCACGACACCTTGCTTACCTTCACCAGCGCCGGCCGCGTGTTCTGGCTGTCGGTGCATCAGTTGCCCGACGCCGGCCCGAACGCGCGCGGCCGGCCGATCATCAACTGGATCCCGCTGGAGCAGGGCGAGCAAGTGCAGGCCGTGCTGCCGGTGCGCGAGTACGCCGAAGGCCAATACGTGCTGTTCGCCACGCGCAACGGTACGGTCAAGAAGACACCGCTGCCCGAGTTCGCGTACCGCCTGCAGCGCGGCAAGATCGCGATCAGCCTGGACGAGGGGGATGCGCTGATCGGCGTGGCCCTGACCGACGGCGAGCGCGACGTGATGCTGTTCGCTTCCAACGGCAAGGCCGTTCGTTTCGCCGAACGCGAAGTGCGCGCCATGGGCCGCACCGCTACCGGCGTGCGCGGCATCCGCCTGGCCGAGGGCGAAGCGGTCAAGAGCCTGGTCGTGGTCGAAGGCGAGGGCGACATCCTCACCGCCAGCGAACGCGGATTCGGCAAGCGCACGCCGGCGGCCGACTACCCGCGCAAGGGCCGCGGCACGCAGGGCGTGATCGCGCTGCAGACTACGGCGCGCAACGGCAAGCTGGTCGGCGCGATCCAGCTCAGCGACCACCACGAGGTGCTGCTGATCTCCGATGGCGGCACGCTGGTGCGCACCCGCGCCGCGGAGATCTCGCAGGTCGGCCGCAATACCCAGGGCGTGACCCTGATCCGGCTGGCGGACGACGAGAGCCTGCAGGCGATCGAGCGCCTGGACGCGTCGCTGGACGAGGGCGAGGAGGCGGCCGGTGCGGGCGCCGATCTGCCGGAGCAGCATCCGCCCGCTTAAGAGTAGGGGCTCATCAACCTTCTCCCCTCGGGAGAAGGTGGCGCGCAGCGCCGGATGAGGATTCGGCGAAGCCGCGATCATCGCTGGTCGCGGCATCCTTCGAACATGCGGTGTTTTTTCTCGCGAACTTGAGCGATATCGCTCCGCCGAACCCTCACCCCAACCCCTCTCCCGACGGGAGAGGGGCTTTGGTTTCCACGCATTGAAGCGACCGCTTTTCGCTCACTTCTTCGTCATATACTCGAATCGACTCGAGGGAATGGGGAAGGGGCATGCGCAATCGCGGAATTGTGGTGGCCGGAATCGCGGCCAGGATCCTGTTGCTGGCGTTGCTGCTCGCCGGTTTCGCCGCCTGCAAGCGCGACGACCACGGCCAGCTGCCGCCGCCTAGCGGCGAGGCGATCAAGGCCAAGCCCGAACAGGTGCAGGGTTTCGCCCTGGCGTCCGCCTATCCCGACCAGCACGACGGCGATCTGGCCATCGCGCTCGAATTCAGCCGTCCTCTGGTCGGTACCCAGTCCTTCGACGAACTGATCGCAGTCGCCGGCCCCGGCGGCGCCACCGTCAAGGGCAGCTGGGTGCTGGACAAGGGCGGCAAGATCCTGCGTTTCCCTTACGTTGAAGCGAGCAAGGACTACGAAGTCACGATCCGCGCCGGCCTGAGCGCCGCGGACGGCAATCGTCTGGGCAAAGAGATCAAGCAGAAGGTCTATACCGGTCCGCTGGATCCGGTGGTCGGTTTCGCCTCGCAGGGCAGCGTGCTGCCGGCCAAGGAATCGCGCGGCCTGCCGGTGGTGTCGGTCAACGTCAAGGAAGTCGATGTCGAGTTCCTGAAGGTCTCCGACAAGTCCTTGCCGAAGTTCTTCGCCGAATACCAGCGCGGCGGCCGCCGTGGCAGCTGGGAACTGGAGCGCGACTACGACGACAACGTGCCGCTGTCCAAGCTGGCCGAACCGGTCTACGTCAACCGCTTCGTGCTCGGCGGCAAGCCCAACGAACGCGTGCTGACCTACCTGCCGGTGCAGGACATCGCCGAGCTGCAGGAGCCGGGCCTGTATTTCGCGGTGATGAAACGCGCGGGCCAGTTCCAGGATCAGTTCGAAACCGCTTACTTCTCGGTGAGCGACGTCGGCCTGCATACGCGCGCCTACAAGGACAAGTTGTTCGTGCATACCGCATCGCTGTCCGGCGGCGCCCCGGTGGGCGGCGTGGAGCTTCGCATCCTGGATGCCAACGGCGAGCCGGTGCTGAAGGGCGAGACCGACGGCAACGGCAATGCGATGCTCAATTACAAGCTGGACGCGGCGCACGTGCTCACCGCCACGCGCGGCAAAGACGTGTCCCTGCTGCCCTTCAACCAGCCGGCGCTGGACCTTTCCGAATTCGCCGTCGCCGGCCGCGAGCAGGCCTGGTTCGACGTGTTCGCCTGGTCCGGCCGCGATCTGTATCGCCCCGGCGAAACCGTGCGCCTGTCCGCGCTGCTGCGCGACCAGGACGGCAAGCCCACCAAGCCGCAGCCGCTGTTCCTGCGCCTGAAGCAGCCGGATGGAAAAACGTTCGACGAGCGCCGTATCGAACCGGGCGCCCAAGGCTACTTCTCCTACGAAAAGCTGATCCCGTTCGAAGCGCCGACCGGGCGCTGGCAGGTGGAGTTCCGCACCGATCCCGACAGCAAGGAAGCGGTGCAGGGCATGACCCTGCGCATCGAAGAATTCCTGCCCGAGCGGATGAAGTTGGACCTGGATGCGCCCGCGGTCCTCAAGCCCGGACAGCCGCTGAAGCTGCAGGCGACAGGCGCGTATCTGTATGGCGCGCCGGCGGCCGGCAATCGCTTCACCGCGAAGCTTGCGGTGGCCGTCGAACAGCATCCGGTCGAAAAGCTGCCGGGTTACTTCTTCGGCGACCCCACTCTGGAGCTGCCCAAAGAAGCCAAGGACGTCGTCGATACCGAACTCGATGCCCAGGGCAAGCTGCAGCAGGACCTCGCCCTGCCCGCAGAGGTCAAACCGGTCAGCCCTGTTGCCGCCGTCGTTTCCGGCAGCGTTTACGAAACCGGCGGCCGTACCGTCACCCGCACGCTCAAGCGCGTGCTGTGGCCGAACGACGTGCTGGTCGGCGTGCGGCCGATGTTCGACGACAAGGAAGGTGCCGATTCCAACGCCGCTGCGCGTTTCGAGCTGCTGCGCGTGGACGCCGCGGGCAACGCGCACGCCGGCAAGGGCCTGAAGGTCACGTTGGTGCGCGAGCGCCGCGACTACCATTGGAATTACGACGACGAAGGCGGCTGGGACTACGACTTCACCCGCCGCTTCGAAAACGTCGAGACCAAAACGATCGATGTCGGCACCACGGCCGCACGCTTCGACTTCCCGGTGGAGTGGGGCGAATATCGCGTCGACGTATTCGATCCCGCCACCGGCCTGACCAGCCGCTATCCCTTCACCGCCGGCTGGAGCTGGGACGACCAGAACCGCGGTAGCGACGCGCGTCCCGACAAGGTGAAGCTGTCGCTGGACAAGACCCAATACCGCGCCGGCGACAAACTCAAAGTCACGCTGACGCCGCCGCACGACGGCAAGGGCGTCTTGATGGTCGAGAGCGACCACATGCTGTACGTGCAGGACATCGACGCGAAGGCCGGGAGCACGTTCGAAATCCCGGTGACGCAAGAATGGGAGCGCCACGACGTCTACGTGACCGCACTGGTATTCCGCGGCGGCAGCGCGCCGAGCAAGATCACGCCGGCGCGCGCGGTCGGCGTTGCGCACGTACCGATGGACCGGCGCGACCGCAGGGTCGGCGTGGGCCTGTCGATGCCGCAGCAGATGCGGCCCGAGCAGGACCTCAAGGCCACCATCGCCGTGCCCGAGCTGGCCGGCAAGGAAGCCTACGTGACCGTGTCGGCGGTCGATGTCGGCATCCTCAACATCACCCGCTTCCCGGTGCCTGACGCCAATGCCCATTTCTTCGCGCAACGGCGCCTGGGCGTGGACGCTTACGACCTGTATGGCCGGGTCATCGAAAGTTTCGAAGGCAGCGTCGCCAAGATCCGCTTCGGCGGCGACATGGCCCTGCAGCCGCTGTCGCAGGCGCGACGGCCGACGTCGCGCGTGCAGACCGTGGACTTGTTCGCCGGCCCGGTGAAGCTGGACGCGAAAGGCGTGGCGCGCATCAAGCTGGCGGTGCCTGATTTCAACGGCACCTTGCGCGTGTCGGCGCTGGTCTATTCCGACCAGCGCTACGGCAACCGCGACAAGGAACTGCTGGTGCGCGCGCCGATCGTGGCCGAGGCCAGCCTGCCGCGCGTGCTGGCGCCGGGCGACCGCAGCACGGTCACGCTGGACGTGCAGAACTTCACCGGCAAGCCCGGCGATTTCAAGATCCGCGTGGACGGCGAGGGCCCTCTCGGCATCGCCGACAATGCGCGCAGCGCGAAGCTGGCGGGCGACGCCAAGACCACGCTCAGCTTCCCGCTGGTGGCGAAGGAGGGCTACACCACGGCCAAAGTGCGGGTCCGCGTGGACGGCAACGGCTTCAAGGTGGACCGCCGATACGACGTGCCGGTGCGCGCAGCCTGGCCCGGCGTGCTGCGGGCGCAGACGCGGGTGCTGGATCCGGTCGCGCCGGTATCGCTCGGGGCGGATTTCGCCGACGGTTTGATGGCCGATTCGGTCAGCGCCCGCATGACGGTCAGCGCGCTGCCGCCGATTCCCTTCGCCAGCGTGCTGAAGGGCGCGCTCGAATATCCGTACGGCTGCGCCGAGCAGACCACCAGCAAGGGCTATGCCGCACTGCTGCTCGACGAACCGACCGCGAAGATGCTCGGCGTGAAAGGTCTGGACGCGAAGCAGCGCCGCGCCCGCCTGGAAGGCGCCTTCGGCCGGCTGGGATCGATGCAGGTCGGCAACGGCCATTTCTCGATGTGGGGCGACGACGATTACGTCAATCCCGGCCTGACGCCGTACATCGTCGAATTCCTGCTCGATGCGCGCGACGCCGGCTTCGACGTTCCCGACGGCGTGCTGCAGAAGGCGCTGACCCGCCTCAACGAGGACCTGCTCGGCGGCGGCGCGCCGTTCTACGGCTACGACAACCGCGATCACCTCAAATTCGCCTATCAGGCGCATGCGGGTTACGTGCTGGCGCGCGTCAACCGGGCGCCGTTGGGCACGCTGCGCGCCTTGTACGACAACGACCGCAGCAAGTCGCTGACCGGCCTGTCGCTGGTGCACCTGGGCCTGGCGCTGTCGCTGCAAGGCGACAAGAACCGCGGCCAGAAGGCGATCGCGCAGGGCTTCGCGCTGCGCAAGGAACGGCCGGAATACCTTGGCGATTACGGCACATCGTTGCGCGACGAAGCGCTGATGATCGCGCTCACCCACGAGCGCGGTCTGAACAAGCCCGAATACGATGCGCGCGTGGTCGACCTAGGCCGCGAGCTGGATGCCCGCCGCAACCGGCAGTGGACCTATTTCAGCACGCAGGAACAGGTCGCGCTGGGCCGCGTCGGCAAGGCCTTGCTCGCCCAGCAGGGCAAGCAGTTCAGCGGCACCTTGCAGGTCGGCGATCTGGCCGAGGATATCCCCAGCGCCAAACTGTGGGGACGCGATTTCGACTACGCCACGCTGAGCCGCGGCGTCCGTTTCGCGCCGGAAGGACAAGGCCCGCTCTACGTGAGCCTCGAGGCCGCCGGCATCCCGCGCAGCGCGCCTGCGCCGGACAACAGCGTGCTCGATGTCGAGCGCAAGTGGTACACGCCGGACGGCAAGCCCTGGGCAGGCGGCAAGCTGCGCGAAGGCGATGCGCTGATCGTCGCGGTCAGCATCACCGCTAGCCGCGCCATGCCCGATGCTTTGCTCACCGACCTGCTGCCGGCGGGGCTGGAGATCGAGAACTTCAACCTCGGCGACGCCAAGCAGTGGGCGGACGTGGTGGTCGACGGCATCGAAATCACCGACCGCGGCAGCGCGGCCGAAGTGCGGCACGAGGAGTACCGCGACGACCGTTACGTGGCTGCGCTCAAGCTGGAGAGCAACGACAGGGCCCGCGTGTTCTACCTGGTCCGCGCGGTTACGCCGGGTACTTACACCGTGCCGCCGCCGCTGGTGGAGGACATGTACCGGCCGGATTTGCGCGGCGTGGGCAAGTCGAATCCGGCGACGATTACGGTGGTGCAGCCTTGAGACGATGGGATGTCCGCTAGTTGCGGGCATCCCATCGCTGCCACCCTTACAGCCGTCATCCCGGCGCAAGCCGGGATCCAGTGGATCCGACGTCATATCCGTGCCCATCGCAACTCCCGAACACGCGGGCCTGGATCCCGGCATGCGCCGGGATGACGGCCGAAAACAACCGCGGCAGTGGCGGCCATGGCTGCGCTGGAGCACCGTCGCGTTGCTTTCGTCGCTATTGCTGCTCGACCTGATCTTCCCGATCCCGCTGCCGAAGCAACGCGACACCAGCATCCTGGTCGCCGCGCGCGACGGCACTCCGCTACGCGCTTTCGCCGATCGCGATGGCATCTGGCGCTATCCGGCCTCGCTGCAAACCGTCTCGCCGCTTTACCTGCAGGCACTGCTCAACTACGAGGACCGCCATTTCTGGCGCCACCCCGGCGTCAACCCGGTGGCGCTGGTACGCGCAGGGTGGCAATGGGCGCGCCACGGCCGCATCGTCTCCGGCGGTTCGACGCTGACGATGCAGGTCGCGCGCATCCTCGATCCGCACTCGCGCACGCCGTGGGGAAAACTGAAACAGCTGCTGCGCGCGTTGCAGCTGGAAGCGCATCTGTCCAAGCGCGAAATACTGACGCTCTACCTCAACCGCGCGCCTTACGGCGGCACCATCGAAGGCGTGGAAGCCGCGAGCTGGGCGTATCTGGGAAAACCGGCGGCGCGATTGTCGCAGGCTGAAGCGGCCTTGCTGACCGTGCTTCCGCAATCGCCCAGCCGCCTGCGTCCGGACCGCGAACCGGAAGCCGCGCGTCGCGCGCGCGACAAAGTGCTCGCGCGGATGGCCGCGCTCGGCGTGTGGAGCCGCGCGGAAGTCGAAGACGCCCGAATAGAGCCGGTGGTAGCGCGCGCGCTGCAGCCGCCGCTGTCGGCGGCGCTGCTGGCCGAACGCTTGCGCCGCGCGCATCCGCGCGCCGAGCGCATCGTCTCTACGATCGACCCGCAATTGCAACGCACGCTGGAAGAACGCGTCGCCGCCTATTTCTCGCAACTGCCCGAACGCACTTCGGCCGCGTTGCTGGTCGTGGACAACGCCACGCTCGAGGCCCGCGCCTACGTCGGTTCGGTGACGTACGGCGACAAGGCACGCCTGGGCCACGTCGACATGGTACAGGCCTGGCGCTCGCCGGGTTCCACGCTGAAGCCGTTCCTGTACGGACTGGCGCTGGACGACGGCCTGATCCATTCGGAAAGCCTGCTGGTCGACGCGCCGCAGGCCTTCGGCGATTACAGGCCGACCAATTTCGATACCGAATTCAATGGACCGATCGGCGTGGCGCAGGCCTTGCGCCTGTCGTTGAACGTGCCGGCGGTGGATATGCTCGATCGCGTCGGGCCTTCGCGATTCGCAGCGCGGTTGGCCAATGCCGGCGTCGAACTGAAATTCCCGCGCGGCGCCAAGCCGAATCTGGCATTGATACTCGGCGGCACGGGCGTGCGGCTGGAGGATCTGGCCGGCGCATTCGCCGCGTTCAACCGCGAGGGTGTCGCCGGCCGCGTGCGTTATGCCGCGGGCGACGCGCGCGTCGAACGGCGCCTGCTATCGCCCGGCGCTGCATGGATCGTGCGCGAAATACTCGAAGCCAACCCGCGGCCGGGACAGGCATCGGAGGCCTTCGATCCCGGATTGCGACCCAAGGTGGCGTGGAAAACCGGCACCAGCTACGGCTTCCGCGACGCTTGGGCGGTCGGCGGCACGCGCCGCTACACCGTCGGCGTCTGGGTCGGCCGTCCGGACGGCACGCCTTTGCCCGGACAATACGGCGCAGTCACGGCCTTGCCGCTGATGTTCGAAGTGGTCGATAGCCTGCCGCGCGTGCGCGGCGAGGCCGTGCCGCGGCCGGCGCCCGCGAGCGTGGCGGAGGCCGAGATCTGCTGGCCGTTGGGCACCGGCGCCGACGCGCAGTCCGCCGCGCTCTGCCATCGCAAGATGAAAGCCTGGACGCTCGACGGCGCGTTGCCGCCCACCTTCGCCGAACGCGGCGCACGCTTGTGGAGTCCGGGCCTGGAGCGGTTCCGCATCGATGCCGACACGGGCCAGCGCCTGTCGGGGGACTGCGCGCGTCCGCATCGGGCGCAGGTTGCGGAAATCGCGCGCTGGCCATCGTTGGCGTCGCCGTGGCTTTCCAGCGCAACCCGCAAAGCGTCCAGCTTGCCGTCGCTGGCGCCGGACTGTACGCCCGACGGGCGCGACGCCGCCGAGGAGCTGCACATCGAAGGCATCAACGATGCCGCCACGCTGGCGCGCGCGCCCGGCAGCGACAAGCCCTTGCGTCTGCAAGTCCGTGCGCTCGGCACGGACGCGCGGGTGCAATGGCTGCTGGACGGGCGATGGATCGGCGAGACGCGCGGTGCGCAGGTGTTCGCCCACGACTACGATGCAGGCGGCGAGCACACGCTCACAGCGCTGGCGAACAGCGGTGCTTGGAAGCGCGTGAGGTTCCGCATTCTGCGTTGATGTTCTTCCCCCTTTGAAAAAGGGGGATTGAGGGGGATTTGCTTTTGATCTTGTCTTCGGGCAAAACAAGATCAAAAGCAAATCCCCCATCGCCTTCGGCGATTGCCCCCTTTTTTCAAAATGGGCAACAGCTACTTGCCGATCCAGCCGTTGAGCAGGTCGGCGAACTCGTCGGCGTGCTCTTCTTCCTGCTCGAGGATGCCTTCCAGCATCCGTTTGGTGGTCGTATCGCGGTCGCCGATGTAGTTGATCATCTGCCGGTAGCTGTCGATCGCGATGCGCTCGGCGATCAGGTCTTCCTTGACCATGTCGCGCAGGTCCTTGCCTTCCTGGTACTCGGCATGGGAACGGCGGGTCAGCGTATCCGGATTCAGGTCCGGCTCGCCGCCCAACTGCACGATGCGTTCGGCGATCTTGTGCGCATGCGCTTGTTCCTGCTGCGCGTGCTCCAGGAATTGGCCCTTGACCGCATCCGCGAGCATGCCCGAGGCCATGAAGTAATGGCGGTAGTAGCGCAACACGCAGACGTATTCTGTAGCCAGCGCGTCGTTGAGCAGCTTGATCACGGCGGCTTTGTCGGCCGCGTAGGTTTGGGTGACGGCGCCTTTGTCGATGTTCTTGCGCGCGTTGGCGCGCAGCGTGGCGGTACTGTCGATGCCGCCTGCGGAGGCGACCTTGGCACTGTTGGCTGGCTTCTTGCTCATGGCTGGCCTCGGGGACTGGGTTCAAAGCTGCGAAAGCATGTGCTCGGCCGACGAAACGCGGAATTCCCCGGGCGCTTCGATATTGATCTTCTTGACGACGCCGTCCTCGGCGTAAAGCGCGAACCGTTTGGAGCGGGTGCCCATGCCGTAAGCGCTGGCGTCCATCTCCAGGCCCAACGAGCGGGTGAAATCGCCGTTGCCATCGGCCAGCATCATCAGCCCGTCCGGCACGTGCTGGCTTTCGCCCCAGGCCTTCATCACGAACGGGTCGTTGACCGACATGCACAGCACTTCGATACCCTTCTCACGGAACTGCCCGAAATGCTCGACGAACCCGGGCAGGTGCCGTTCCGAACACGTCGGGGTGAACGCGCCAGGCACCGCGAAGAGCACGACCTTCTTGCCGTCGAACAGCGTGGGGGTATCGACCGTTTCGACGCCTTCGCGGATGCGTTGCAGGGTGGCTTCGGGCATGCGGTCGCCGACTTGGATGGTCATAGGGCTCTCCGTGGGGAAGGCCCGAGTCTAGCGGGGCGCTGCTAAAACCGCGTCAACGGCGCCCGCCGGGGCGGGCTTGAAATCGTTCCGCCGGGACCTATTTTCCCGGCATGGCGGCCGTGCGCCGCCCTTTCCGAGCCAACGTATTGGAGTGAAGACCATGAGTATCGTCCGTTACCGCCAGTGGCCCGGCCAGACCGCGCTGCAGGATGAGATCAAGCAGGTGTTCGACCGCTTTTTCGACAACGCCGACACCGACGAATCGGCCGTGGTGACCGCGCAGTGGGTGCCGCGCGTGGACATCAAGGAAGAACCGAACCGTTTCGTCATCTACGCCGACCTGCCGGGCATCGATCCGCAGGACATCGAGGTGCAGATGGACAAGGGCATCCTGTCGATCAAGGGCGAACGCAGCAGCGAAAGCACCGCAGAAACCGAGCGCTTCTCGCGCGTGGAGCGCCGCTACGGCAGTTTCCACCGGCGTTTCGCCCTTCCGGACAGCGCCGACGCCGACGGCATCGCCGCCAGCGGCCGCAATGGCGTGCTGGAAATCACCATCCCCAAGAAGCCCGAGACCACGCCGCGACGCATCCAGGTAGGCGCGCCGACCGTGCAGTGATCGCGGCCTGACAACAAGTGGGCTAATCTCGGCCTGCGGCAGCGATGCCGCGGGCCGAGCGTCGTGGAGCCGATATGCAGTTCAAGGATTACTACCAGATACTCGGCGTCGAACCGAGCGCGGGCGAAGCGGAACTGAAGACCGCTTATCGCCGGCTGGCGCGCAAATACCATCCCGACGTCAGCAAGGAAGCCGGCGCCGAGGAAAAATTCAAGGCCGTCAACGAAGCTTACGAAGCGCTGCGCGATCCGCAGAAGCGCGCCGCCTACGACCAGTTGCGCACGCGCGGCTACCGGCCGGGCGACGAAGTGCAACCGCCGCCCGGCGGATTCGGCCACGGCCCCGGCGATTTCGATTTCGACGAAGTCTTCGCCGGCGGCGATGGCGGCGGCTTCAGCGATTTCTTCGAGAGCCTGTTCGGACGCGCGCGCGGAGGCGGCGGTTTCGGCCAGCAGGCGCCCGGCCGCGGGCCGCGGCCGCAGGGCCCCACGCGCGCCAAGTTGGCGGTGCCGCTGGAAGCGGTCCACGACGGTTCCACGGTGCGCATCGGCATCAACGGAAAATCGCTGGACGTCCGCATCCCCAAGGGCATCAAGCCGGGCCAGCTGATCCGGCTGGCCGGGCAGGGCGCGCATGGCGATTTGCTGCTCGAAATCGAATACGCCGCGCATCCGCAGTTCGAAGTGGACGGCCGCAACATCATCTACGTGTTGCCGGTGGCGCCCTGGGAAGCCGCATTGGGCGCGACGGTCAGCGTGCCCACGCTCGGCGGTGCGGTGGACCTGAAAATTCCCGCGGACTCCGAAGCCGGCCGCAAGCTGCGCCTGCGCGGCCGCGGACTGCCGGGTGCCCAGGCGGGCGATCAAATCGTGGAGCTGGAAGTGCTGGCGCCGCGCGCCAACAACGACGCCGAGCGCGAGGCGTATCGCCGCATGCAGGAAGTGTTCGGCGACGATTGGCGCCGGGCGTAGTCTTGCCGTGTTTTTTGTGGGAGCGGCTTTAGCCGCGAGCTCTTGATGCCCTGCGACGGCTCGAAAAGCTCGCGGCTAAAGCCGCTCCCACAAAAGCCGCTTCTGGAAGTCGCGCAACAAGAAGCGGCTTATCAGGCGGCCGCGGGGCCGCCCAGCAACAGGCCGACGACTTCGGCCAATTCGGACTCGCTGAAAGGCTTGGTGATGTAGGCCTTCGCGCCTTGGCGCATGCCCCAGACCCGGTCGGTGTCCTGGTCCTTGGTGGTCACCAGCACCACCGGGATGTGCTGGGTCGCCGGGTCGCGGTTGATCGAACGCGTCGCCTGGAAGCCGTTGAGATTGGGCATGACCACGTCCATCAGGATCAGGTCGGGCAATTCGCGCTTGGCCGCGTCCACGCCGGCGGCGCCGTCCTCGGCGGTCAGCGCTTCGTGGCCGAGTTTTTCGACGATGCGACGGATGCCCATCAATTGCGACGGCGAGTCGTCGACGATCAGGATGCGCGCCATACTTTCCCCCATGGAGTCGGGCAGATTGTAACGCGGGCCCCGGCTTTGCAAGCGCGGGTTTAGGCTCAGAGTGTGACCAGCGTCCTGCCGTGCGAGCCGCCGGCCAGCATGCGTTCGAAGACTTCCGGCAGCTGCTGCAGCGTCGCTTCGCGGGTGCAGATGGCGTCCAGGTGCGCCGGTTTCCAGTCCGTGGCCAGCCGGCGCCAGATTTCGTCTCGGATGTCGCGCGCCGTGCCGGCGGAGGCCACGCCGAGCAGGGAAACGCCGCGGATGATGAACGGCATGACCGTCGCGGGCAGGTCGTGCGAAGCGGCCAGGCCGGCGCTGGCGACGTTCCCGTAAGACGCCGTCTGCGCCAGCAGGCTGGCGAGCATCTGTCCGCCGACGTTGTCCAAGCCGCCGCCGAAGCGCGTCGATTCCAAGGGCCGGGCGGTGGAGAGGGCATCCCGGCCCAGCACTTCGTGCGCGCCGATCGCGGTGAGATAACCGGCCTGGTCGGCTTTGCCGCTGACCGCGTGCACCTGGTAGCCGGCACTGCTGAAGATATCGATCGCAAGCGAGCCAACGCCGCCGGTGGCGCCGGTGACGGCCAGCGGACCGAGTTCGGGCGTCTGTCGGTTTTCGGTCATGCGGAACAGGGCCAGCGCGGCGGTGAAGCCGGCGGTGCCCAGGATCATGCTTTCGCGCAGGCTCAATCCTTTCGGCAGCGGGATGGTCCACTTCGCTTCCAGCCGGGCGTACTGCGCGTAACCGCCGTCGCGCGTTTCGCTCAGGCCCGAGCCAGTGACGAGAACGGCATCGCCTTCCTTGAATTTCGGATCGGTCGAAGAGACCACGTGCCCGGCGACGTCGATGCCGCCGACCAGCGGAAATTTCCGCAGGATCTTGCCTTGGCCCGTGCCGGCCAGCGCATCCTTGAAGTTGACCGAGGAGTAGGCGGTCTCGATCAGGACTTCGCCGGGGGCGAGGTCGCCGAGCGCGATCTCTTCGATGCCGCTGCGGTAGCCGGCGGGGTCGTTGTGGATGCGGAAGGCGTTGAAAGTCTTTGACGTCGTCATATTCCCAGCTCGTCATCCCGGCGAAAGCCGGGATCCAGGGTATCCGACGGAGCTCGGGCCGCCAACGGCATCCTCATATCTGCCATTATCGCAGAAGCTGGATCCAGGGCCGACCTAAATTCAGTGATCCACGATGTCGGGATACAGATCCCGCCACCTGCGGTTCGTGTCCTCGATCAGGCGCAGCTTCCATTTGCGCGGCCACTCCTTGATCGCTTTCTCGCGGCTTATCGCAGAGACCATGGTGCCATGCAGCTCGTACCACACGAGGTCGTGTACGCGATACCTTCTCGTGAACCCTTCGACGACATCGTTACGGTGTTCGTAGCAGCGCTTGACCAGATCCGAGGTCGCACCGATGTACAAAGTGCCGTTGCGGCGGCTCGCCATGATGTAAACGGCCGGTTGTTTCATCGGTGCGACCTCCATGCCTGGATCCCGGCTTTCGCCGGGATGACGGTATTGGAGGTTATCGGGCCATATCGAGCGCGTACTTTCGCTGGGGCGACGGCTGGAAAAATTGTCGGAGAAGTGACGAGCGTTGCGCGGGAAATTTCCTAGCGCAATTCCTTGCGCCGCTTCTCGTCCATCCATTTCGAAGCCTGCGCAGGTTCGTACGCGCGGAGCCACGAGAACAGCGCGTCCATATCGTCGCCATGCCACAGGTCGGCGCGCTGGTCGGCGTGCAGGAAGCGTTCGGCGACCATGCGATCCATCATCGCCACCAGCGGCTGGTAGAAGCCGTCGACATCGAAGAACGCGCAAGGCTTGTCGCCCAGGCCGAGCTGGCGCCAGGTCAGCATCTCGAACATCTCGTCCAGGGTGCCGAAGCCGCCGGGCAGGGCGACGAAACCGTCGGACAGGTCGAACATGCGCGCCTTGCGCTCGTGCATGTTGGCGACGATTTCCAGCCGGGTCACGCCGCGGTGCGCGACTTCCCATTCGACCAGCTGCTGCGGGATCACGCCGACCACTTCGCCGCCGGCTTCCAACGCCGCATCGGCAACGATGCCCATCAGGCCGACGTTGCCGCCGCCGTAGACCAGGGCGAGATTTTCCTTGGCGATGCGGGCGCCGAACGCGGCCGCGCGTTCGGCGTAGATCGGCTTGTTGCCGGCGTTGGAGCCGCAGTAGACGCAGATCGATTTCATGCTTTCTCCTTCTCCCTCCGGGAGAAGGTGCCCGAAGGGCGGATGAAGGTTCGGTGTAACGACGCAAGTTCGAACTAGCGCCGCTCCGCCGTACCCTCACCCCAACCCCTCTCCCGGTGGGAGAGGGGCTTCGAACGTCAATTGGCCTTATGGATCGCGCGCTTGTCGACCGCCATCGCAGCGTCGTGGATCGATTCGGACAACGTCGGATGCGCATGACAGATGCGGGCGAGATCGTCGGCCGAGCCGCTGAACTCCATCGTCAGCACGCCTTCGTGCACCAGCTCCGACACGCCCACGCCGACCAGATGCATGCCCAGCACGCGATCGGTCTCGGCATGCGCGATCACTTTGACGAAGCCGGCCGGTTCGCCCATCGCCACAGCGCGTCCGAGCGCGGCGAACGGGAAGCTGCCGGTCTTGTACGGCACGCCGTCGGCCTTGAGCTGCTGTTCGGTCTTGCCGACCCATGCGATTTCCGGCTCGGTGTAGATCACCCAAGGAATGGTGTCGTAATTGACGTGGCCAGGCAGACCGGCGATCAATTCGGCCACCATGATGCCTTCCTCGAAGCCCTTGTGCGCCAGCATCGGCCCGCGCACGCAGTCGCCGACCGCCCAGACGCCGTCGACGCCGGTGTGGCAGTGTTCGTCCACCTCGATCACGCCGCGCTGATCCAGCTTCACGCCGACGCCATCGGCCAGCAGGCCCTTGCTCGCGGCGCGACGACCGACCGAGACCAGCAACTTGTCGACAACGATCGTCTTTTCGCCTTCGCTGTCGGTGTAGGTGACATGCACCTCTTTCTTCTTAACCTCGCACTTGGACACCTTGGCGCCGAGGCGGATGTCCAGGCCTTGCTTTTTGAATTCTTTCGCGGCCGTCTTGGCGACTTCGGCATCGGCGGCGGCGAGGAAATCGGGCAGGGCTTCGAGGATGGTGACCTCGCTGCCCAACCGCTTCCACACGCTGCCCAATTCCAGGCCGATCACGCCGGCGCCGATCACGCCCAGGCGCTTGGGCACGGCGGTGAAATCGAGCGCACCGACGTTGTCGACGATCATGTCGTTGTCGAATTTGGCGAACGGCAGCTCGATCGAATCAGAACCGGCGGCCAGAATCACATTGGTGCCCTTCAGCTCGACTTCGGAGCCGTCGTGCTGCTTGACCTTGACGATGTTGCCCGGAAGCAGCGTGCCGAAGCCGTAGTACGGCGTCACTTTGTTCGCCTTGAACAGCATCGCGATGCCGCCGGTGAACTGCTTAACGATCTTGTCCTTGCGGCCGATCATCGTGCCGATATCGACCTTGGCGTCCTTGAACGTGATGCCGTGCTCGCCGAACAGATGGCCCATGTTCCAGTACTGGCGCGAGCTGTCGAGCAGCGCCTTGGACGGGATGCAGCCCACGCGCAGGCAGGTGCCGCCGAGCGCGGGCTTGCCGTCCTTGCCTAGCGCGGCATCGATGCAGGCGGTCTTCATGCCCAACTGCGCGGCGCGGATCGCGGCATGGTAGCCGGCCGGGCCGGCGCCGATGACGATGACGTCGAATTGTTCTGCCATGGTTCGGTTCCTTGCATTTCCTTCTCCCTGCGGGAGAAGGTGGCGCGAAGCGCCGGATGAGGGTTCGGTGTGGGGTTGCGGTTACGCACTCGCGCCGTACCCTCACCCCAACCCCTCTCCCGCAGGGAGAGGGGCTTTAGAGCATCACATCCCGAGCAGCATCCGGTTCGGGTTCTCCAGCTGGTTCTTGATGTCGACCAGGAACAGCACCGCATCCTTGCCGTCGATGATGCGGTGGTCGTAGGACAGGGCGATGTACATCATCGGCGCGGCGACCACGGCGCCGTTCTCGACGATGGCGCGCTCCTTGATGGCGTGCATGCCCAGGATCGCACTCTGCGGCGGGTTGACGATCGGCGTGGACATCAGCGAGCCGAAGGTGCCGCCGTTGGTGATGGTGAACGTGCCGCCCTGCAGGTCGTCCAGCGAAAGCTTGCCGTCGCGCGCCTTCTTGGCGTACTCGGCGATCTGCTGCTCGATCTCGGCGAAGGACAGGCGCTCGACGTTGCGCACCACCGGCGTCACCAGGCCCTTGTCGGTGGAGACCGCGATCGAGATGTCGGAATAGCCGTGATAGATGATGTCGTTGCCGTCGACCGAGGCATTGACCACCGGATGGCGCTGCAGCGCGTTCGCCGCGGCCTTGGCGAAGAAGCTCATGAAACCGAGCTTGATGCCGTTGGCCTTCTCGAACGATTCGCCCAGCTCCTTGCGCATCGCCATCACCTTGCCCAGGTTGACTTCGTTGAACGAGGTGAGCATGGCGATGGAGTTCTTGGACTGCATCAGGCGCTCGGCGATGCGGGCGCGGATGCGGGTCATCGCTACGCGCTCTTCCGGGCGCGCACCGCCGCCGACGCCGGCGGTCTTGCCGCTGGCGTAGTTGATCAGGTCTTCCTTGGTCACCGCGCCGCGGCGGCCGGTGCCTTCGACCTGAGCCGGATCGATGCCTTCCTTCGCCGCGGTGAACTTCGCGCCGGGCGGCAGTTCGTTGCCGCTGGCGACAGGCGCAGGCTTGGTGGTGGCCGGCGCGGCGGCTTCGGCTTTGGCGGCTTCCGCCTTCGGCTGCACTTCCTGGGCGCCGGCGGCAGGGGCCTTTTCGGCTTTCGCTTCGGCCTTAGGCGCTTCGGCGGCAGCGGCAGCGCCTTCCTCGATGATCGCGATCACCTGCTGGCTGGTGACGGTGTCGCCTTCCTTGAACTTGATTTCCTTGAGCACGCCGTCGACGGTGGACGGCACTTCCAGCACCACCTTGTCGGTTTCCAGGTCGACCAGGTTCTCGTCGCGCTTGACCGCGTCGCCGGCCTTCTTGTGCCAGGTGGCGATGGTCGCGTCGGAAACGGATTCGGGGAGAACGGGGACTTTGATTTCGGTGGCCATCGGAGGCGTCCTAGTTGAGTTACTCGGCAGCGTGCTTGCCATTGAACGGGTTGACCAACGCGTCGGCGACCAGCTGTTGCTGCTCGGCGACATGGTCGTTGAAATGACCGACGGCAGGCGAGGGCGAGCGCGCACGGCCGGCGTAATGCAGGCTTTGCTTGGGTTGCAGGCAGACATCCAAGTGATGCTTGATCTGGTACCAAGCGCCCTGGTTCTGCGGCTCTTCCTGGCACCAGACCACGTCGGCGGCCTTGCCGAAGCGCTTCAGTTCGGCGACGAGTTGCGTGCGCGGGAACGGGTACAGCTGTTCCACGCGGACCAGGGCCACGTCTTCCAGGCCCTGCTTCTGCGTTTCCTCGAACAGGTCGTAATACACGCGGCCCGAGCACAGCACCACGCGTTTGACTTTCTTCGGGTCGGCCTTGGCATCCGGAATCAGATGCTGGAATTCGCCATCGGCCAATTCGTCCAACGACGACACCGCCAGCTTGTGGCGCAGCAGCGACTTGGGCGTCATCACCACCAGCGGCTTGCGCGTGTTCATGCGCATCTGCCGGCGGATCATGTGGAAGGCCTGCGCCGGCGTGGTCGGCACGCAGACCAGCATGTTCTCCAGCGCGCACAGCTGCAGGAAGCGCTCCAGGCGCGCCGAGCTGTGCTCGGGGCCCTGGCCTTCGTAGCCGTGCGGCAGGAACAGGGTCAGGCCGCACAGGCGTTCCCACTTGGCCTCGCCCGAAGACAGGAACTGGTCGATCACCACCTGCGCGCCGTTGGCGAAATCGCCGAACTGCGCTTCCCAGATGTCCAGCGTGTTCGGATCGGCGGTGGAGTAACCGTATTCGAAGGCCATCACCGCTTCCTCGCTGAGCAGCGAGTCGAGGATGGTGGCGTCTTCCGGGTTCTTGACCAGTTGCTGCAGCGGCAGGAAGTCCTTGTCCGTCTTCTGGTCGTGCAGCACGGCATGACGGTGGAAGAACGTGCCGCGGCCGCTGTCCTGGCCGACCAGGCGCAACTGATGGCCTTCGTCGAGCACCGCGGCATACGCCAGGTTCTCGGCGAAGCCCCAGTCCGCCGGCAGTTCGCCGGCCGCCATCTTGCGGCGGTCTTCGTAGATTTTCGCGACGCGCGCGTGCAGCACGACATCGGCGGGCACGGTATTGATCAGCGCGGCCAGCTCGTCGAGTTTCTTGCGCGGCACGGTGGTGTCGACCGGGTCGCTGAGCTTGCCGGACAGGTACTTCGACCAGTCGATGGTGAATTCGTCCGGCTTGACCGTCGCCAACTCGGTAGTGACTTCGCCGGCATCGAGCTTGTCGCGGTACTTGTCGACGACCGCCTGCGCCTCGCCTTCCTTCAGCACGCCGGTGGCGAGCAGGCGGTCGGCGTAGAGATCGCGCGGCGTCTTGTGCGCGCGAATGGTCTGGTACATCAGCGGCTGGGTGGCGGCCGGCTCGTCGGCTTCGTTGTGGCCGTGGCGGCGGTAGCAGACCAGGTCGATGACCACGTCCTTGCCGAAGCGCTGGCGGAAATCGAAAGCCATTTCGGCGCAGAACACCACGGCCTCGGGATCGTCGCCGTTCACGTGCAGCACCGGCGCGCCGACCATCTTGGCGACATCCGTGCAGTACAGCGTGCTGCGCGCGTCCTGGCGGTCGCTGGTGGTGAAGCCGACCTGGTTGTTGATGACCACGTGCACGGTGCCGCCGACGCGGAAACCGCGCGCCTGCGACATCTGGAACAGTTCCATCACCACGCCCTGGCCGGCGAATGCGGCGTCGCCGTGCAGCAGCACCGGCAACACCTGCTTGCGTTCTTTGTCGCCGCGGCGGTGCTGGCGCGAACGCACGCTGCCGACCACGACCGGATCGACGATTTCCAGGTGCGAGGGGTTGAACGCCAGCGCGATGTGGACCGGGCCGCCCGGCGTTTGCACGTCGGCGCTGAAGCCCATGTGGTATTTGACGTCGCCGGTGTGGGCGCGGTCGTCGCGGCTGTGCTCGAACTTGCCTTCGAACTCGTCGAACAGCTTGCGCGGCGATTTGCCCAACGTATTGACCAGCACGTTGAGGCGACCCCGGTGGGCCATGCCCAGAACCACGTCCTTGACGCCGTCGCTGCCCGCGCGGCGGATCATGTTGTCCAGCAGCGGCACCAGCGCATCGCCGCCTTCCAGCGAGAAACGCTTCTGGCCGACGTACTTGGTGTGCAGGTAGCGCTCCAGGCCTTCGGCCGCGGTCAGGCGCTCCAGGATGCGGCGCTTGTCCTCTTCGCTGCGCTTGAAATCGCCGCCGGCGCTTTCCAGGCGCTCGTACACCCAGCGGCGCTGCTCCGCGTCGGAGATGTGCATGAACTCGGCGCCGATCGGGCCGGTATAGGTCGCCTTGAGCAGGGCCAGCAGATCGCCCAGCTTCATGCGCTCGCGGCCGGCGACGCCGCCGGTGCTGAACTCGGTGCCCAGGTCGCTTTCCGACAGGTGGTGGAAACCCAGGCTCAGATCCGGCGCGTCGGGCTTGTCGAGCATGCCCAGCGGATCGAGGTTCGCGGCCAGATGGCCGCGCGAGCGGTAGGCGGTGATCAGGCGGCCGACGTGGCGTTCGCGCTCATCGCCGCCGCTGCCGGCGCTAGCGACGACCACGCCGCGCGCGGCTTGGCGGCCGGCCTGGGCGACGGCATCGATGACCGCCGAATGCGGCACGTCGCCGGCTTCGCGGCCCTTGAACGCATCGAAATAGGCTTTCCACTTGGGTTCGACGCTATCTGGCGCGACCAGGTATTGCTCGTACAGTTCCTCGATATAGGCGGCGTTGGCGCCGAGCTGGGAGGACTGCGCAAACTGCTTGAGGAGACTGTCCACGTCTGGCGTAAGTAGGCTCGTGATGGGGGCAAGCGCTTGATTCGACAGGAATATCAGCTTCCTGTGAAACCCTGGGCGCAAGAATCGAAATTATAGCCGCTACGGTTGCCGCAGCGCATCATTCGTTGGTCGTACGCTGCTTTCCGGCTTTCGTAGGAGCGGCTTTAGCCGCGAGCTTTTCGGTTCGGGCAGGACCGATATCGGGGTCAGATGAGCGATCCGCAAGATCAAAAGCTCGCGGCTAAAGCCGCTCCTACGAAAAGCAGGCTCAGGGTCAAAGGCCCAACGCTCGGAACTCGGTACAGGGCCGCGAACGTTCCCAGATGGGCCTGAAGCTCTCGGCCAGTTGGCGGGCGCGACCGGCGCCATCGAGGTCGGTCTCGCCATCGAAGCGGTGGCCCAGGCCGCGGAAGTAATACCCGCCCGTATCGTTGGCGACGAAGGCCGACGGATAGGCGCGGTCGGCGGGATCGTCCACCTCGCGGAACACGAATACGCTCGGCAACCGTTGCGCCAAACCCAGCAGCGGCGCATGCGCGTGCTGCACGGCGTCGGCGTCCTGCAGCAGGATCCGGGCTTCCCCGCCGTGGCCGCCCGTGCCGTAGCGGCGCAGGGCTTCGAGCACCTCGGGCGCATCGAACAGGCCCGGGTCCAGCTCGCGGCTATAGATGTACAGGTTGCGCCGCGCGCGCAACGCGATGGCCACGGTGGTGGCGATGGCGGCATCGCGATCTTCGACCGCGGTGGCGCCGTCCAGCTTGCGCCGCATCGCCTGGTGCTCGATGCCGGCTTCCCAGAACCGTTCGCCGTAGGGCACAAAGCCATGGCGGGTATAGAAAGCGGAGGCCGACACCTGCGAATTCAGCGCCAGCTCGCGCCAGCCGCGCTGTCGGGCCACTTCGATCAGCGCCAGCAGCATCGCATCGCCCACGCCTTTGCCGCGCCATTCGCGCAGCACGGCCATCCGCCCCACCTTGTGTTCGGGGGTCAGGCGGCCGGTGCCGATCGGGCGGCCGGCGTCGTCGCGGGCGATCACGTGCAGGCATTGGGGATCCAGCGCGTCCCACTCCTCTTCGAGCGGCACGTTCTGTTCCTGTACGAATACCGTCTCGCGGACGGCACGCAATTCGGGCAAGCCGGTTTCGTAATCGATCGGCTTCACCGTGAAACCGGGAGTGTTGGCGCTCATGCCTGATCCTCATCGGGCATTACCAACTGTAGTGGCCGCCCAGCAGCAGCTCGTAGACGACGTCGCGGCCGCTCTCCGACAGCGCGGCATAACTGCGGCTGTCGAAGCGGTCGGCGGCGGCGATGCGTTGCGCGTCGCGCACGGGCAGGGCATGGTCCTGGCCCGCGGCGTACAGGATCGCGCCGCGTGCGGCCTTGCGCCAGGCCATCCGCGTCCACGGATGCCGCTGCAACGCGGCGCCCTGCTGCAGGTCCCATTCGATCTCGATGCGCGAGCGCGTCTGCTCGCCGGGTACGGCCTGTCCGGCACTGCGATAGAGCGTGATGAAGCGGCCGAACCAGTCGCCGAGGCGTTCCGTATCGTTCATGCGCAGCGCGTTGAGCGCTTCGACCACGCGACGCATGGCCTCGTCGTCGATTTCGTTCGGATCCTTGGCCGGCGCCAGGTCCGGGTCGCGGTAGCGCAGCGATTCGTCCGCATCCGCGGCCAGCGTGTCGACGAAATCGCCGAGCAGTTCCGCGGCGGCCGGCGCACGCATGCCGATCGAGAACGTCAGGCAGGCATCCTCCGCGACGCCGTGATGCGGCACGCCGGGCGGCAGGTAGAGCATGTCGCCGGGGCCTAGCACCCAGTCGTGGGTCGGATCGAAACGCTGCAACAGTTTCAGTTCGGCATCCAGGCGGAAATGCACCGGCGGGTCGGGACGATCGTCGATTTGCCAGCGCCGATGGCCTTGCGCCTGCAGCAGGAACACGTCGTACTGGTCGACGTGGGCGCCGACCGAGCCGCCGGGCGCGGCGAAGCTGACCATCACGTCGTCGATGCGCCAGCGCGGCAGGAAGCCGAATGCGAGCAGCAGCGCGGCGATGTCGGCGTCCCACTTGTCGACGTCCTGCACCAGCAGGGTCCAGTCGTGCTGCGGCAGCGTCGGGAACATGTCTTCCGGGAACGGGCCGTGGCGCAGCAGCCAGCGGTCGTGTTCGCGTTCGTGCGCGACGATCCGCGCCAGCACGCCGTCCTCGCAGGCCAGGCCGGCGAGGTCTTCGGGCGAGATCGGCGAGACGAAATCGGGGAAGGCGTTGCGGATCAGTAGCGGTTTTTTCTGCCAGTAGTCGCGCAGGAAGTCTTCCGCAGGCATGCCGAGCGGCTGTTGGCGGGTGGCGTCGACCTCGATGGGAAGTGCGGATTTGGGCTTGGCCATGATCTGTCGTTTCGCTTTTAAGCAACGGCGTGGATACATGGGGTCATGTCGCGATCTCGTCATATCCACGCCCGAGGAACTGCACCAGGCACCAACCGTGGCCGAACGGATCGGCCAATTGCACGATACGCCCCCAGGTGCCTTCGCGGATGGCGCCTTCCTGCGCGGCGCCTGCGGCCAGCGCGCGGGCCAGGGCGGCTTCTAGGTCGTCGACGACCACATCGCAATGCATCGGCGTCCAGTGGCGCGCATACTCGCGGCTGCGATCGGCGGCCGCGATGCTGCCGGCATCTTTCTGCAACAGGTAGATCGGCGCTTCGGCACCGAGCAGTTCGACGATCGAATCGCCCAGCCGCCGCGCTGGTTTCAAGTCGAACGCAGCGGCGTAGAACGCGACCGCGGCGTCGAGGTCGGGCACGTCGATGTTGATCAGCAGCCGCATGGCCGCGCTCAGATGTCCTTGGCGAGCTTTTCGGCCAGGCCGGTGTAGCTGCCGGGCGTCATTTCGAGCAATCGCTGTTTGTCCGCCGGCGGCAAGTCGAGCGAACCGATGAATTCGCGCATCGATGCCTGGGTAATGCCCTGGCCGCGGGTCAGCGCCTTCAATTGTTCGTACGGGCTGGGCAAGCCGTGCCGGCGCATCACGGTTTGAACGGCTTCGGCCAGCACTTCCCAGGCGCCGTCGAGGTCGGCGGCCAGGCGTTCCGGGTTGACGCTGAGCTTGTCCAGGCCGCGCAGCAGCGCATCGGTGCCGACCAACGCATGGCCGAACGCGGTGCCGAGCGCCCGCAGCACGGTCGAATCGGTCAGGTCGCGCTGCCAGCGACTGATCGGCAGCTTGGCGGCGAAATGCTCGAACAAGGCGTTGGCGATGCCGAAGTTGCCCTCGGCGTTCTCGAAATCGATAGGGTTGACCTTGTGCGGCATGGTCGAGCTGCCGACTTCGCCGGCTTTCACCGCCTGCTTGAAGTAACCGAGCGAGATGTAGCCCCAGACGTCGCGGCACAGGTCGATGCAGATCGTATCGATGCGTTTTTGCGCATCGCTAATCTCGGCGATGCCGTCGTGCGGCTCGATCTGCGTGGTGTAGGCGTTGAAATCCAGGTCCAGCGATTCGACGAAGCGCTTGGCGAGCGCCGGCCAGTCGACTTCGGGGTACGAGGCGACGTGCGCGTTGTAGTTGCCGACCGCGCCGTTGATCTTGCCGCCCAGCGCGACCGCCGCCAGTTGTTCGCCCTGGCGCTGCAGGCGCGCGACCACGTTGGCCAGCTCCTTGCCGACGGTGGTGGGCGAAGCGGTCTGCCCGTGCGTGCGCGACAGCATCGGCAGCGCGGCATGCTCGTGGGCCATCGTGCGCAGCTTCTGGATCAGCGCGTCCAGCTTGGGCAGCAGCACCGATTGGCGCGCTTCGTTGAGCATCAGCGCATAGGACAGGTTGTTGATGTCCTCGCTGGTGCAGGCGAAATGCACGAACTCGAGCGCCGGGCCGAGCTCGGCGTCGTCTTTCAGCCGCTCCTTGATGAAGTATTCGACCGCCTTGACGTCGTGGTTGGTGGTGCGTTCGATTTCTTTGACCCGTGCTGCGTCGGCGACCGAGAAATCCGCTGCCAGCGCGTGCAGGCGCGCGGCTGCGCCAGCTGCGAAGGGCTTGAGCTCGACGATGCCAGGTTCGGCGGCCAGGGCCAGCAGCCATTCCACTTCCACCTGCACCCGCGCCTTGATCAGCCCGTATTCGGAAAAGATCGGGCGCAGCGCGTCGACTTTGCCGGCGTAGCGGCCGTCGAGCGGGGAGAGGGCGAGCAGTTGGGATTCGGCGGCGGACATGGATTCGGCGGCGGCGGGCAAGCGATCATTTTAGCGCGCCCATGGTCGGCCCGCTGATTCGAGGGCCTCCAGTCGCCAGGCGGCCGGCTTTTTGTGGGAGCGGCTTCAGCCGCGAGCTCTTTTCCGCAGGTCGCAGCGGTCTGGAGAAAGAGCTCGCGGCTGAAGCCGCTCCTACAAAAAAGCGGCGTATCCTGCCCGGCAGCGAAAGAGGAACCGCCATGGCCAAGCGTAAAACTCCATCGGACTACCGCATCGAGCACGACAGCATGGGCGAATTGAAAGTGCCCGCCGCCGCGCTGTGGGGCGCGCAAACCCAACGTGCGGTCGAGAATTTCCCGATCTCGGGCCGGCCGATGCCGCGCGGTTTCATCCGCGCGCTGGGCCTGATCAAGGCCGCGGCCGCCGCGGTCAACGCCGATCTTGGCCTGTTGCCGAAAAACGTCGCCAAAGCCATCCGCGATGCCGCTCTCCAGGTCGCGGACGGCACGCACGATGCGCAATTCCCGATCGACGTGTACCAGACCGGTTCGGGCACGTCGTCCAACATGAACGCCAACGAGGTCGTCGCCACGCTCGCCTCGCGCGCCGGGAAAGCCCAGGTGCATCCGAACGATCACGTCAATCTCGGCCAAAGCTCGAACGACGTGATTCCGACCGCGATCCGCGTTTCGGCGCAACTGGCCACGGTGGAAGGCCTGTTGCCGGCGCTCAAGCATCTGCGCCAGACCATCGACCGCCGCGGCAAATCCCTGGACAAGGTCGTCAAGACGGGACGCACCCACCTGATGGACGCGATGCCGCTGACTTTCGCCCAGGAATTCGGCGCCTGGTCGTCGCAACTGTCGTCGGCGCAGGCGCGCATCGAAGACGCGCTGAAGCGGTTGCGCCGCCTGCCGATCGGCGGCACGGCCATCGGCACCGGCATCAATGCCGATCCGCGTTTCGGCAAGGCGATGGCGAAATCGCTGTCGTCGCTGGCCAAGGCGAAATTCGAGTCGGCCGAAGACAAGTTCGAAGGCCTGGCCGCGCAAGACGACGCGGTGGAACTGTCGGGCCAACTCAACGCATTGGCGGTGGCGCTGATGAAGATCGCCAACGACCTGCGCTGGATGAACGCCGGCCCGCTGGCGGGCATCGGCGAGATCGAATTGCCGGCGCTGCAGCCGGGCAGCTCGATCATGCCGGGCAAGGTGAATCCCGTGATCCCTGAAGCGACCTGCATGGTCTGCGCGCAGGTGATCGGGCATCACGCCGCGATCACCGTTGCCGGCGCCAGCGGCAATTTCCAGCTCAACGTGATGCTGCCGCTGATCGCGCACGACCTGTTGGATTCGATCGGGCTGCTGTCCAATGCGATGCGTCTGCTCGCCGACAAGGCCATCGCCGGGCTCAAGGTGCGCAAGGACACCGTCGAGGCGGCGCTCGGCCGCAACCCGATCCTGGTGACGGCGTTGAACCCGATCATCGGTTACGAAAAAGCAGCCGCGATCGCCAAGCGCGCTTACAAGGAAAACCGGCCGGTATTCGATGTCGCATTGGAAGACAGCGGGTTGTCCGCGGCGCAACTGAAAAAACTGCTCGACCCGGCGGCGCTGACCAAGGGCGGCATCCACGCCGGCGGCGCGGGTGGCGGCGGGTAAAAAAAGCCCCGCTTTCGCGGGGCCAGTACGGCGAACGCTGGGAGGGCCGATCGCCGCGTAGGGGGCTTGCTGTTAGCTCTCAGTCTTCGCTGGGAATATCGATGCGGCCTTTCACGTCGCGATGGTCGACGCTGCCGCTGCCGACGTGGTTCACCCGCAGACCGCCGCCGACCGCGGCCACGTTGAGGCCACCCGAACCGATCGTGCGGGCTTCGACGTTGCCGCCGACCTTGCGCAGGTCGACATCGCCCGAACCGATCGTGCCGATCCGCACGTCGCCGCGGATGTTGCTGCCTTCGACATCGCCCGAGCCCACCGCGGCCAATTCGAGCTTGCCGATGTCTTCGACCTTGATGTCGCCGGAACCGACGCCGGCATCCAGGCTTTCCGCGCCGCGGACGACCAGGTCGCCGGAACCGACGTGGGCGACGACGTTCGTCAAGCCGGTAACGTCCGCATCGCCCGAACCGACCGCCACTTCAAGCGCGACGGTCTTGGGCAATGTGATGTTCACATCCAGATAAGCGTAGTTTCTGCCGAACCAGCCGCCGGACCCGTTGCTGCGCTCGTTCTCGGTGGTGATGATCAGGCGATCGCCTTCGCGGCGCTGGGTCAGTTGGATCTGGTCGAGGCCTTCCTGCGAGCTGGCGCAGGCGCGGCCTTCGACGCGGGCGGCGTTGCCGGCTTTGACGTGGAAATCATAAGGACCGGTCCGCACCACGACAGTACGCACGCCGGCCATGTTCACCGACAGGTTGCGGGCCGCCTGGAACTGGCAGTTTTCGGCGGCGCAGGCCAAACCGGGCAGGGCCAGCAGGACGAGGGGCAGGGCTTTCCACATGGGTCGTGACTCCTGGTTGGTGGCGATCGCTGGCGCGGCCTGGGCCGGCATATTTGGGTTTGATGCGCCAACCGCTGCGAGGGTTGCAAACGCCTTGCCCTGTCGCGAACCGGCCCGCATTCGCGGGCCGGTGTCTGTCGCTATCAGCCCTCGTCGCGCCAGCGGCGCAGCCGGATCGCACCGTAGATCATCGCAGCGCCTATCGCCGCGCCGATCCAGAGATCGACCGTGGCGAAGGCCTGCCAGCTGCTGGTGAGGTCGATCGCGCGGGCCAGGTCTTCGGCGTCGTTGATGCTCGAGCCGTTCTCGCCGACGTTTTCGTTGAAATACCAGGTGCCGGGAACGATGCTCATCAAGCCGCGGAAGACCAGCACGTACCAGACGTCGGTGTGCGGAATCGAGATGCCGGGCAGGGTGCCCATCCAGCTGATCACGGTCGCGGCCAGGATCGGCACCAGCACCGCCCACAGGAACGGTTTGCTGCGCGCCCAGGCCGAGCACAGCATCAGCCAGCCGACGCTCGGCAGGGCCCACAAAGCGTAGACCGGAATGGTCGACAGCGCATGCAGCAGCACGCGGAACGGATGCGACTCGGTGAAGATCGCGCTGGCCACCGGTATGCCGTTGGCGAACAGGCTCACCGCAGCGCATAGCCACAGGGCCAGGCCGATGGCCATGCCGATGGCGGAGGCGACGATCGGCGCCAGCAGCAGCGCCCACGCGGCCTTGGACAGCACGACCTGGGTGTCTGACATCGGCAGCGACTTCCAGAACAGCACGCTGCGGTCCTTGCGCTCGTCGTACAGCGAACCCAGCGAGTAGAAGAAGGCCACGAACACGAACACCGCCATGGCGATGCCGATGCCCATCAGCAGGCTGATGTCGCCGCCGTAGCCGACCGCTTCGCGCGCCGCCTCCAGGCCCTGCTTGCCGTTGAGCTCGACGCCGAACCAGTCGATCTCCTCCCGGTGCTTGGCCTTGTTCAACAGGATCGAACCGGTGATGGTGCCCAGCAAGGTCAGCGCGGTGACGATGGCGCCGGCGACGATCGGCGCCCAGAAGAAGCCGCCCTTGTGCTCCCAGAACTCGCGCCGCAGCAGCATCTTGAAGACGTGGGTCGGGTGCGCGGCTGCGTGGGTGCGCGTCGCGGCCATGTTTTCGGCGGGGGCGTTCATGCGTAGGTTCCCTTCATGGTGGCGACGAACAGGTCGGCCAGGCCCGGCGTGCGGGTTTCGCCGAATTGGGCAAGCTGCGCTTGCGGCACGCCGTCGTAGAGCAGCACGGTCTTGCCGAACGGCAGCGCGCGCTCGTCGATCGGCTTGAGCGTGCGCGCGGCCTCGGCCTTGTCGGCGCCGACCAGCACTTCGACGTAGCGCGCGCCGACGTCTTCCATCGGCGCCTGCAGCACGATCTTGCCGTCGCGGATGAACATCACGTCGGTAAGGATATGCTCGACTTCCTCCACCTGGTGGGTGGTGACGATGATCGTCTTCTGCTCGTCGAAATAGTCCTCCAGCAAGCGCTGGTAGAACTGCTTGCGGTACAGGATGTCCAGGCCCAGGGTCGGCTCGTCCAGCACCAGCAGCTTGGCGTCGATGGCCATCACCAGCGCCAGGTGCAACTGCACGATCATGCCCTTGGACAGCTCGCGCACGCGCATGTTCGGCAAGAGCTGGGTGTTGGCCAGGAAGCGATCGCAGCGGGCGCGGTCGAAGCGCGGGTGCACGCCGGCGACGAATTCGATCGCCTGGGCGACGCGGATCCAGCGCGGCAGCACCGCCACGTCGGCAATGAAGCAGACGTCGTTCATCAGTTCGTCGCGCTGCGTGCGCGGGTCGCGGCCGAGCACTTTCAGTTCGCCTTCGAAGGGGATCAGGCCCAGCATCGCCTTCAGCGCGGTGGTCTTGCCGGCGCCGTTCGGACCGATCAGGCCGACGATCTTGCCGGCTTCGATCTCGAACTGGGTGCCGTCCAGCGCCAGCTTGTTCTTGTAGGCCTTGCGCAGGCCGCGGGCGCTGACCACGCGCTCGTGTTCCGGATAGAGGGACGGGGCGTTCATCGCGCGCCTCCCTTCTTCAGCAACTCGTCCGGCGAAAGCCCCAGGCGCTGGATGCGTTCGAGCACCAGCGGCCATTCCTCGCGCAGGAAGCGCTCGCGCTCGCTGGCGAGCAGTTTTTCCGACGCACCCTCGATGACGTACATGCCCAATCCCCTACGTTTTTCGACTAGAGATTCGTCCGCGAGCTCTTGGTAGGCGCGCGAGACGGTAATCGGGTTCAGCTGGTATTCGGCGGCGACCTGGCGCACCGAGGGCAGCGGATCGCCGGGCTTGAGCAGGCCGTCGAGCAGCATGGCCACGACGCGCTCCTTCAGCTGGCGATAGATGGGAGCGCCTTCGCTCCATTGGATTGCGGTCATGGGTCAGCCCCGGTTTGCGAACGAGAAGTAGGGCATGGCCAGCGAGCGGCGGTGCTGCCGCGGCTTGCGGACCGGCGCCGGCGGTGCGTCGTAGGTTTCGGTTGCTTGGGCCGCTTCGGCCGTCCCGGCCGAAGCGAATTCTTGGAGGGCGGCGTTGAACGCGGCTTCGGTGGCGACCTCGGCGGTGAAGCCGGCGACCCGGCCGAGAATCTCGCCGACGTCCTGCTTGCCGCCCTGCAGTTCCTTGGCCAATGCCTGCGCGCGCAATTCGATGTTCTTGGCCTGGACTTGCGCGGCGCGTTCGACGGCCTTGGCGCGGGCTTCGGCGGCGCGGATGCGCTCGGCCTGCCGGCTTTCGGCTACGGTCGCAGCTTCGACGACTGCCGCGAGGGCGGTCGACTGCAACCGGGCCGTCGGCTCGGTCTGCGGAGCGGGCGTTGCCACGATCAGCCCTGCCGTCATCAGGACGGTCGCTACAGACAGTGCGGAGAACGTGTTGTGCAGCTTGCGGTTCATGGCCGTCGTCCTGGTCTGGGGTGACTGGTGTTGTAGTCAACTATAACACCAATCCAACTTTCGTCAATATCGCCAGGACCCAACTAAAGGCATACTCCGCCAACGCCCAACCGAGATCCGGAAGTGAACGCAAATAATTGTTTTTTAAAGATATTTGCTCTATCAGCAGTATTGGTTTCCGGTTTGGCCCTGGCGGCGGGCGGGTTGCTGGACCGGTCGTATCGGCCATTGACCGGCAAAACCCCGGTCAATCTGCAGCAGCAGTACGGCGGAAAAGTGCTGCTGGTGGTGAACACGGCCAGCAAATGCGGCCTGGCGCCGCAGTTCGAGGCGCTGGAAGCGCTGAACGCCAAATACCAGAAGCAGGGCTTCGCGGTGCTCGGTTTCCCGTCAGGCGACTTCAAGAACCAGGAATACGGCGATGAGAAGCAGATCCAGGAATTCTGCACGCTGACCTATGGCGTCAAGTTCCCGATGTTCGAGAAAGTGCATGTCAAAGGCGATGAGGCCACACCGCTGTACCAGGATCTGATCAAGGCCACTGGCGACACGCCGGAGTGGAATTTCCACAAATACCTGATCTCCCGCGACGGCCGCGTGGTCGGCAGCTTCGCCAGCCGCACGGTGCCGGACGACAAGGCGCTGGTCGCCGCGATCGAGCGCGAATTGAAGGCGTCCGCACCGGCCGCCAAGCCCTGAGGCCGGCCCGAGATTGCCCTGAGCCGTTGACGCAAACGACAATACCCGCTTCGCGCCGCCGCGGCGGCGGCGCAGGCAGGAGTCCCGAATGAAAGATTGGATGCGCGGCGCGGCCGCGGCGGCATTGGCTGCGGTCGCATTCGGCGCGGCCGCCCAGCAGGCGCAAGCGCCGCTGGTCACCGAACGCGACAAGGTCAGTTACACGATCGGCATGGACGTCGGCCGTTCGATCGCGCCAGCCGCGCCCGATATGGACATGGCGGCTTTCGAACGTGCCGTGCGCCATACCTTCGACGGCGGCCAGCCGCTGTTGACCGAAGCCGAGATCAAGCCGCTGGCCGACGCGCTGATGAAGCGCATCGCCTCGCGCAGCCCGGCGCCCAATGCGCCCAAGCCCAGCGGCCCGCCGCCTGCGATCTCGCGCGAAAAGGTCGGTCTGCTGGTGGGTAGCGACGTGGGCCGGTCGCTGACGCCGATCAAGGACGAGATCGACGTGGCCGTGCTGACGCGCGGCCTGCGCGCTGCGACCGGCGACGGCAAGCCTTTGCTGACCGACGCCGAAGCCGCGGTGGTGCGCGATGCCTTCACCCAGCGCATCCAGGCCAAGATGCAGGCCCAGGCCGCCACGCTGGGCGCCAAGAACGAAGCCGACGGCGCCGCCTTCCTGGCCAAGAACAAGACGGTCAAGGGCGTGTTCACTACGCCCTCCGGACTGCAGTACATGGTGTTGCGGCAGGGCTCGGGCGTGCGGCCCAAGCCGAGCGACCGCGTCCGCGTGAACTACCACGGCACGCTGCTCGACGGCACGGTGTTCGACAGTTCCTACGATCGCGGGCAACCGGCCGAATTCGGCCTGAACCAGGTGATCGCCGGCTGGACCGAAGGCGTGACCCTGATGCCGACGGGGGCGAAATACCGCTTCTGGATCCCCGGCAACCTGGCTTATGGCGCGAAAGGCTCGCCGCCGAAGATCGGCCCGAACTCCACCCTGATTTTCGATGTCGAATTGATGGCCATCCTGCCCGCCGGGCATTGACCGGACGGCCGTAACCCGGTCGTTCAGCCCCGGGCTCTCAAAGTAACCGCTTTGCTGCGTCCGGATTTCCGGACTTCCCCCGATTCGAGGAGTACCGCTTGATGACGTCCCGCCTGCGTAACAGCGCCACCGCGCTAGCCTTGGCCTCGCTCACCCTGTTCGTTGCCGCTTGCAACAAGCCCGGCGACAAGGACAAGGCCGACACCGCCGCCAAGCCCGCCGACGCTGCTGCCGATGCCAAGGCCGACGGCAAGAAGGCCATCCCGGGCCTGGCCACCGAGAAGGAGCAGGTCAGCTACATGGTCGGCATGGCCATGGCGCGGCAGCTCCAGCCGATGAAGGAAGAACTGGACGTCGACACGATGGTGAAGGCCATCAAGACCTCGCTGGCCGGCGAGAAGCTGCTGCTGGACGACAAGCAAGCCGCCGAAATCAGCGAGGCCTTCGGCCAGCGCATGCAGGCCAAGCAGATCGCCGACATGCTGAAGAAGGCCAAGGACAACCAGGAAGCCGGGCAGAAGTTCCTGGCCGAGAACGGCAAGAAGCCGGGCGTGGTGACCACCGCTTCGGGCCTGCAGTACCAGGTGATCACCGAAGGCAAGGGCGCCAAGCCCAAGGCCAGCGATGTGGTCCGCGTCAATTACAAAGGCACGTTGCTGGACGGCAAGACTTTCGACAGCACCTACGACCGCAACGAGCCGGCCATGTTCCAGCTCCAGCAGGTCGTGCCGGGCTGGCAGGAAGGTATCGCGCTGATGCCGGTCGGCAGCAAGTACCGATTCTGGATCCCGAGCAAGCTGGGCTACGGCGAGCAGGGCACGCCGGGCGGCCCGATCGGGCCGAACGCGACGCTGGTGTTCGAAGTGGAGCTGCTGGACATCGTCAAGCCCGAGCAGATGCCGAGCCGGTTGCCGCCGGGCGCACCCACCAAGTAATCGCGGCTCCGGGAGTCTAGATGCGACTTACGATATTCGGGACCGGCTATGTCGGCCTGGTCACTGGAACATGCCTGGCCGAAGTAGGCCACGACGTGGTCTGCGTCGACATCGATGCAGACAAGGTGGCGGGCCTCAAGCGCGGCGTGATTCCGATCTACGAACCTGGGCTTGCGCCGATGGTGCAGGCCAACCACGCCGCAGGACGCCTGGATTTCACCACCGATGCGGCGACGGCCGTCGCCCACGGCGACGTGATCTTCATCGCGGTGGGAACGCCGCCGGACGAAGACGGCAGCGCCGACCTGAAGTACGTGCTGGCGGTGGCCCAGACCATCGGCAAGCACTTGGCGCGCAACGCGGTGGTCGTGAACAAGTCCACGGTGCCGGTAGGCACCGCCGACAAGGTGCGCGCCGCCATCGCGCAGGAGCTTAAAGCGCGCGGAGCCGATGTCGCTTTCGACGTGGTCTCCAATCCCGAATTCCTGAAGGAAGGCGATGCGGTCAAGGACTGCATGCGCCCGGACCGCATCGTGATTGGCGCCTCCAGCCCGCAGGCCATCGAGAAGATGAAACGGCTCTACGCGCCGTTCAACCGCAACCACGAACGCATCGTGGCGATGGACGTGCGCTCGGCCGAGCTGACCAAATACGCCGCCAACGCGATGCTGGCGACCAAGATCAGCTTCATGAACGAGATCGCCAACATCGCCGAGAAAGTCGGCGCGGACATCGAGCATGTGCGGCAGGGCATAGGCTCGGATCCGCGCATCGGTTGGCACTTCATCTACCCGGGCGCCGGCTACGGCGGCTCCTGCTTTCCGAAGGACGTGCAGGCGCTGGCGCGCACCGCGCGGCAAGTCGGCCACGAGGCCGCGCTGCTGCAGGCCGTGGAAACGGTCAACGACCGCCAAAAAGGCCACCTGTTCGAGCTGATCGCGCGCCATTACGACGGCGAAGTGAGCGGCCGCACGTTCGCGGTGTGGGGGCTCGCTTTCAAGCCCAACACCGACGACATGCGCGAGGCGTCCAGCCGGCGCCTGTTGCAGCAACTGTGGGATGCCGGCGCCCACGTCCGCGCCTACGACCCGGAGGCCGCGCAGGAAGCCGGGCGCATCTTCGGCCAGCGCGATGGATTGGTGTTGTGCGAATCCGCCTCCCAGGCGCTGGAAGGCGCCGATGCGCTGGTGGTCGTCACCGAATGGAAGCAGTTCCGCAGTCCCGATTTCGCGCGCTTGCACGCGAGCCTGCGCGACCGCGTGATCTTCGACGGCCGCAACCTGTACGAGCCCGACGAAGTCGAAGCCGCGGGCCTCGCTTACTGGGGCATCGGCCGCGGCCGTTCGATCCGCGTCGACTGAAGCCATGGGCAACGACGACCTGCAGCGGCGGCTGGTGGAACTGGAAACGCGGCTCGCTTTCCAGGAACAAGCCTTGGCCGAACTGAGCGACGCGCTGGCCGCATCGCGCCTGGAAACCGCGCGCAACGCCGAGCTGCTGCGTCGCGCGCTGGAGGAAATGAAGCAGGCGCGCGGCGAATTCTTCGCCGACCCCGCCGAAGAGCCGCCGCCGCCGCACTACTGAGCGCCGGCCCTGTGTGCCTTGGCGTAGCCCGCAGGCGGCACGACGAATAGAATCGACGCATGAGCGACTCCCTCCGCGACCAATTGCTCGGCCTGGGCTTCAAACCCGCGCCCAAGCCCGACAAGCCTGCGCGGCCCGACAAGCCGAAATCCGCGGACCATGCCGGGCGCAAGCCGCAGCCCGGCAAGTCCCACCCGGGCCGGCCGCACGGCAAGCCGCAACATGGCCGGCCTGCGCACGGCAAGCCCGGCCATGCGGGCAAGCCGCGCTCGCAGGAAGAGATCGACCTGGCCAAGGCCTATGCGATCCGCGCGCAAAAGGAAAAGGACGAGCGCATCGAAGCCGAACGCTTGCGGCAGGAAGAGGCGCGCAAGCGCCGCGAAGCCAAGGCCAAGCTGGCGGAATTGCTCAAGGACAAGGCGCTGAACGATCCGAATGCGGAGATCGCCCGCCATTTCGACTACGGCGGCAAGATCAAGCGCGTCTACGTCAATGCGGAGCAGCTGAAGGCGCTCAATGCCGGCGAGCTCGGCGTGGTGCAGCTCGATGGTCGTTATCTGCTGGTCGCCTCGGCGCTGTTGGCCGAGGCCGAAGCGATCTTCGCTCCGTCGGTAGCGCTGAAGGTCGATCCGGACGCGACGGCCGAAGAAGATCCCTATGCCGATCCGCAATACCAGGTGCCCGACGACCTGGTCTGGTGATCTTGCTTTCGTAGGTGCGAATTTATTCGCACGCTCTTTACAGGCAAAAGCGTGCGAATAAATTCGCACCTACGAAGATCCACAGCGAAACTAGACGGCAGGCAACGGCGGAGCCGCCGCGGAAGGTTTGTAGCGATGCAGCGCGGGCCGCTCCACCAGATGCCACGACAGCATCGCCAGCAGCAAAGCGCAGCACGCCGAACTCGGCAGCAGCTGCAGCGGGGTCAGCGACGGGAACAGTGCGACCAGCGATTGCTGCACCGGAAACCCGTACAGGAATAATCCGTACGAATAATCGTGGCCGCCCGGCCAACGCAGCGTCGGCAGCCGATAGGCCGCCCAGAAGGTGAAGTAGATCGCCGCGATCACAGCAGCGGGACCGAATGCGCCGGTGCCGTGCGTGGCGAATGCGATCAGCGCGAACGCCGCCATCAGCCAATGCGAAGCCGGGATCCGGTCGCGCCAATGCGCGCATAAAGCCGCGATCAGATAGGTCTGCGACAAAGCTCGGTACTCGTTGACGTCCGGTTTGCCGCTCAACCATTCCCAGCCGCCATAGCCCACCACCGCGAGCGCGACCAGAGTGAAAGCCCAGCGCCGCCTGACGATCGTCAACGCCGCCAACAGGCCCAGATAAAAGTACCAGCGCACTTCCAGGCTCAGCGACCACAGCGTGCCGTTGACCACCTTGGGGTAAGGATTGTTCTCGAACACGCCCGGCAGCGTCCATGCCAGCGTGACCGGTTGCAGATTGCGGCTCAGATACCGCCAGGTCTCCTCCGCCCGCAGATACTCGGCGGGGGGCAGCGTGGTGAATGCCAGGCCGATCGCGAACACGCAGACCAGCAGGCAGGCGAGATAGGCCGGATACACCCGCAGGAAACGGTTGCGCACATAGCGCCACAATCCGGGATTGCGCAGCAGGCTCAACGTGACCAGATAACCGCTGATCGCGAAGAACAGGTAGACCGCGAGGTTTCCGGCATAGAACCCCGGCATCAGCTTCGCGAATGCGTCCGCTTCGCCGGGCGCATGTCGGCTCAGCGCGTAGCTATGGCCGTAGATCACCATCAGCGCCGCCAAGTGGCGCAGCGGCAGGTAGTTGTCGCTGCGTTTTCTTGCGGCTTCGTCGAGGGTCACGGCGCGATCCGGCTGGGCTATTCCGGATCGTAATCCAGGTTGGAGGCCAGCCAACGCTCGACCTGGGCCAGGCTCGCGCCCTTGCGCCGCGCGTAATCGGCGGCTTGCTCCTTCGATACGCGGCCGACGACGAAGTATTGGCTCTGCGGATGGCTGAAGTAGTAGCCCGACACGGCCGCGGTGGGCAGCATCGCGAAGCTTTCGGTCAGGGTCATGCCGGCGTTGCCGCCGGCATCGAGCATCGCGAACAGCGCGCCTTTCTCGCTGTGCTCGGGGCAGGCGGGATAGCCCGGAGCAGGGCGGATGCCGCGATACCGTTCGGCGATCAGCGCTTCGTTGTCGAGCGATTCGTCGGCGTCGTAGCCCCAGAATTCCTTGCGCACGCGCTGGTGCAGGCGTTCGGCCAACGCTTCGGCCAGGCGATCTGCGAGGGCCTTGAGGAGTATCGCGTTGTAATCGTCGTGATCGGCCTCGAAGCGCGCGACGTGCGGTTCGATGCCGATGCCGGCGGTAACGGCGAAGGCGCCGATCCAGTCCGGCTTACCGGAACTTTTCGGCGCTATGAAGTCGGCCAGGCAGAAATCGGGCCGCTCGACCGGCTTGTCCACCTGCTGCCGCAGAAAATGCAGCGTCGTTGTTTTTGCGGAGGAGGGTTCGGCCCCCACACAGGCGACTTCCACATCGTCGCCCACGCTGTTCGCCGGCCACAGCCCGAACACGGCCTTCGCGGTCAGCCATTTCTCGGCGACTATCCTGTCGAGCATGGCCCGCGCATCGCGAAACAGTTCGCTCGCCTGCTTGCCGACCACGTCGTCGGTCAGGATCGCCGGATACTTGCCGGCCAGTTCCCAGGCCTGGAAGAACGGCGTCCAGTCGATCAGTTCGATCAGTTCCGGCAGCGGGTAGTCGTTGAAGACGGTGATGCCAGGCTTGTTCGGCGCCGGCGGCGTGTACTGCTCCCAGCCGCCGTCGAATTTCTGTCCGCGGGCCTTTTCCAGCGACACCAGCCGCTTGGCGTCGCCGCGATTGCGGTGGCGCTCGCGGATTTCGGCGTAATCGGCATCGTTGGCGGCGACGAAGTTGGCGCGCAGGTCCTTGGAGATCAGCGACTGCGCCACGCCGACCGCGCGCGAGGCGTCCTTCACCCAAACCGTCGGCGATTTGTAGTGCGGATCGATCTTCAGCGCCGTGTGCGCGCGCGACGTGGTCGCGCCGCCGATCAGCAGCGGCATCTCGAAGCCCTGGCGCTGCATTTCGCGGGCGACGTGGCTCATCTCCTCCAACGACGGCGTGATCAGGCCGGACAGGCCGATCAGGTCAGCGTTCTCGGCCTTGGCGCGGTCCAGGATCACCTGGGTCGGCACCATCACGCCCAGGTCGACCACATCGAAGTTGTTGCAGGCCAGCACCACGCCGACGATGTTCTTGCCGATGTCGTGCACGTCGCCCTTCACCGTGGCCATGACGATCTTGCCGTTGGACTTGCCGACGTCGCCGGTGCGCAGCTTCTCCGCTTCGATGAAGGGCAGCAGATAGGCCACCGCTTTCTTCATCACCCGCGCCGACTTGACCACCTGCGGCAGGAACATCTTGCCGGCGCCGAACAGGTCGCCGACCACGTTCATGCCGTCCATCAGCGGGCCTTCGATCACGTCCAGCGGGCGCTCGCTCAGCTGGCGCGCTTCCTCGGTGTCGGTCTCGACGTACTGATCGATGCCGTGCACCAGCGCGTGGCTCAGCCGCTCGCGCACGCCTTTCCCGCGCCAGGCCAGTTCCTCGGCCTTGGTTTCGCCCTTCTTGCCTTTGTAGCGCTCTGCGACCTCCAGCAGGCGCTCGGTGGCGTCGGGGCGACGGTTGAGGATCACGTCCTCGACGTGCTCGCGCAGTTCCGGGTCCAGGTCGTCGTAGATCGGCATGGCACCGGCGTTGACGATCCCCATGTCCATGCCGGCCTTGATCGCGTGGTACAGGAACACCGAGTGGATCGCCTGGCGCACGGTCTCGTTGCCGCGGAACGAGAACGACACGTTGGAAACGCCGCCGGAGATATGGCAGTGCGGCAGCGTCTGCCGGATGATGCGCGTGGCCTCGATGAAATCGACCGCGTAGTTGTTGTGTTCCTCCATGCCGGTGGCGACGGCGAAGATGTTCGGATCGAAGATGATGTCTTCGGGCGGGAAGCCGACCTGTTCGGTGAGGATCTTGTAGGCGCGGGTGCAGATTTCGACCTTGCGCTCGCAGGTATCGGCCTGGCCCTGTTCGTCGAAGGCCATTACCACGGTCGCGGCGCCGTAGCGCAACACCTTGCGGGCGTGTTCGATGAACGCTTCTTCGCCTTCCTTCAGCGATATGGAATTGACCACGCCCTTGCCCTGCAGGCATTTCAGGCCGGCCTCGATCACGCTCCACTTGGACGAATCCACCATCACCGGTATGCGGGCGATGTCCGGCTCCGACGCTATCAGGGTGAGGTAACGCGCCATCGCTTTCTCGGAATCGATCAGGCCCTCGTCCATGTTGACGTCGAGGATCTGCGCGCCGTTGGCGACCTGCTGTCGCGCGACCTCCACGGCCTCTTCGTAGCGATCTTCCTTGATCAGCTTGCGGAATTGCGCGCTGCCGGTGACGTTGGTGCGCTCGCCGACGTTGACGAACAGCAGTTCGGGCGTGATGACCAGCGGTTCGAGGCCGGAAAGCCGCGTGTAACGGGGGGAAGTACTCATGCGGCTTCGGACAGTTCCGTTTGCGAGGGCAGGCGCCGCGGCGCGAGGCCGCGTACGGCTTCGGCGATCGCCTGGATGTGGGCCGGCGTGGTGCCGCAGCAGCCGCCGACGAAATTGAGCAGGCCCGATTCGGCGAATTCCTTCAACGTGGCCGCCATTTCCTCCGGCGTCTCGTCGTACTCGCCGAACGCATTCGGCAGGCCCGCGTTGGGATGCGCGCTGACATAGCCTTCGGCGATGTTCGACAGGGTTTCCACGTGCGGACGCAGATCCTTGGCGCCGAGCGCGCAGTTGAGCCCGACCGACAGCGGCCGGCCGTGCGCGACCGAAGCGTAGAAGGCTTCGGCGGTCTGGCCGGACAGCGTGCGGCCGGAGGCGTCGGTGATCGTGCCGGAGATCATCACCGGCAGCCGGCCGCCGCGCGCATCGAACACTTCCTCGATCGCGAACAAGGCGGCCTTGGCGTTGAGCGTGTCGAAAATGGTTTCCACCATGATTACGTCGGCGCCGCCGTCGATCAGGCCTTCTACGGCCTCGCGGTAGGTGCCGCGCAATTCGTCGAAGCTGGTGTTGCGGAAGCCGGGATCGTTGACGTCGGGACTGATCGATGCGGTGCGGCTGGTCGGGCCGAGCACGCCGATCACGAAGCGCGGCTTTTCCGGCGTCTTCGCTTCGACGGCATCGCAGCAGGCGCGGGCAACGCGGGCGCCTTCCTTGTTCAACTCGTAGACTAGGTGCTCGAGGTGGTAATCGGCTTGGCTGATCGACGTGGCGTTGAAGGTATTGGTCTCGACCAAATCGGCGCCGGCTTCGAGATAGGCGGTGTGCACGCCGGCGATCACGTCCGGCTTGCTAAGCAGCAGCAGGTCGTTGTTGCCTTTGAGGTCGTGGCCGCACTGCGGGCCGTGTTCGTGGGTGCTGTCGAAGCCGCCCGCGAAGCGTTCGCCGCGGTAGTCGGCTTCCTGCAGGTCGTGGCGCTGGATCATCGTGCCCATGGCGCCGTCGATGATCAGGATGCGTTCGGCTAGCGCGTTTTCGAGCTTGGCGACGCGGTCCGGGTTCAACCAGGGGAGGGTTTTCATGTCAAGTCTCCGTGGAGCGGTTGCTTCTTGTGGGAGCGGCTTCAGCCGCGAGCTCTTGCCTTCGTTGCGGCTGGAAAAAGCTCGCGGCTGAAGCCGCTCCCACAAGGAAAGTAGCGGTCATGGTTTCCTGGCGATCAGCGAGATGACTTCGAAATGCGGTGGGCGCTTCTCGCGGGTGATGGTCTCGGCGTTCTGCACCTCCAGCCCGGCCTTTTCGGCGAACTTGCGCAGTTCCTTCTCGCTGAAGCCCAGGTTGACGTGGCCGTACAGATCCACCGCGGCCTTGTGCTCGTGCTTGGCCAGGCTGGACAGCAGCAGCCGGCCGCCCTTCCGCAATGCCCGCGCCGCTTCGGCCACGGCCTGCGCCGGCTTGGCCGCGTAAGTCAGCGCATGCATCAGCACGACCAGGTCGAATTCGCCGGCGGCGAAGGGCAGGGCGTGCATGTCGCCATTGCGCACTTCCACGTTTTTGAACGGCCGCAGGCGCTCGGCGGCCGCGGCGACCACGCGCGGGCTGGCATCGACGCAGACGTAACGCTGCGCATGCGGCGCCAGCAACTCGGCCAGCACGCCGTCGCCCGAAGCGATGTCGAGCACGTCGCCGGTTTCCAGCAGCGGTAGCGCGCCCCGCGCCAGCGCTTCCCATGTGCGCCCCGGCGAGTAGTGGCGTTCCATGTCGCCGGCGACCGAATCGGCCCAGTTCTGGTCGGCCGCGCGGGTGGCGAGTACCGCCGGTACGCGGTCGGCGTCCTGCCGCAGCAGCGGGTCGTCGCTGCCGTCGCGGATGCTTTGCCACAGCGCGCGTTGCGCCGGGTCGAGCGTGGCATCGTCGAAACGGTAATAGGCCGACACGCCGGCGCGCCGGTCGCGGACCAGGCCGGCTTCTTTCAGCTTGGCCAGATGGGTCGAGACGCGCGGCTGCGCCAGCCGGGTGATCGCGGACAGTTCGGCCACCGTCAGTTCTTCGCCTTCCAGCAAGGCGAGCAAACGCACCCGGGTGGCGTCCGCGAAAGTCTTCAGGCGGCTGGACCAGCCTTCCAGATCCATAAATATCTTCCCATCGCGATATAAAGATAATTGTCGGCCCGAAGGGCTCGCAGGTCAAGCCGGGGTGCCCGGAGGTGGGGTTATCGCGAGGCGGCGGCTACAATTCGCAATTCGACCGATTGCGGAGTGCGCGACGTGGATTTTGGGTTCACCGAAGAGCAGTTGATGATCCAAGACGTGGCGCGGCGCATCGCGCAGGAGAAGATCGCGCCCAGCGCCGAGCGTTTCGACAAATCCGGCGAATTCCCGCTCGACAACATCAAGCTGCTGGGCGAAAACGGACTGATGGGCATCGAGGTGCCGGCCGAGTACGGCGGCGCCGGCATGGATCCGGTCGCCTATGTGCTGGCCATGGTCGAGATCGCCGCCGGCGACGCGGCGCATTCCACCATCATGTCGGTCAACAACTCGCTGTTCTGCAACGGCATCCTCACCAACGGCACCGAGGCGCAGAAGCAGAAATACGTGCGCGCCATCGCCGAGGGCGCGGAAATCGGCGCGTTCGCGCTGACCGAGCCGCAGTCCGGCTCCGACGCCACCGCCATGCGCTGCCGCGCGGTGAAGCAGGCGGATGGCACCTTCGTCGTCAACGGCAAGAAAAGCTGGATCACCTCCGGCCCGGTCGCCAAGTACATCGTGCTGTTCGCGATGACCGACCCGAGCAAGGCCTCTCGCGGCATTTCCGCTTTCCTGATCGACACCGCCCGCGAAGGCTTCCACCGCGGCAAGACCGAGCCCAAGCTCGGCATCCGCGCTTCGGCCACCTGCGAGATCGAATTCACCGATTACGTTGTGCAGCCGGACGAGTTGCTGGGCGACGAAGGCCACGGCTTCAAGATCGCGATGGGCGTGCTGGACGCCGGCCGCATCGGCATCGCCTCGCAGGCGATCGGCATCGGCCGCGCCGCCTACGAAGCCACGCTGGCCTACGTGCGCGAGCGCCAGGCCTTCGGCCAGCCGATCGGCGCCTTCCAGATGACCCAGTCCAAGATCGCCGACATGAAGTGCAAGCTGGACGCGTCGCTGCTGCTCACCTTGCGCGCGGCCTGGCTCAAGGGCCAAGGCAAGCGTTTCACCACCGAAGCCGCGGTCGCCAAGCTGACCGCGTCCGAAGCGGCGATGTGGATCAGCCACCAGGCCGTGCAGATCCACGGCGGCATGGGCTATTCGAAGGAGATGCCGCTCGAGCGCTATTTCCGCGACGCCAAGATCACCGAAATCTACGAGGGCACCAGCGAGATCCAGCGGCTGGTCATCGCCCGTCACGAAACCGGCCTACGCTGAACCACGACGGCGTGAACGACGGCGCGCCGCACCGCGCGCCTTTTTCCATCGGACGACAGTTCCCATGAGCAGCAAAAGCACCAAGAAAGCTTCCGTTCCCGTCGCAGCGGCGCGAAAACCGTCCGCTCCGCAAGACAAGGCAGGCGCCAGCCTGTTGCAGCCGATCTTCGATGCGATCCGCAAGCTGGCCGGCAAGGCCCGCCAGGAAGACGCCAGCGCCTTCGCCAGTGCCTTCTACTACCGCATGACCGCCGACGAGTTGCCGCTGCACAGCCCGGCCGGCTGGGCGGCGCTCGCCAACGATTTTCTCGATTTCGCGCGCACCCGCAAACCCGGCAAGCCGGAACTGCGGCTGTTCAACTCCAATATGAAGGAGCACGGCTGGGAATCGCCGCATACCGTGCTGCAGATCGTCAACGACGACATGCCGTTCCTGGTCGACTCGGTGACGATGGCGCTGGCCGAACTCGGCATCGGCGTGCATGTGCTCGGCCATCCGGTGGTGCAGATCGCGCGCGACAAGGCCGGCAAGCTGACTGCGGTCGGCGAGGGCAAGCCCGAATCGCTGATGCATCTGGAAATCGACAGGCAGCAGGTCGCTGCGATCCCCGCCATCGAAACCAAGATCCGCGATGTGCTGGGCGACGTGCGTTCGATCGTGGACGACTGGGACGCGATGCGGCAGAAGATGCAGCAGGTGGCCGATGGGCTCGGCGCGCGCCGCATGCCGGTCTCGGACGCGGGCCGCAAGGAAGCGCAGGAATTCCTGCGCTGGGCAGCCGACGACCACTTCACTTTCTTCGGCTACCGCGAATACCAGGTCAAGAAGAAGGGCGGCGACGACGTGCTGGCGGTCGTCGAAGGCTCCGGCCTGGGCCTGCTGCACGGCAAGGACCTTGGCAAGCCGCGCCTGCTCAAGTCGCTGGCCGCGCACTACATGCCGCAGTCGGGTTCGGTCGATGCGCTGATCCTCACCAAGACCAACGCGCGCTCCACTGTGCATCGCCCGGGCTATATGGATTACATCGGCGTGCTCGAGTTCGACGACAAGGGCCGCCCCGTCGCCGAGCAACGCTTCCTGGGCCTGTACACGTCCAGCGCCTACAACCGCCGTCCGTGGGAGATCCCGCTGGTGCGCGAGCGCTACGAACACGTGATGCGCGAGTCCGGCCTGCGCTCCAACAGCCACAGCGGCAAGGCGCTCAAGCACATCCTGGAGACGCTGCCGCGCGACGAGCTGTTCCAGTCCAACGAGGAAGAGCTGTACCGCACCGGCATGGGCATCCTGGGCCTGCAGGAGCGCGTGCGCAGCAAGCTGTTCCTGCGCCGCGACCGCTACGGCCGTTTCTTTTCGGTGCTGGTCTATATTCCGCGCGACCGCTTCAATACAGACGTGCGCCTGCGCATCGAAAGGATGCTGCGCCGCGCGCTGCACGGCGAGCAGGTCGACACCAGTGTGGTGTTGGGCGAGTCGCCGCTGGCGCAGTTGCACCTGATCATCCGGCCCAAGTCCGGCGAAGCGATCGAGATCGACTCGGCCGAACTCGAAACACGCCTTACCCAGATCGTCCGCAACTGGCAGGACGAGCTGCGCGACCAACTGGTCGTGCGCCATGGCGAAGAGCGCGGCCTGAAGCTGGCCAACCGTTATGGCCGCGCGCTGCCGGCGGGCTACATCGAGGAAGTCACGCCCGCGGTCGCCGCCAGCGACGCCGAGCACCTGTCCGCGCTGACCGGTCCGGACGACCTGCGCCTGAGCCTGCAGCGCTCGCGCCGCCGCAACGAGAGCAGCCTGCGCTTCAAGCTGTACCGCTACAACGACGACATCCCGCTGTCCGACGCGCTGCCGATGATGGAGAACATGGGTTTGCGCGTGCTCTCCGAGCATCCGTACCGCATGGAGATCGAAGACCAGGTCGTCTACATCCAGGATTTCGAAGTAGAAGGCGTACGCGACGACTTCGACATCGACAGCGTCGACGAGAATTTCGAGGAAGCCTTCGCGCAGATCTGGCGCGGCGCGGCCGAGAACGACGGCTTCAACCGCCTGGTGCTGGCCGCGGGCCTGACCTGGCGCCAGGTGGCGATGCTGCGCGGCTACTGCAAGTACCTATTGCAAGTCGGCGTGCCGTTCTCGCAGGCCTACGTGGAAGCTACGTTCGCCCGCTATCCGTTGCTGGCACGGCTGCTGGTGGAACTGTTCGAAGCCAAGTTCGATCCGTGCACCGGCCTTGAGAGCAAGGCGCAAATCAAGCAAGGCGTGGAACGCTTCAGCAAGCAGCTGCAGAGCCTGGTAGGCCAGGACGAGGCCGCCCAGGCAGCTCTCGCGCCGGTGCTGGAAGCGCGCGGCAGCGATCGCGGCACGCAATACGAGAACACGCGCATTGCGCTGAAGAGCCTGCTCGACCGCGTCGCCAGCCTGGACGAGGACCGCATCCTGCGCAGCTTCATCGGCGTGATCGACGCTACCCTGCGCACCAGCTATTACCAGACGCGCGACGGCAAGCCGGGCGACTGCATCAGCTACAAGTTCGATTCGGCCAAAGTGCCGGACCTGCCCAAGCCGCGGCCGTACCGCGAGATCTTCGTGTACGGCGCGCGCGTGGAAGGCGTGCACCTGCGCTTCGGGCCGGTGGCGCGCGGCGGCCTGCGCTGGTCCGACCGGCGCGAGGACTTCCGCACCGAAGTGCTGGGCCTGGTGAAGGCGCAGATGGTCAAGAACACCGTGATCGTGCCGGTCGGCTCCAAGGGCGGCTTCTTCGCCAAACGGCCGCCGGCAGGCGGCGACCGCGACGCGGTGCTGGCCGAGGGCATCGCCTGCTACAAGATGTTCATCAACGGGCTGCTCGACATCACCGACAACATCGCGCCCGACGGCAAGATCGTGCCGCCCAAGGACGTGGTGCGGCACGACGGCGACGATCCTTACCTGGTCGTCGCTGCGGACAAGGGCACGGCCACGTTCTCCGACATCGCCAACGGCATCGCCCGCGAGCACGGCTTCTGGCTCGACGACGCCTTCGCGTCCGGCGGTTCGGTCGGTTACGACCACAAGGCCATGGGCATCACCGCCAAGGGCGCGTGGGAATCGGTCAAGCGCCATTTCCGCGCGATGGGCCGCGACAGCCAGAAGCAGGACTTCACCGTGGTCGGCATCGGCGACATGTCCGGCGACGTGTTCGGCAACGGCATGCTGCTGTCCAAGCACATCCGCCTGCTGGCCGCGTTCGACCACCGCCACATCTTCCTGGATCCCAATCCGGACGCCGCAACAACGTTCAAGGAACGCCAGCGCATGTTCAAGCTGCCGCGTTCGAGCTGGGACGATTACGACAAGAAGCTGATCAGCAAGGGCGGCGGCGTGTATCCGCGCAGCGCCAAATCGATTCCGCTGTCGCCGGAGATCAAGGCCGCGCTGGGCATCGACAGCGGCATCGGCGCGATGAGCCCGGTCGAATTGCTGAGCGCGATCCTGAAAGCGCCGGTGGACCTGCTGTGGAACGGCGGCATCGGCACCTACGTCAAGGCCAGCAGCGAAACCCACGCCGATGTCGGCGATCGCGCGAACAATGCGTTGCGCGTCAACGGCAGCGACCTGCGCTGCAAGGTGGTGGGCGAGGGCGGCAACCTGGGCCTGACCCAGCTGGGCCGCATCGAAGCGGCGCTGCATGGCGTGCTGCTCAACACCGATTTCATCGACAACTCCGCCGGCGTCGATACCTCCGATCACGAGGTCAACATCAAGATCCTGCTCAACGGGCAGGTGCAGGCCAAGAAGCTCAAGGTCGAAGACCGCAACAAGCTGCTGGCGTCGATGACGGACGAGGTCGCGAACCTGGTGCTCAACGACAACTATCGCCAGAACCAGGCGATCAGCCTGATGGAGCGGATGAGCCTGACCCGGCTGGGCTCCAAGCAGCACTTCATCCGCACGCTGGAGTCGCAGGGCCTGCTCGATCGGCAGATCGAATTTTTGCCGTCGGACGCCGAACTCGCCGAACGCAAGGCGCGCGGCACCGGGCTGACCCGTCCGGAACTGTCGGTGCTGCTGTCCTACGCCAAGCTCGTCGCCTTCCAGCAGTTGCTGGAATCGGACGTGCCCGAAGATCCGTATCTGTCGAAGGAACTGGTCCGCTACTTCCCCGTGCCGCTGCAGCAGAAATACGCCAAGGCGATGGAACAGCACCGCCTGAAGCGCGAAATCATCGCCACCGCGGTCACCAACTCCACCATCAACCGGATGGGCGCGACGTTCCTGCTGCGGATGCAGGAAGACAGCGGGCGCACGCCGGGCGAAGTGGCCAAGGCCTTCACCATCACCCGCGAAACGCTGGATGCGCGCGAGTTGTGGACGCAGATCGATGCGCTGGACGGCAAGGTTTCCGAATCGACGCAGATCGACGCCTTGCAGGTGATCTGGACGCTGCAGCGCTCGTTCACGCGCTGGTTGCTGGCCAGGCCGGGCGCGATTCCGGACATCGCCACGGCGGTGTCGCGCTATCACGACGGCTTCAAGGACATTCGCGCCGGCAAGAACATCCTGCCCGATTCGCAGCGGCCAGCTTACGAGGCCAGCCTGCAGGACTGGAAAGCCAAGGGCGTGCCGGACGAGCTGGCCGGTCAATTGGGCGCGTTGCCGTATCTGGAGCCCAGCTGCGACATCATCGAAGTCGCGCGCGAGCGCAAGCTCAAGACGGTCGAAGTGGCCAAGGTGCATTTCCGCCTGGGCGAGGCGCTGCGGTTGCCGTGGCTGGTCGAGCAGATCGATAAGCTGGTGGTGGACGGGCGCTGGCACGCCGTCGCCCGCGGCGTGCTGCGCGACGAGCTGGCCACGCAGCAGCGCATCCTGGTCGGCCAGGTGCTGGCCATGCCGGGCGCCGATGCCGACGCCAAGGTCAAGCACTGGCTCGAGCGCGACGACGCATCGCTGCGCTTCACGCTGGCGATGCTCAACGAGCTGGCCGCGCAGAAGTCGCTGGACTATCCGACCGCATCGGTCGCCGTGCAACGCCTGTCTCAGCTCGCGTCGCGCGGCTGACCGATCCGAAGCCCGGGTGGAGCGAAGCGATACCCGGGACCTCACGCCGCGGGAAAAGCCCCGGGTATCGCTGCGCCTCACCCGGGCTACGCGTGGTCGCAGAGCTCGGGTTATGCTCGCGGCATGAGTTCTCCACGCATCGCCTTCCTCGCCAGCCCCGCCGACGGCGCCCAGGGCGCGCTCGCGCGGCTGGCCGGGCGTTACGGTCAGGTCGAGCCGGCCGAGGCGGACGTGATCTGCGCGCTGGGCGGCGACGGCTTCATGCTGCAGACCTTGCACCGGCACGGAAGCCTGGGTAAACCGGTGTACGGCATGAAGCTCGGCACGGTCGGTTTCCTGATGAACCATTACGACGATGCCGGCAACGGGCCGGCGTTGCTGGAACGCCTTGCGCAGGCGGAACCGGCGGTTTTGCGGCCGTTGGAGATGGTCGCTTCGACCGAATCCGGCGCCTCGGTGGGCTCGCTGGCCTACAACGAAGTGTCGTTGCTGCGTCAGACGCGCCAGGCCGCGCACATGCAGATCGATTTGAACGGCCAAACCCGTTTGGACGAATTGGTCTGCGACGGCGTGATGGTGGCCACGCCGGCCGGCAGCACCGCCTACAACTACTCCGCGCACGGACCGATCCTGCCGCTGGGCTCCAGCGTGATCGCGCTGACGCCGATCGCGCCGTTCCGGCCGCGGCGTTGGCGCGGTGCGCTGCTGAAGGCCGACACGGAAGTGCGTTTTCGCATCCTCGACCCCTACAAGCGCCCGGTCAGCGCCACCGCCGACTCGCACGAAGTACGAGACGTGGTGGAAGTGACCATCCGCGAGTCGCGCGACCGTACGGTGACCTTGTTGTTCGACCCCGAGCACAACCTGGAAGAGCGCATCCTCAGCGAGCAGTTCGTCGTCTGACTGCTTTTCGTAGGAGCGGCTTCAGCCGCGAGCTCTTGATCTTTCTGGTTATCTCCGAGCCGAGCGGGAGCCTGCTAATTGCGTCCCTGCTCGAAAAAAGCTCGCGGCTGAAGCCGCTCCTACGAAGAGCGGCCGTTCGTCGCTGACGGTGAGACGCCATGCGTGCAAAATAAGCGCATGAGCGAAACCGTCGTCAACCCGCCGCTGGTCGTAGCCATCACCGCTCGCGCCCTGTTCGATCTGGAAGACAGCCACGGCCTGTTCGAGCGCCAGGGCATCCAGGCCTATGCCGAGCATCAGCGCAGCCGCGAGGACGACGTACTCGAGCCCGGAATCGCCTTCCCACTGGTGCGCAAGCTGCTGGCGCTGAACGAGGGCGCGCCGCCGGACGCGCCCCATGTCGAAGTGATCCTGCTGTCGCGCAATTCGTCCGACACCGGGTTGCGCATCTTCAATTCCATCCAGCACCACAACCTGGGCATCGTGCGCGCCACGTTCACGTCCGGCGCGCCGACCTGGCCGTACATAAAGCCGTTCGGCGCGCAGCTGTTCCTGTCCGCGAATCCGGAATCGGTCAGGCTGGCGCTTGAAAACGGCGTCGCTGCGGCCACCATCCTGCCGGCCAAGGCGCCGCAGCAACGCAGCGGCCAGCTGCGCATCGCCTTCGACGGCGATGCGGTGATTTTCGGCGACCAGGGCGAACGCTATTCGCGCGAGCAAGGCGTGGAGGCCTTCGGGCGCTACGAGCGCGAGAATGCGCATGAACCGTTGCCGGGCGGCCCGTTCCGCGGCTTCCTCGACGCATTGCACCGCTTGCAGGCCGCCTTTCCCTCCGGCGATGCAGCGCCGATCCGTACCGCGCTGGTCACCGCGCGCTCGGCGCCCGCGCACGAGCGCGTGATCCGCACCTTGCGCGCCTGGGATGTGCGCCTGGACGAGGCCCTGTTCCTAGGCGGCCGGGACAAAGGACCGTTCCTGGACGTCTTCGGCGCCGACATCTTCTTCGACGATTCGCTGCACAACATCGATTCGGCGCGGCAGCACGTCGCTGCTGGGCACGTTCCGCACGGCGTCGCGAACAACTGAGCGGTTGCTCTTCGTAAGAGCGGCTTCAGCCGCGAGCTTTTCTCGGGTCGATGGTTCTGAAATCAAGAGCTCGCGGCTGAAGCCGCTCCTACGAAAGCTATAGCGGCAGGCGGATGTCCGAGAGCTTCCAGTTGAGCCCATCGCGGGTCATCACGAACACGATCGGCCGTCCGGAATCGTCCTGTACGGTGGCGCTGAACCGCGACAGCGACTCGTAGCGGTACTTGGCGCCGTCGAACGGGCGGGCCGACGGAGCGGCTGTCGCAGAGGCTTCCGCATCGCCGGTCGGTGCGGCCGGCGCTGGCGCAGGCGAGAAGCCATCATCGATGCGTCTCCAAACCTTGCGTCCCTCCATCAACGCGCCCAGGCCGGTCGGCGTGACCATCGCGTCCACCGCGCCGCCGGCCAGGCCGCTGGCGATCGACAGGCCGATCGCGCCCAGCGCGCTGGATTGCACCTCCGGGCCCGCCTCGCGCACCAGCCGATCGGCGAGCTGCGCCTTCAGGCTGGCGCGCAGCGCGGGGAAATCCACTTGCTTGGACAACGCAGCCGCATCCTGCCTTTCTACCGCGGACCGGATCGCGCGCACGGTGAGGTAGGGCCCCGCGCCGACATAGGCGACCAGCGCGATCAGCGCCGCTGCCACCAGCCAAAGCCATCTTTTCATCGCAGGACTCCCGTTGGCGTTGGGCACGATCAGAACTCTAGGTCGAGCGCCGCGCAAAGATAATCGACGAAAGGCGACAATCCGGCCAGGTCTTTTTCCAGCGTTTGCCGCAGCCGCGGGCCCAGCATCGTGCTGTCTTCTATCCGGCGCACGGCGACGAAATTCTTGTGGCGCAGGTCGTCGATGAACTCGAAATCGGCCGGAAAGCCGCGCGGAGGCCGCACCAGCATCTCGTCGGATTCGAAATCATAGCGCCGCGCGAACGCCGGCGCATGCGCGGCGGCCTTCCAGCCGCCCGGATTCTCGAATATGAACTGGCGTATGCGCCGCTGCGTTTCCGGCTCCGGGTGCCACAAGCCCGCGCCGACGAAGCATTCGCCAGGCTCCACGTGCAGATAGAACGACGGCGCGGGTACCTGCTTGCGCCGTTCGTGGTAAAGCCGCGCACCCTGCCAGGATTTGTAGGGCGCCTTATCGTTGGCGAAACGGGTATCGCGGTAGATGCGGAACAGCGAGCCGTTGCTGGGCCGAGGGTCGGAACGGAAGTGTTCGCTGACTTCCTTCAGTGCCGGCTGGAGTTCGGTCAGCAGGCGCAGGAACGGATCGCGCAGGTGATTCTCGTAATCGGCCCGGTGCGCGTGGAACCATTCGCGGTTGTTGTGCCGCGCCAAACCGCGCAGGAACTTGAAGGTCTTGTCGTTGAAATAAGCCGTCATTGCAGGTCGTTCTCGATGTTTTCGCCCCAGGCCGCCAAGCGGTCCAGCAATTCGCGCTTTTTGCCATCTTCCGCGTGGGCGGCGCGTAAAACCGCGATTTCGGCCTTGAAGGCGTCGAGTGTGAACTCCGACAAGCCGCTGTCGTCGATCAGCCGGTGGCGGCGGTAGGCGTTCCAGCGTTCGTGCTCGGCCGTGCTCAACGTATCCGGCCAATTGCGCGCGCGATACCGGAACAGCAGTTCGGCCAGCCGGGGATCCTGGAATCCGAAATCGCGCTGGCCCAGCTGCTGCGGCGCAGTGCCGCGGACCTGCGCGAACTTGCGCTTGTCGGCGTCGCCGATGAAGCCGTCGTATAAGCCCGCATCGGCGTCTGCCGGGCCGCGTTGCGCTTCATCCGCGTAGATGCGCCGCACTTTTTCGGCCAGCGCCGGGCCGGCGGCGCGAAGTTTCTCCGCGCGCAGCGACACGACCGCCGCGTCGATCCCCAGGCGCTCGAAATCGGGCGCACGCAGGTGTTCCCAAGCCACCAGGGCGGGGCAGCGGTTCAAGTGCACTTCCTTCAGGCCAATGCGCTTCTCGCCCTCTGGCAAGTCGGCGGCCGGCGTATACAGGCGATCGGCGATCTCGTCGGCGGCGAGGTCGAGCAAAGCCTCGGGTTCGCCGTCCAGATCGAACACGATCACCCGGCTGTCGATGCGCGGGTGGCGGGCCAAGGGCAATACCGCCGCTGCGCTCAGGCGGCTGGCCGGGTAGCGTTGCGATACGTGCAGCACCGGCACCATGCCGACCACGTCGAGCATGCCCGCTACACGCCGCTTGTCGCGCAAACCCAAGGCGTATTCCCAGAACCGCGGCTGCGCCTTGCGAAGCAGGCGCGCCATCCCGATCAAGGCGCGCACGTCGGAAAGCGCTTCGTGCGCATCGCCTTGGCGCACTGCATTGGCCACGGCCAGGTGCTCCAGCCGGAACGAAGCGAAGCCGTCTTCGCGCTTGGGCCATGCGATGCCGTCCGGCCGCAGCGCGTGCGCCAGGCGCATCACATCGAGCAGGTCCCAGCGCGAATTGCCGCCGCGCCATTCGCGTTCGTATGCGTCGTAGAAATTGCGGTACAGCCCGTAGCGGACGAATTCGTCGTCGAAGCGCAGCGAGTTGTAGCCGACGCTGCAGGTTTCCGGCCGCGCCATTTCTTCGAAGATGCGGGCGAAGGCTTCGGCCTCCTCGACGCCGTCGCGCTGCGCGTCCTGCGGCGCGATGCCGGTGATCAGCGTGGCGATGGGCGAGGGCAACAGGTCGTCGGCGGGTATCACGAAGAAATCGATCGGCGCCTCGATTTCGTTCAACTCGGCGTCGGTGCGGATCGCGGCGAATTGCGCGATCCGCGTCCGGCGCGGATCGCTGCCGAAGGTTTCCAGATCGTAGAACAGGAAGCTGGCCGGCACTACGCGGCGTCCTGCAGCGGTCGCAGGCGGGCCAGCACTTCCGCATCCACGGCCGGCCAATCGACGCCTTCCAGCGAATTTAGGCCCTGCGTGGCGCGCACCAGTATTTCGCGTTGGATATCGCTTCGTTCGAGCGCGACCGAGTACGGGATCAGCATGAAAGTGACCATCGCGTAATGCGGCACGAAGCGGCCCGGATGGCGTTCCTGCAGCGCGCGCTCGAGTTCGCGTTGCAGCAGGAAATCTGGGTCGTCGACGCGGTCGCGCATCTCCAGATAGTTCTCCAGCGCCATCTGCTGGATGGCGGCGGCGTTGGGCTTGCGGTCGGCCTCGAAAGCGGCGAACGCAGCGGCAAGATCGTCGGAGGCTTCGAGCTTTCGCGCCAATGCGACGCAGTCTTCGAAAGCGCAATTCATGCCCTGGCCGTGGAACGGCACCATCGCGTGCGCCGCATCGCCCAGCAGCACGGCGTCGCCGCCCAGATGCCAGCGATCGAGATAGAGCGTCGCCAGCGTGCCTGGCGGATTGCGCTGCCAGTCCTCATCCAGCTGCGGGATCAGCGGCAGGGCGTCCGCGAAGTCGCGCTCGAACAAGGCGCGCGCGTCGGCTGCGGTCTTGACCGTGGCGAAGCTGGGATCGCCTTCGTTGGGCAGGAACAACGTGACGGTGAAAGTCTTCTCGTCGTTCGGCAGGGCGATGCACATGTAATGGCCGCGCGGCCAGATGTGCAGAGCGTTGGGCTCGATGCGGAAGCTGCCGTCCGGCGCCGGCGGGATCTCCAATTCCTTGTAGGAGTGATCCAGGAACTCGGTGCGTTCGCCCAAGCCGGAGCGCCGGTTCATCGCGGCGCGCAGCGCAGAGCCCGCGCCGTCGGCGCCGACCAGGGCGCGGAAACCGATTTCGTGGGGCTGGTCCGTACGGTCGTCGCGGAAGCGGGCGGTACGGACCTCGAAATCGACGCTTTCGAGCCGGCGGTCGAAATGCAGCTTGGCGCCGGCGCGCTCGGCCAGGTCGAGCAGGGTGATGTTGAGATCGCCGCGGTGCACCGACCAGATCACTTCGGAATCGTCGCGGCCGTAGCGTTGCAGCTGCGATTGGCCGTCGAGGAAATGCACCATGCGGCCGCGCATCATCACCGCTTGCGCCATTACCGGCCCGTCGGCGTCGGCTTGGCGCAGGGCATTGAGCCCGCGTTCGGCCAGCGCGAGATTGATCGAGCGGCCGCCTTCGTAACCCTTGACTCGCGGATCGCCGCGTTTCTCGTAGACGTCGATCGTCCAGCCGCGCCTGGCCAGCAGGGTGGCAAGCAGGGCGCCGGCGAGGCCTGCGCCGACGATGGTGAGGGAATTGTCGTTCGAAGTGTTCAAGACGTCATCCAAATACGATCTTTACTGTTGCTGTTGCTGTTGCTGTTGCCTCTAAGCCGTCATTCCCGCGAAGGCGGGAATCCAGTGACTTTGCTCTGGCCCGTAATCTCGTCCCAATGGTCGTTCCAATACGGATTCTTTTCTTCGATCAGCCGAACCTTCCAGGCTCGATTCCATTTCTTGATCTGCTTCTCGCGTGTTATGGCCGAAACCATGTCGCCATGAAGTTCATACCAAGCCAGCTTCCCGATATCGTATTTCTTGGTGAAGCCATCCACGATGTGTTCCCGGTGCAGCCAGGTCCGGCCGACGAGGTTGCTCGTAACGCCCAAATACAAAGTCGCATTCCGATCCCTTGCCTTTATGTAAACCGCTGGTTGTTTTTCCATCGCCGTCTCCAAGCCCAAGTCGCTGGATTCCCGCCTTCGCGGGAATGACGGCTAAAAGCAACTATCCCGGCCACCCTTGCACTGTCTGGATGAAACGGAGCACGTCAGCGAAAGTGTTGTACAAAGGCGCAGGCGAAATACGGATCACATCCGGCTCCCGCCAATCGCCCAGCACGCCCTGGGTGGCCAGGTAGTCGAACAATAGACGCCCGCGTTCGCGCCCGCCGACCACCCGCAACGACAACTGGCAGCCGCGGCGTTCCGGCTCGGCTGGCGTAGCGATCTGCAGCGTGTCTGACAGGCGCTCCCGTATCAGTGTTTCCAGATATCCGGTCAGCTTCACCGACTTCTCGCGCAATGCGGCCATGCCGGCGCGTTCGAACAATTCCAACGAGCCGCGCAACGGTGCCAGGCCGAGTATCGGCGGGTTGCTGAGCTGCCAGCCGTCGGCGCCCGGCGTCGGCACGAAATCGGGACCCATGCGGAAGCGCGTCGACTGTTGGTGGCCCCACCAGCCTGCGAAACGAGGACGGCCGCTGTTCGCGTGCCGCTCGTGCACGAAGCAGCCTGCGACTGCGCCAGGACCGGAATTCATGTACTTGTAGTGGCACCACACGGCGAAATCGGCATCGCTGTCGTGCAGTCCCAGGGGAATGTTGCCCACCGCATGCGCCAGATCGAAGCCGACGAGCGCGCCGGCCGTATGGCCCAAGCGCGCGATTTCCTTCAGGTCGAAAGCCTGGCCGTTCCGGTACTGCACGCCCGGCCAAACGATCAGCGCCAGGCGCGAGCCGTGTTCGGCGATGGCGCGTTCGATCGACTGCATCGAGAAGGTGCCGTCCGGCTCGTCCGGTTGCAATTCGATCAAGTCGGTCGCCGGATCGAAGCCATGGAACCGGACTTGCGATTCCAACGCATATCGATCCGACGGGAACGCGCCGGCTTCCATCAATATCGCGGGTCGTTCCCGCGTCGGTCGGTAGAAACTGACCATCATCAGGTGCAGGTTGGCGGTGAGCGAATTCATCGCCACCACTTCGGAAGGCTGCGCGCCGACCACGGCCGCGAGCGGATCGCGGACCAGCTCGTGGTACGGCATCCACTGCGCCTGTCCGGTGAAATGGCCCTCGACCGCTTCCATGGCCCACTTGTCCAGCACTTCCTCGACATGGGCGCGCGCCGATTTCGGCTGCAGGCCGAGCGAATTGCCGCAGAAGTAGGCCTGCTCGGCGCCGTCGTGCCTGGGGATGAGGAATTCATCGCGAAATGCGCGCAGTGGGTCGGCGGCATCCTGCGCCTGGGCGTAGGACTCGGAGTGCAGTGGGTTCATTTCGGGCATCGAGGACAAGGGCGGTGGCGCCGTCAAGCGAAACGGGAAGCGGGCAGGCCCAGCCATTCCAGTGCCGTGCCATGGTAGAGCCGCGCCTGGTCGGCGGCGTTCAAATCCAGCGCGGCGATGCCGGCGCCCGGCTCTTGCTCGCCGAGCGGGAAGGGATAGTCCGTGCCGAGCATCACCCGTTCCACACCACAGGTATCTATGAGATATCGCAGCGCGCGCGGATCGGCCACCCAGGAATCGAAATACACGCGGTGCAGGTACTCGCGCGGATTGCGCGGGTTGTCGGTGGCGACCAGGTCCGGGCGCATGTTGAAGCCGTGTTCGATGCGGCCGATCGTGTACGGGAACGCGCCGCCGCCGTGCGCGAAGCAGACCTTCAGTTTCGGCAAGCGCTCGAGCACGCCGCCGAAGATCAGGCAGCAGGCGGCGCGGGCCTGTTCGGCCGGCATGCCGACCAGCCACGGCAGCCAGTATTTTGGCATGGTGTCGGTGCCCATCATGTCCCAGGGATGCACCAGGATCGCTGCGCCCAGTTCGCTGGCCGCCTGGAAGAATTCGAACAGTTCCGGCGCGTCGAGGTTCCATTCGCCGATGTGCGAACCGATCTGGACGCCCTGCAGGCCGAGCTGGTCCATGCAGCGCTCGAGCTCCTGCACGGCCAGGCGAGGGGACTGCAGCGGCACCGTGCCGATGCCGGCGTAGTGGCGCGGATGCGCACGGCAGGTTTCGGCCATGTGGTCGTTGAGCGCGGCGTGCAGCTCCAGCGCGTGATGCGGCTTGGCCCAGTAGCTGAACATCACCGGCACCGTGCTGATCACCTGCACCTGCACGTCGAAGCGCGCGTAGTCGGCGATGCGCTCGTGCGGATCCCAGGTCTTGGGCCAGATTTCGCGGAAGAATTTGCCGTCCTTATAGATGCGATGGCGGCCGTCGTCGCCGTGATGGATCACGGGGAAGCGGTTGTCGCCGTATTTGGCGGCGAGGTCCGGCCAGTCGCGCGGCAGGTAATGGGCGTGGGTGTCGATTTTCAGCACATCAAGTATCCGGCATCACGTATTTCGAAGGCGCCGGATTCAGATGCCCGCAGTTCTTGCAGGTCCGATGCTCCTTCGACGAATAAAACCGCTCGAACACAGGCGGAAAATCCTTTTCGATGTCGTGCAGGAAGAAATATTCCTCGTAGATCTTGTGGTTGCAGTTCTCGCAGAACCACAGCAATCCGTCGTCCTCGTGCGGCAGACGCTTGCGTTCGATGACCAGGCCGATGGAATTCGGGCCTCGCTGCGGCGAATGCGGCACGCGCGGCGGCAGCAGGAAGGTTTCGCCGGCCTTGATCGGGATGTCGCGGACCTTGCCGTCCTCCTGGATGCGCAGCGTCATCTCGCCTTCGAGCTGGTAGAACCACTCCGGGCCTTCGTCCCAGTGGTAATCCGTGCGCTCGTTCGGGCCGCCGACCACCATGACGATGAAGTCGCCGTCGTAGACGCACTTGTTGCCGACCGGCGGCTTGAGCAGGTGGCGGTGTTCTTCGATCCAGGCTTGGAAATTGAGCGGTGCGGCTAGCATTGGCGCTACTCCTTGATCCTCGCGACGCACTTGAGCTCGATCGCGATCGGCGTCGGCAGGGCGGTGATGCCGAGCGTGGTGCGGCAGGGGGCGCTGGCCGCATCCGGGAAATGCTCGGCCCAGACGGCATTGTAGGCCTTGAAGTCGCGCGCCATGTCGGTGAGGTAGACGGTGACGTCGACCAGGTCTTCCCAGCGCGCGCCGCTGGCTTCCAGCACGGTGCGCACATTGGCGAAGACCGCATGCGCCTGCGCGACGATGTCGTACTTGCGTACGCGTCCGTCGGCGAACATTTCGTTGCCCGGAATGGCGTCGGTCGCGGGATCGCGCGGGCCGATGCCGGACAGGAACAGCAGCTCGCCGACGCGGCGCGCGTGCGGATAGGCGCCGACCGGCTTAGGGGCCGCGCTGGCGTGGATCGAGGGCGAAGTCATGGGCGGCTCCTGCGTTCAATCCATCAACGAAATGGAATCGATGGCGGTACGGTACGCGGCGGTCACTTCGTCGGCGGCGGCGACGTCGATCGACAACTGCCGTACGCGTCCGTTCTCCAGGCTGTAGACCCAGCCGTGCACCGCCACCTGCTGGCCGCGGGCCCAGGCGTCCTGCACGATCGTGGTCTGGCAGACGTTGAGCACCTGTTCGATCACGTTGAGCTCGCACAGGCGCTCGTGGCGAGAGCGTTCCGGGCCGGCTTCTTCCAGCAGGCCTTCGTGCTTCTGCATCACATCGCCGACATGGCGCAGCCAGTTGTCGGCCAGGCCGACGCGGGTGCCGGTGAGCGTGGCGTGGACGCCGCTGCAGCCGTAATGGCCCACGATCAGGATGTGCTCGACCTTGAGCAGGTCGACCGCGAACTGGATCGCGCTCAGGCAGTTGAGGTCGGTGTGCACCACCAGATTAGCCACGTTGCGGTGCACGAACACTTCGCCCGGATCCAGGCCCAGGATCTGGTTGGCCGGCACGCGCGAATCCGAGCAGCCGATCCACAAGTACTTGGGCGTCTGCTGCTTCGAGAGCCGGTCGAAGAAGCCGGGATCCTCGCGGACCACGCGCTCGGCCCATTCGCGGTTGTTGCGCAGCAGTTCGTCGAGCGCGGTCATGACAATGCGATGCCTATGTTCTTGGGTTCGGTGAAGAAACGCATCGCCTCGGCGCCGCCTTCGCGGCCCAAGCCGGACTGGCCCATGCCGCCGAACGGCGTGCGCAGGTCGCGCATCAGCCAGGCGTTGATCCAGACGATGCCGGCATGGATCTCCGCCGCGATGCGGTGCGCACGGTTGAGGTCGCGGGTCCAGATCGAGGTGGCCAGGCCGTAATCGCCGGTATTGGCCAGGGACAACGCCTGCTCGTCGTTATCGAAACGCTGCAACGTCACGACCGGGCCGAAGATCTCGTCGCGGTTGGTGGCGCAATCCGGACCGAGACCTTCGATGACGGTGGGCTCGACGAACCAGCCCGGACGCTCCAGGGCTTTGCCGCCGCACAGCACCCGGCCGCCTTCATCGCGCGCGCGCGCGATCGCCGCTACGACCTTGTCGAAATGCGCCTGCGACACCAGCGGTCCGAGCTGCGCGTCGCTGTCGATCGGATCGCCGACGCGCAAGGCCAGCGCGCGCTGCACCAGCGCGTCGCGGAACTCGTTGTAGATCCCGCGTTCGACCAGGATGCGCGAGCCGCACAGGCAGATCTGGCCGCTGTTCTGGAAAGCCGAACGCACGATCGTGTCGAGATGGTCGCGCCAGTCGCTGTCGGCGAACACCAGCGTGGCGTTCTTGCCGCCGAGTTCCAGCGAGATCTTCTTGAGCATCGGCGCGGCGATGCCGGCGATGCGCTTGCCGACGGGCGTGCTGCCGGTGAACGAAATCGCCTTGATCTTGCGGTGCGCGACGATGGCTTCGCCGACGTTCGGCCCGAGCCCGTTGACGATATTGAGCGCGCCTTTCGGAAAACCGATCGCGGCCATCAACTCGCCGAGCATCGTCGCGGTCTGCGGCGTGATCTCCGAGGGCTTGGCGACGACGGCGTTGCCGGCGGCCAGGGCAGGCGCGATCTTCCAGGTGAATAGGTACAGCGGCAGGTTCCACGGCGAAATCGTGCCGACCACGCCCAGCGGCTGCCGCAGCGTGTAATTGAGTCCGGCTTGGCCGTGGTGCGATTCGCTGGCGAACTGGGTCGCGGCATGCGCGAAGAAGCGCAGGTTGGATATCGCGCGCGGGATCTCGACTTCGCGCGCCAGCTTCAGGGGCTTGCCGCCGTCGCGGGATTCGGCGTGGGCGAAATCGTCGAGCCGCGCTTCCAGCGCATCGGCCAGTTTTTCCAGCCAGCGCGAGCGCTCGCTGTTGGGCAGGCCGGACCATGCCGGGAAGGCGGCTTCGGCCGCGGCGACGGCCGCATCGACATCGCTCGCGTCGCCGTCGGCGACCTGGGCGAAAGGCTTGCCGTTGGCGGGATCGAAGACGTCCAGCCAGCGCCCGTTGGCCGGGGCGTGCGCCTTGCCGTCGATCCAGTGAGGGAGCTGCTGCATGCCTTTAGCTTAACCGATAGCTTTGTGGAGCGGCTTTTGCAGGGATTTTGTGGGAGCGGCTTCAGCCGCGAGCTCTTTCCTCATTAGCGCCGGGTTTTCGAAAAGCTCGCGGCTGAAGCCGCTCCCACGAAAACCATATAAAGCTAGGCTAGATGGAGTTCATGCGGCCGCCATCGACCGCCAGGCTCACGCCGTTGATATAGGCCGCCGCCGGCGAGCACAGGAAGGCGATCACGCCGCCGGTTTCTTCGGGCTTGGCGAAACGGCCGACGGGTACCGTGGCGCGCATGGCCGCGATCACCGCCTCCTCGGATTTGTTTTGGGCCTTGGCACGGTCTTGCACGATCTGCTCGACGCGCGATGTCTCGGTATAGCCCGGCAACACATTGTTGACGGTGATGCCGTGCGGCGCCAGTTCGCGCGACAGCGTCTTGGCCCAACCCGCCACCGCGCCGCGCACGGTGTTGGATACGCCCAATCCCGCGATGGGCTCCTTCACCGAAGTTGAGACCACGTTGACGACGCGGCCCCAGTTCGCCGCCTGCATACCCGGCAGTACGGCCTGCAACAGGATCTGGTTGGCGATCAGATGCTTGTTGAACGCATCCAGGAAGGCTTCCGCATCCGCGCTATGCGCAGGACCGCTGGGCGGGCCGCCGGTGTTGTTGACGAGGATGTGGACCGGCCTTTCGGCGACGAGGGCTTGCATTCGGGCCCGTAACGCTTCGCCATTGGAGACGTCGGCGGCGATCCAGCCGTGCCATTGGGTCCCGCTGCGGGGCAGGGCATCGGCGACCTGCTGCAATGCTTCGGCGCGCCGCGCGAGCACGGTCACGTCGGCGCCGAGCAGGGCGAGTTCGTGCGCGGCAGCGCGGCCGATGCCTTCGGAAGCGCCGCATACGAGTGCGTGTCGGCCGCTGAGGTTCAGGTCCATGACTTTCTCCAGGTCACGCTTCGCGCGCCTTCATCATGCTTGCGATGGCGTTCGCGCCGACGTCGGCCTGGCCGGACAGCGCGGCGATCACGGCGCGCCGATTGGCTTCCGGATGGTTCTGGCTGAGCTTGAACTTCATCTCGATGCGCTGCGGTACGAAACGGAAGCCGACGATGCCGCGCAATTGGCTGCGGTGATCCTCGCGCCCGGGCTCGAACTCCCAGTCGCTGCCGACCTGCGCTTCGAAGCGCTTGCTCAGGCGCGACACCAAATCGGCCAGCCCGGCTTCGTCGTCGTAGCGCTGCAGCGCGCCGCGCAGATGGGCGACGGCGTAGTTCCAGGTCGGCACGCGCGCGGCTTCTTCCTTGTCCGGATACCAGCCCGGCGACACGTAAGCGTGCGGGCCATGCAGGATCATCAGTGCGTCGCCTTCGTGGCGCGCCTGCGGATTGGGTTTGGCCCAATGGCCTTCGATCAGCACCGCGCCGCCGTCGCGCCGGTACAGCACAGGCAGGTGGCTGGCGTGCGTTTCGCCCTGCGCATCCGTGGTGATCAGGGTGACGAAAGCGTCGGACGCGACCAGCGCATCCAATCGTGCCAGATCGGTTTCGGCGAACGCGCGCGGCAGGTACATCTGCGCGTTCATGCGCGGCTGCCGAGTTGCTGGACCATGCGCGGGCGCAGGCTGTCCTCGGTCAGGCCCTGCGGCGGCGCGATCTCGGCCAGGCTGAAGCCGCGCGCCAATGCATCGTCTTCGTCGAGGCCGTCGAAAGCCACGAATTCCGCGTCCATCAGCATCGCGCGGGCGGTGTCCTCGCTGTCGTAGACCAGGGTGTTGCCGTCGCTGTCGAAGACGTCCGCGACGCCGGATTCGTGCACGTGCAGCCGCGCCCACACGATCGTGCGTCCGAGCGAGGCCAGCCACCATTCGTAGCGGCCGCCGCTCATGCCGCGCCCGCCAGCGACCACAGCCACAACAGGCCGGCGCACACCAGGCCGAACAGGATGGTCATCAGCGACAGCCGCGCCGGCGTGGCCAGGCCGCTGAACTGCGGATCGCGCGTTTGCCGATAGCCGCCGGCCAGCAGCCACCACAACGCGGACGGTTTGAGGAAGGCGCCTGGACCGAGTTGCTCCGCGATCGCCGGGTGGCGGTCGCGCACGTGCACCAGCGCCAGCGGCCAGAAGATGACGAAAGCGCAGGCGCCGGCGATGGCGATGGCGACGAAGAGTAGGGCGAGGAAGAGGATCACGTTTAGGCGTTGCCTTCAAATTCCCGTCATTCCTGCGAAAGCAGGAACCCATTTTGACGTTGCCGTTCTTGTTCGAAAATCAAGATCAAAATGGGTCCCAGCTTTCGCTGGGATGACGATGATGTGGTTAGAACTCGGCGTTCCCGGGCGCACGCGGGTAGGGAATCGCATCGCGGATATTGCTCAGCCCGCACACGTACACCACCAGCCGCTCGAAGCCCAGGCCGAAACCGGCGTGCGGCACCGTGCCGTAGCGGCGGAAATCGCGGTACCAGCCGTAATGCTCCGCATCCAGGCCGAACTGCGCCATGCGCGCGTCGAGCATGTCCAGGCGCTCTTCGCGTTGGCTGCCGCCGATGATCTCGCCGATGCCCGGCGCCAGCACGTCCATCGCGGCGACGGTGCGGCCGTCGTCGTTCAGGCGCATGTAGAACGCCTTGATCTGTTCGGGGTAGTTCATCACCACCACCGGCCGGCCGACGTGCTGCTCGGTCAGCCAGCGCTCGTGCTCGGTCTGCAGGTCCAGGCCCCATTCGACCGGGAAATCGAACTTCTGCCCGGACTTCTGCAGCAGCGCCACCGCCTCGGTGTAGTCGATGCGTTCGAACGGCGAGTTGATGAAGGCTTCCAGTTTGCTTACCGCAGTCTTGTCGACGCGCTCGGCGAGGAAGGCCAGATCGTCGGCGCGCTCGGTGAGCACGGCGCGGAACAGGTACTTGAGGAAATCCTCGGCCAGCTTGGCGTCGTCGTTGAGGTCGGCGAAGGCGATCTCCGGTTCGATCATCCAGAACTCGGCCAGGTGGCGCGTGGTGTTGCTGTTCTCGGCGCGGAAGGTCGGGCCGAAGGTGTAGACCTTGCTCAGCGCCAGGCAGTAGGCCTCGACGTTGAGCTGGCCGGACACGGTGAGGAAGGTTTCCTTGCCGAAGAAGTCGCGGCTGAAGTCGATCGCGCCGTCCTTGCCTATCGGCAGGTTGGCCAGGTCCAGGGTCGAGACGCGGAACATCTGGCCCGCGCCTTCCGCGTCGGACGTGGTGACGATCGGCGTGCTGATCCAGTAGAAGCCATGCTCGTGGAAGAAACGGTGCACCGCCATCGCCAGGCAATGGCGGATGCGGGTGACCGCGCCGAACAAGTTGGTGCGCGGGCGCAGGTGCGCCACTTCGCGCAGGAATTCCAGCGAATGGGCCTTGGGCTGGATCGGATAGGTTTCCGGATCCTCGACCCAGCCGACGACTTCGACCTCCTCGGCCTGGATTTCGAAGCTCTGGCCCTGGCCCTGCGATGCGGCCAATTTGCCGGTGGCGATCACCGCACAGCCGGCGGTCAGCCGCTTCACCTCAGATTCGTAGTTGGCCAAGCTGTCCGGCGCCACGACCTGGATCGCGGCGAAGCAAGAGCCGTCGCTGACGTTCACGAACGACAGGCCCGCCTTGGAGTCGCGCCGGGTGCGCACCCAGCCGCGGACCGTGACTTCGCCGCCTTCGGCGACGTGCCCAGCGAGCGCCTGTTCGACGCTGATCGTCGTCATACCTTGAATCCTGCGTTTTAGTAGCGATATAGGTCGGGCAGTTTAACAAGAGTAGAATGCCGGTCATGGCCATTACCCTCGCTCCCGCCGCACTCGAACGCGTCAAGGGCTATCTTGCGGACACGCCGGCCGCCATCGGCCTGCGTTTCGGCGTCAAGCGCACCGGTTGTTCCGGTTGGGGCTATGTGGTCGATCTGGCCCGCGACCAGCGCGAAGACGACACGATCAGCGAGCAGGACGGCGTGCGGATCTACGTCGATGCCGACAGCCAGGCCCTGGTCGACGGCACCGAGATCGACTTCCTCAAGCAGGGCCTGAACGAACAGTTCGTGTTCCGCAACCCCAACGTGGCCGCCGAGTGCGGGTGCGGGGAGAGCTTCACGACGGATGCCGAAGCGGCCTGATCCGCTTTAGCCCTCTCCCGCCTGCGGGAGAGGGTTGGGTGAGGGCGCGCGGAGCATCAGATGCCACGTCGCTTTCTGGGGAAGCCCGAAGTCACTGGATTACTCGCTTTGCTCGCCCTCCGGGCCATCTGCTGACGCAGATATTCGCTACGGCCTTCGGCCTTCGCAGTCCCGCCTTCGCGGGGATGACGGCCTCTATAGACCTCTTCCGGGCGTAGCGCAAGGCCGCAGGTCAACCCTATTTGCGCCCAAGTCCCTGAATCTGCCATAATTTCCGGCTCCCGATCCATCGGGAGACCTTGCTCCACCGCGCCCAGCCCGGGCGGTCGGGGAGCTGTCCGGCCCGGATGCGAATCCGGACCCCATCCATAAGGAATCAAACATGCGTCATTACGAAATCGTATTCCTGGTCCATCCGGACCAGAGCGAGCAAGTACCGGCCATGGTCGAGCGCTACAAGGGCTTGATCGAAAACGCCGGCGGCAAAGTCCACCGTCTCGAGGATTGGGGCCGCCGCATGCTGGCCTATCCGATCCAGGACCTGGTCAAGGCCCATTACGTGCTGCTCAACATCGAAGTCGGCCAGGAAGGCCTGAACGAGCTGGTCGATGGCTTCCGCTTCAACGACGCCATCCTGCGCCACCTGGTCATGAAGCGCGACGACGCCGTGACCGAGATGTCGCTGATCATGAAGAACAAGGACGAGAAGGGCGACAAGCCGGAGCGCGGCGAACGCCGCCGCCGCGACGAGGACAGCGAAGGCGCGATCGGTACCGCCGACGTTGCCACCGACGAAACCGCCGAAGCCGCCTAAGGAGCATCTGACATGTCCAAGTTTTTCCGCCGCCGCAAGTTCTGCAAGTTCACCGCCGAGGGCGTGGTCGAGATCGACTACAAGGATCTCAACACCCTGCGCCAGAACCTCACCGAGACCGGCAAGATCGTGCCGAGCCGCATCACCGGCACCAAGTCGCGCTACCAGCGCCAGTTGGCCAGTGCGGTCAAGCGCGCGCGTTTCCTGGCGTTGATCCCGTACACGGACAACCACAACGCGTAACGAAATCCTCCTTCCCCTTCAAGGGGAAGGCCGGGATGGGGATGGTTGAGCCGCGACGTAGCAAAACCATCCCCACCCAACCCTCTCCTTGAATGGGAGGGCTTAATCCACCGTCCTTCGGACAGCAACTTAAGTTGCGGCGCTCTGCGTCGCTAACGAATACGGAGTCAATCAAATGCAACTGATCCTGCTGCAGAAAGTCGTGAACCTCGGCAACCTTGGCGACAAGGTCAACGTCAAGCCGGGCTACGGCCGCAATTACCTGGTGCCGCAAGGCAAGGCCGTGCCGGCCACGCCAGCCAACATCGCCCAGTTCGAGGCCAAGCGCGCCGAGTACGAAGCCAAGGCCAAGGCCATCCACGACGAGGCCGAAGGCCGCCGCGCCAAGCTGGAAGGCGCCAGCGTGACCCTGCATGCCAATGCGTCGACCGAAGGCAAGCTGTACGGCTCGATCGGCCCGCGCGACATCGCCGAGGCGCTGACCAAGGCTACCGGCGTGACCGTCGAGAAGTCCGAAGTGGTGATGGGCGAAGGCGCCATCCGCCACATCGGCGAGTTCGAGGTCATCGTGCACCTGCACGCCGACGTCGAAACCCCGGTGAAGGTGGTCGTGGAAGCAGAAGCCGCCTAACGCGCTTCGAAGCTTTTTACGGACGGGCGCCGCAAGGCGCCCGTTTCGTTTGGGGCCGTGGCTTTTCGTAGGAGCGGCCTCGGCCGCGAGCTTTTTGCCAGACGATCGCGACGACAAAAGCTCGCGGCTGAAGCCGCTCCTACGAAGAGCGGAGCACGGCGATTGAAGGCCACCGTTGGGTGCGTCGCAGCATTTGCGATTCCCACCGGTTATCCACATGGTTATCTGCAACGCTTCCGGCAAGGAGCGACTACGATGGCCGACCCGATACCCTTTACCTCCGTCAGCCACTCAAGAGCTCTGGAATCCCAAAACCCGATGTCCGCACGCCCCGGTTTCCGCAACGACCTCCGCAACGACCGTGGCGACAGCCGCATCGAGCAGCTCCGCGTGCCGCCGCAGTCGGTCGAAGCCGAACAGGCGGTGCTCGGCGGCCTGATGCTGGCGCCGGATGCCTTCGACCGCATCGCCGACCAGCTCACCGACCACGACTTCTACCGTCGCGACCATCAGTTGATCTTCCGCGCCATCCGCGAACTGGCCGAGCGCAATCGGCCCTACGACGCGGTCACCCTGGGCGAATGGTTCGAATCGCAGGGCCTGATCGAGCAGGTCGCCGGCGGCGCCTATCTGGTCGAACTGGCCAGCACCACGCCTTCGGCCGCCAACATCGCCGCCTACGCCGAGATCGTGCGCGACAAGGCGGTGTTGCGGAAGCTGATCGATGTGGGCACCGGCATCGTCAACGACGGCTTCCAGCCCGAAGGCCGCGACAGCAGCGAGATCCTGGCCAAGGCCGAGCAGGACGTGTTCGCCATCGCCGAGGCCGGCGCGCGCGGGCGCAGCGACTTCACCAGCGTGCACAAGGCGCTGTCCGAAGCCTTCGACGTACTGCAGACGCGCTACGCCAACGGCGGCAGCATCACCGGCCTGCCGACCGGCTACACCGAGTTCGACGACATGACCGCCGGCTTGCAGCCTACGGATCTGGTGATCCTGGCCGCGCGCCCGTCGATGGGCAAGACCACGCTGGCGCTGAACATGGCCGAATACGCCGCGCTCAAGACCAAGAAGGCGGTGGCCGTGTTCTCGATGGAAATGTCGGCCAGCCAGCTGGCGCTGCGCCTGATCTCCTCGGTCGGCCGCGTCAACGCCACCCGCCTGCGCACCGGCCAGCTGGAGGACGAGGACTGGAGCCGAGTCACCAGCGCCATCCGCCAGCTGCGCGAAGTGAAGGTGTTTATCGACGACACCCCGGCATTGTCGCCGGAAGTGCTGCGCAGCAAGGCGCGCCGCCTGAAGCGCGAGCACGACCTGGGCCTGATCGTGATCGACTACCTGCAACTGATGGCCGTGCCCGGCAACAGCGAGAACCGCGCCACCGAAATCTCGGAGATTTCGCGCGGTTTGAAAGCGCTGGCCAAGGAGCTCAACGTACCGGTGATCGCGCTGTCGCAGCTGAACCGCTCGCTGGAAACGCGCACCGACAAGCGCCCGGTGATGGCCGACTTGCGCGAATCGGGCGCGATCGAGCAGGACGCGGATCTGATCGTCTTCATCTACCGCGACGAGTACTACAACAAGGAAAACTCGCCGGACAAGGGCCTGGCCGAAATCATCATCGGCAAGCAGCGTAACGGCCCGACCGGAGCGATCAAGCTGAAGTTCTTCGGCGAATACACCCGCTTCGACAACCTGGCCCACGATTCGGTGGGCAGCTTCGAATAGGCCATGCGCCGGGAGCAGGTCGAATCGGATGCGCTGCGTAGCGTGGGCTACGACCCGGACCGGCGCATCCTGGAGATCGAGTTCAACAGCGGCAAGGTCTACCGTTATTTCGATGTGCCGGAGACGGTGTATGCCGGGCTGATGACCGCGGCTTCGCACGGGGAATTCTTCAGCGACCACATCCGCGATGCGGGCTTCCAGTACGAACAGCGGTAAGTCCGCCGCACAGCCTCGCTCTTACGAAGAGCTGAAGCGGCGCGGCACGGGACATTACAATGGCGGCATGGCCAGACCTGCCTCCGCCCACGTCGCTTCCATGTCCCGCGCCGCAACTTCGGTCCGTTGCTCGGTCGGCCGCTTCGAGTCGGCGCGATGAGCGATCCCTCCCGGCCCACCCGCATCGTGGTCGACCTCGACCGCCTGGCCTTCAACCTGCGCAGCATCCGTGCGCATGTCGGCGTGCCGGTGATGGGCATCGTCAAAGCCAACGCCTACGGGCATGGGCTGGTGCCCGTGGCGGCGCATCTGCAAACGCAGGGCGTGGACGCGTTGGGGGTCGCGTTCCTGGAGGAGGGCATCGCCCTGCGCAGAGGCGGCATCACGGCGCCGATCCTGGTCATGGGCGGCATCTTCGGGCCGCAGGCGGCGCAGTTCATCGCGCACGATCTCGAGATCACAGTGTCTTCGGTCGACAAGCTCCGTCAGGTCGAAGCGGCCGCCGAGGCCTTGGGGCGCAAGGCCGTGATACATCTGAAGGTCGATACCGGCATGGAACGCATCGGCGTGCACAGCTATTCCGCCGGGCCTTTCATCGAAGCTGCCGCGGCGTCGCAATGGTGCGTGGTCAAGGGCGTGTATTCGCACCTGGCCTGCGCCGACGATCCGGTTTCGCCGATGACGGCCTTGCAGCTCGAGCGCTTCCTCGAAGCCTGCGAGCATTTCAACCGGATCGGCGCGCCGATGCCACTGCGCCACCTGGCCAATTCCGGCGGCGTGCTGCATTTTCCGCAGACCCATCTGGACATGGTGCGCCCGGGCATCGTGCTGTACGGCGTGCTGCCCGATCCCGCCTCGCGGCCCGCCGTGGCGGTGAAGCCGGCGCTATCGCTGGTCTCGCAAGTCGTGTACTTCAAGGTGGTCAAAGCCGGCAATCCGGTCAGCTACGGCGCCACCTGGGCGCCGGCTCACGACACCCGCGTAGTGACCGTGCCGATCGGCTACGGCGACGGCTACCCGCGCGGCCTCTCTTCGCGCGGACAGGTACTGATCCGGGGCCACGTCTATCCCGTGGTCGGCAGGATCTGCATGGACCAGTTCATGGTCGACATCGGCAGCGACAGCGCCTGGAACGAGGACGAAGTCGTCTTGATCGGCGCGCAGGGCGACGCCGCGATCGCGGCCGAATCGCTCGCACAGGCCGCGGGCCTGATTCCATACGAAGTGCTGGTCGGCCTGAACGAGCGCATCCCGCGCGAATACCGCCAGGCCTGAGCCGGGCCGCGGGCGCTGATGCGGCCTGCACGGGGCTTGGCGATACTGCGCCATGCCCAACGCCCTGGTCTGGTTCCGCAACGACTTGCGCCTGGCCGACAACCCGGCGCTGCAGGCCGCGCTGGACGACGGCTACGTGCCGATCTGCATCTACATCCACGCGCCGGACGAGGAGGGCGGCTGGGCGCCCGGTGCGGCCTCCGATGCCTGGCGCCACCGTTCGCTGGCGGCATTGGATGCGGATCTGCGCCAGCGCGGTTCGCGGCTGCGCCTGTTCTTCGGCCCGACTTTGCCGACGCTGCAGACCTTGCTGATGGCCTGCGATGCCGAGGGCGTGTTCTGGAATCGCCGTTACGAGCCCGCCATCGAGAAACGCGACACGGCGATCAAGAAGACGCTGCGCGCGCAAGGCCTCCGCGCCGAGAGCTTCAACGGCAGCTTGCTGTTCGAGCCCTGGACGTTGCAGACCCGAGAACGCGGGCCCTACCAGGTGTTCGCGCCGTTCTGGCGCGCTGCGCTCGCCGCATGGCGGCCGCAAGCGGTGCACGATGCGCCCAAGCGCATCGAAGAAACGGAAGAAGGGCCCGACGGCGTCGCGCTGGACGTGCTGAAACTGTTCCCGTCGCAGCGTTGGGACGAAAACTTCTGGCGACAATGGTCGCCGGGCGAGGCGGGTGCGCGCGAAGCGCTGGAGGCCTTCGTCGACGGCGCGCTGCACGGCTATCGCGAACAGCGCGATCGCCCCGACCGCATCGGCACTTCGCGCCTGTCGCCGCATCTGCATTTCGGCGAGATCGCGCCGTGGCGCGTGATCGCCGTGCTGGAAGACGTGCGCTCTGCGGGCATGGCAGCCGATATCGACACCTGCATTCGCCAACTGGGCTGGCGCGAATTCGCCCACCATCTGCTGCATCACTTCCCCGATACGGTCGATCGCAACCTCAACCCGCGGTTCGACAAGTTCGATTGGGCGCGGCGCAATCCGCGCCAGACCGAAGCCTGGCGTTCGGGCGCGACGGGCGTGCCGATCGTCGATGCCGGCATGCGCGAGCTGTGGCAGACGGGCTGGATGCACAACCGCGCGCGGATGGTCGTCGCCAGCTATCTGTGCAAGCACCTGCGTCAGCACTGGCTGGAGGGCGCGCGCTGGTTCTGGGACACGCTGGTCGACGCCGATCTGGCCGACAACACGCTGGGTTGGCAATGGGTCGCCGGCACCGGCGCCGACGCCTCGCCTTACTTCCGCGTCTTCAATCCGGTGGTGCAGGCCGAAAAGTTCGATCCGGACGGTGCCTACATCGCAAAGTGGGTGCCCGAGCTTGCGGCCTTGCCGGTGCCGGCGAAATTCGCGCCATGGTTGCATCCGCACCTGGCCGCGACTTACGCACCGCATTATCCAAGCAAGCCGATCGTGGACCTGGCCAAAGGCCGCGACGCCGCGCTGGCGGCCTATCGCGCTTTGACGCTCCGCTCTTCGTAGGAGCGGCTTCCGCGAGCTTCTCGTTACACATTCTTATGGGCAGGCAGGGCTCGCGGCTGAAGCCGCTCCTACAAGAGCAGGCCGAGTCGCGTTGACCGTCATCCGAGGCCGTGATTCACTGACCGCATTGCCAGCGGGAGCATGCAATGCCCAAGCAGGGCGCAGTCAAACCGGTCCGCAAACGGGCCCGGCGCAAAGAGGCCATGTCGCGCGTCGATACGGCATGGCTGCGCATGGAGCGCCCGACCAACCCGATGATGATCACCGGCGTGCTGATGTTCGCCGAGCCGATGGCGCTGGCCAAGCTCAAGAGCGTCATCGAGCACCGCTTCCTGGATTACGCTCGCTTCCGCCAAAAGGCCGTCGATGCCGCCGCCGGCGCGTCCTGGCAGGACGACGAGCATTTCGATCTCGACTGGCACGTGCAGCTGGCGGCGCTGCCCGGACGCGCCGACAAGAAGGCTTTGGAACGTTTCGTAAGCCAGCTGGCCTCCAGTCCGCTCGACAAGTCCAGGCCACTCTGGCAATTCCATCTGGTCGAAAAATACGAAGGCGGCTCCGCGCTGGTGGCGCGCATCCACCACAGCTACGCCGACGGCATCGCGTTGGTGCAGGTGCTGTTGTCGCTGACCGACACCAAGGCCGTGCCCGACAAGCGCAGCGAACTCGACAAGGCATGGTTGAAGCAGGACGGCGCCGAAGTCGCGCGCCGGGTCGGGGCGGTCGCGCGCTACAGCAAGCTCGGCGGCAAGGTCCTCGAAAAAGGCATGGAGATGTACCGCGATCCGACGCTGGCGGCGATGCTGGCCAAGGAAGGCGGCGAGATCGCGCGCGAGCTGCTCCATGCGCTGTCGCTGCCGGACGACCCGCCGTCGATGCTGCGCGGCAAGCTCGGCGTCAGCAAGCGCGTGGCCTGGGCGCCGCCGCTGGACCTTGAAGAGGTCAAGGCGGTCGGCCGCGCCTGCGATTGCACTGTCAACGACGTGCTGATGGCTGCCGCCGCAGGTGCACTGCGCGATTACATGCGGGAGCGCGGCGACGATGTCGACGGCATGACCTTGCGCGCCACGGTGCCGGTGAACCTGCGACCGCTCGAACACGCACGCAAGCTCGGCAACCATTTCGGCCTGGTCTTCCTCGATCTGCCGGTCGGGGAGGGCAATCCGATCCGTCGGCTCGAACACGTCGCGGAGTGCATGAACCAGTTGAAGAACTCACGCCAAGCTATTGTTGCATTTGGGCTATTGGCGGCTTTAGGCATGGCGCCGGCTGCCGTCCAGGGCGTCGCTCTGGAGTTGTTCAGCCGCAAGGCCAGCGCGGTGGCGACCAATGTGCCGGGCCCGCAGCAGCCGCTGTACATGGCGGGCTGCACTTTGCGCGAGATGATGTTCTGGGTGCCGCAAACCGGCTCGATCGGCATCGGCATCTCGATCCTCAGCTACAACGGCCGCGTCCATTTCGGCCTGATCGCCGACGCCAAGCTGATCCCCGATCCGGACGCGGTGATCCGCCGCTTCGGCGCCGAGTTCGACAAGCTGCTGTACCTGTCGCTGATGGGCGATTGGGACCGTTCGATGGATTCGGTCTCCGCCGAAGCGCTGATGGCCGACATCGGCTGAACGGGGCGTATGCGGCGATTCCGACGTTTGGGGTCCCGTCACCCGCCGGCGACGCCGACGTGATTAGCTTGTCGGCGCGAAATCCACTCCCAACGACGAGGAGCGTCATATGAACTTGTTCAAGCAATCCGCAATAGCGATGGCGGTAGCGGGAAGCATGCTGCTGACGGGCTGCATGAGCACCGGCGGCGGCTACAACGGCGGCTATTACGGCAACCAGCCGCCTCCTCCGCCGCAAGGTCAGCAAGGCCAGCCGCAGCAGCAGGGCGGCATGAGCAAAACCAGCAAGGGCGCACTGATCGGCGCGGCCATCGGCGCGGCTGCGGGCCTGCTCAGCGGCGGCGACGCCACCGAGCGGCGCCAGCGCGCCCTGGTCGGCGTGGGCGTCGGCGGCCTTACCGGCGGCGCCATCGGCGCCTACCAGGACCGCCAGGAGAAGATCCTGCGCGAGCGCACCGCCGGCAGCGGCGTGGACGTGGTCCGCCAGGGCGACAACATCACCCTCAACATGCCCAGCGGCATCACGTTCGGCTTCGACAGTTCCAACCTCGATCCCGGTTTCTATCCGGTGCTCGACAACGTCGCCAACACGTTGCAGGAATACAACCAGACCATCATCGAAGTGGCCGGCCACACCGACAGCGTCGGCACGGACAGCTACAACCAGGCGCTGTCCGAGCGCCGCGCCAATGCGGTCGGCAATTACCTGATGAGCCGCGGCGTGATGCGCGACCGCTTCATCATCGTAGGCGCGGGCGAGTCGCGGCCGATCGCGAGCAACGATACCGAATCGGGACGCGCGCAGAACCGGCGCGTGGAGATCACGCTGGTGCCGGTGCGGTCGTAACGCCGAGGGGCAATCTTCCTCAGCAAAACGGGCCGCTTTTGCGGCCCGTTTTTTTGGCATTCCGGAAGCGAGGGCTCTGCTCTTCGTAAGAGCGGCTTCAGCCGCGAGCTTTACCAATCGCGATCGTTCGGCACAAGAAGCTCGCGGCTGAAGCCGCTCTTACGAAGAGCTGGCGGCTTGCTCGGCTTTCGCGCGGCTCAACAACGCATGCAGCATCTCGGTCGACAATCCATGCAGCACCAGCCGGAACCCGGCCCGCAACGTGGTCAACGGCACCAGCGGATGCTTGTTGTTGAGGAAGACCAGATACTCCGGCTTCTTCAGCAGCGTCGCCGCATAAATGCCGATCACCTCGTCCAGCTGCAGCGAATTGGTCGCGCGCCAGAAATCGTTGTCTGTCAGGAACAATTGGTACACCGGCGTGTAGACCTCGATCGCGGTCTGCAGGTCGATGAAATTGGTCCAGCGGTCCGGCATGTCCTGCAGGCGCAGCGGCGGCTGGTCGATCATCGAGAAATCCGGCCGCGCCGGCGGTTCGATCGGCTTCCCGCCGAGCGCGCGGTTCAGGTTGATCACGAAATTGAAGAGGTTCAGGTCGTGCTGCAGGAAGACGTCGTCGCGCAGCGCGTCGATATCGGCAGGTTTCAGCGGATGAGACGGCAGCGTCTGCCCAGGTAGCGCATTGGCGCCGATGAAGGCCAGCACCTGCGAGCCGAGGTGGAAATGGCGCAGGATCAGCCAGTTCGCTTCGGGACGGACGAAAGTCTTCATGCCCCAAACGATCAGCCGGTGCAGGATCCGCGACGAGGTCAGATCGTTCGGCATCACGATCTTCAGCAGCTGGATCAGCACGATCGCCAGCCGCGCCAGCGGCCGCACCACCGGCAGGACGAATTGCCGCGAACGGGAAGCGGCATCCGACAGCCAGGCGCGTTTGACTTCGTCCGCCAAGGGTCCGCTGGCATCGAGATAGAGCGCGAGCCAGGGATTGGGATCGCGAGGATCGTGCGGCGCATGCAGCCAGGCTTCGGTCTTGCTCACCGGATCATCTCCAACTGCCTGGCGTAGAGCGCGGCCACATGGCGCGCATCATCGACGATGTCGTCGGCGATGTCGCGCCCGCCGATGGCCAGCGCGGTTTCCACCGCCGCCAGCCAGCGTTGCAGATGCGCCACGTCGTTCTCTCCGTGATAGGCCAGGAAGTTGAAACTGCGGCCCAGCCAGCCCAGCCGCTGCCGCAGCAAAGGCAACAGCGCCGGCACGATCCGCTGGCCGGTGCCTTCGATGACGTACATCGCGCCGAGCAGGCCCAGCGCGTCGGGTTGCGCGGCGCGCGCATGCAGGTAGGCGTTGAGCGCTTCGCCGCCGGGATTGCGCTTGAGCTCGTCGAGCGAGGCGACCTTGCCGCCGGCGTTGCGGTAATCCTCGAACAGCACGTCGTAGTCGAACTGTTCGTCGTCGGCGTGGTGGCGAACGGTGTCGCGCAGCACGGCGTATTTCGGCGTGAGGTGGTCGGCCGCTTTACGCATCCAAAGGCTGCCTTGGCGTACCTGCGGCACCCATTGCTCCATCCAGCCGACGTAATCGGCCTTGCCGACGCTGCCGTCGAGGATCTTGCCGACCAGCGGCGTTTTCCAGACCCGGCTGCGGTAGTCGTGCCAGACCAGGGCCAGTTCGCGCAGCAGGCGCGCGACTTCGGGCAGTTGCCTGTCGTCGGCGGCATGCGGCGGCGCCGGCAGCGGCACGGGCGAGGGCGAGGGCGGTTCGATCGCTCGCGTCGTCGCCGCGGTCTGCGTTGCGGGCGCGTCCGCATCGACGACTTTCAGCAGCGCGAAGGCGACGGTGAAACGTCCGGATTCCGGCACGAACAGCAATATGTTCTGCCCCGGCTGCGGTCGCCGCTCGCGCAGGAAATCGTCGAGCATGGTGAAGATCGATGCCGAGCCTAGGTTGCCGCGGAACTTCAGGTTGCTGTACCACTTGTCTTCGGGAATATCGAGTTGCGCCAACTGCAGGCACTGCTTGACCACCGGCGCGAAGCGCTCAGAAGAATAATGGCAGAGGAAGTGGTCGACCGCGGCCGGATCGATGGCGCCGGCCTGCGCCAGCTTCACGTATTCGTGCGTGGCCACGTCGAACAGTTGCGGTAGCAGGCGGATGTCCTGGCGCAGCAGCATCGCGCCTGCCGCGTCGGCGGCGGTGAAATCCTCGTGGTCGCCCCACAGGCTGCCGTCGGGCGCCTGACCGGCTTGCATGCACAAAGGCAATTCGCCGGAGAAGGATTTCAGGTGCAGACGCTCGAGTTTCAATGCGATGCCGGCGCCGGGACGCGTGGACAGGCGCCATGCGCCGGCGCCGTCGGACAGCATCCAGCGCAAGAAGTGCGCGTCGAAATCGGCGTTGTAGCCGCCCGGAGCGAAACGCGAGCGCTTGAACAACCGCGACGGGAATTCCGCCGCCGCCACGACTGCATTGCGGTGCTGCCCATGCTGCAGCGCAAGCGCCGCATGTTGCAGCGCCGCCATGCCCGATGCGCAGACGCCGTGATGGCTGGCCGTGGTCATCGCCGGCGCGCGCAGTTCGGCCTGCAGCATGTTGGCGAAGCCGGGCAGGATCAGGTCGCCGGACGAACTGGCCGCGGCCAGCAGGTCGATCTCGCGCAAGGCCGCCTGGGCATCGTCGCCCAGGCAGGCGCGTACGGCGTTGGCGGCCAGCGCCGCGCAGGTGTGCGTGCTGCGGCCCTGCTCGTCCAGGGCGTAATGGCGGGTCTGGATGCCGTTTTCGCCCAGGATGCGGCGTTTGATCCGCGGCGACAGGGCGTTGATCGGCGCGATGTAACGGTCGATGTCGTCGTTGCCGACCGGGTCGCCCGGGAAATAGGCGCCCGTGGAGGTGATGTAGACGTTGTCGAACCGCATGCGATTTCCTTGTCCGTGTCCGCTTTATACCGAAAAGCCGGCCCGGCCCGTAATGCGCCGAACCGATCGGAACGGTCCGGGCTCGCCGCAAACGCTACCGTATTGATGCCGTCATGCGCCTGCGCACGACGCCGGGCGCCGGGAATCGATAGGAATGTCGCGCGGAATATTCAATAATCCGCCGCAGGAGCCCAATGATTCGAAGATCACCGCCGGTCTTCGCCACGGGAGCGTAATGGCCCAGAGCGCAATCGCAGCGATGCCCACTTCCGTGCCGCACGAGCGGCCTTTCATCGCTGCGGATGTCGGCGGCACCCACGCCCGTATCGCGCTGATGCGGGCCGGCATCGGCGGCGGCGCGGCGACGATGCTGCATTACCGGCAGTACGTCTGCGCCGAGCACGAAGGCCTGTCGGCGATCGTGCGGGATTTCATCGATGCTTTCGACGCCGGCGGCGTCGAGCATGCCGCCATCGCGATCGCCGGGGTGCTGCACGGCGACGAGCTGGTCAACACCAACCTGCCGTGGCAGGTCTCGCTGTCGCAGATGCGGCGCGCGCTGTCGCTGAGCGAACTGGCGCTGATCAACGATTTCGAAGCGATGGCCCGCGCTACGCCTTACATCGATCCGGCCGCGGCCACGCTGTTGACCGGCCCCGCGCTGGCTGCGCCGCCCGGGCCGACGCTGGTGATCGGTCCGGGCACCGGACTCGGCGCCGCCTTGTGGATGCCGCCGGCATCGCGCGACGCGCATTCGACGGTCATGGCCACCGAAGCCGGCCATGCGGCATTGGCGCCAGGCAACGAACGCGAGCTGGAATTGCTGCGCCGGCTGTTGCGGCAATGGCCGCACGTCGACAACGAACGCGTGCTGTCGGGTCCGGGGCTGCTCAACGCCTATCGCTGCCTGTGCGACATGGAAGGCGTCGCGCCGCGATGGACGGATCCCGCCGAGATCGCCGCGGCTGCGGAACGCGGCGACGATGCGCAAGCGTTGGAAGCCCTGCAGATCTTTTGCGCCATGCTCGGCAGCCTGGTCGGTGACCTGGTGCTGACGTTCGGTGCGCAAGCCGTGTACCTGGCCGGCGGCATACCGGCGCATATCCGCCCGTTCCTGCAGCAGAGCGGTTTCGTCGAGCGCTTCCTCAACAAGGGCGTGCTGCGCAGCGTGCTGGCGAGCGTGCCGGTGTGGTTGATCGAGCATGGCCGCTTCGGGCTGATTGGTGCGGCCGCCTGGTACATGGATCGGCGTGCCGCGGAGTGATTGCGAGCTTCTTCCAGCAGCTTTTGCTCTGTCATCCGGAACGCAGTGAGGGATCTGCTTCACGCACTTCGCCACGTCCGTCGGGCCTGAGATCCTCACTGCGTTCGGGATGACAAGGCGTGTAGGGACGTTCCCACGACACAACGAACCAAGGCTTCCACAGTGACCACTCGCCGCGACTTCCTGCAAACCTCCCTGATCGCCGCCGGCGCGCTGGCATTGCCGCGGGCGGTGCGCGCCGCCGCCGCAAGCAACGGTGCGAAAGTCGTATCGACCTGGGATTTCGGCGTGCCGGCCAACCAGGCCGCATGGCGGGTCCTGGCGCGCGGCGGTTCGGCGCTGGATGCGGTCGAAGCCGGCGCGCGCTGGGCCGAAAGCGAACTGTGCAATCCGACCGTCGGCCGCTGCGGCAATCCCGATCGCGACGGCGCGCTGACGCTCGATGCGAGCATCATGGATGGCGACGGCCGTTGCGGCGCGGTCGCGGCCTTGCAGGACATCGCGCACCCGGTGTCGGTCGCACGGCGGGTGATGGAGAAAACGCCGCACGTGATGCTGGTGGGCGAGGGCGCGCAACAGTTCGCCGTGCAGCAGGGTTTCGCCAAGGAAAAGCTGCTGACGCCGCAGGCTGAAAAAGCCTGGCGCGAATGGTTGAAGACCGCGCAATACCGGCCGCAGATCAACGCCGAGCGCGCCAGAATTCCCGGCAACAAAGAGAACCACGACACCCTGGGCATGCTCGCGCTCGATGCCGGCGGCAAACTCTCAGGCGCCTGCACCACCAGCGGCATGGCGTGGAAGCTGCATGGCCGCGTCGGCGACAGCCCGATCGTCGGCGCGGGCCTGTACGTGGACAACGAAGTCGGCGCGGCGACCGCGTCCGGCGTCGGCGAGGAGATGATCCGCAACGCCGCGAGTTTCCTGGTCGTCGAACTGATGCGGCAGGGCCGCACGCCGGCCGAGGCCTGCCGCGAAGCGATCGACCGCGTGGTGCGCAAACGGCCTGAAGCGAGCAAAACGCTGCAGGTGTGCTTCCTCGCGTTGAACAAGCACGGCGAGGTCGGCGCGTTCGCCCTGCACAAGGGCTTCGTTTACGCGGTTTGCGATGCAGGCAAGCAGGATGCGTTGCTAGATGCGGATTCGGTCTACGCGACCGAACAGAAATGAGCGCGGCGGACCGGCCGCTGCTGGAAATCGCGGCCAATTCCGTGGCTTCGGCATTGGCCGCGCAAGCCGGCGGCGCCGACCGCATCGAATTGTGCGAGAACCTGGGCGAGGGCGGCACCACGCCCTCGCACGGTACGCTCGCCGTCGTCCGCGAGCGCCTGCGCATACCGGTGTATGTGCTGATCCGCCCGCGCGGCGGCGATTTCCTTTACGACGACGCCGAGTTCGAAACGATGCGCCGGGATATCGAGCACTGCGTTCGTTTGGGCTGCGATGGCGTGGTGATCGGGGCGCTCGACGCCGACGGCGCGATCGACATGCCGCGTTGCCGCGACCTGATCGCCGCCGCCGGCCCGATCGGCGTTACCTTCCACCGCGCCTTCGACGCCGCTCGCGATCAGACCGAGGCGTTGCAGGCGGTCATCGCGCTGGGTTGCGAACGCGTTCTGACGTCCGGCGCTGCTGCCGATGCCCTATCGGGCGCCAGCAACATTGCCGCACTCGCGAAAGGGGCAGGGCAGGGACTGCGCATCATGGCTGGCGCCGGGATCACGGCGGACAATATCGGCCTGATCGCCGAACGCAGCGGTGCGCACGAGTTCCACGCTTCTGCGCGCGCTTTGCATCGCTCCGCGATGCGGTTTCGGCAGTCCGGCTTGCAGGGATTGGAGCCGGATCGCATGCAAACCGATGTCGAGAGGGTGCGGGCGTTGATGGTCGCGCTGAAGCGCGTGCCCCGCTCTTAAGAAGCCGTCATTCCCGCAAAGGCGGGAATCCAGTGACTTGGCTTTAGCCCTCTCCCGTTGGCGGGAGAGGGTTGGGTGAGGGCACGCGATATTTCCGATGGCCTCGTGGCGATCTGGTGAGGCCTTCAAGTCACTGGATTCCCGCCTTCGCGGGAATGACGGCTTAAAAACGAAGCAATGTGAATCCCGCAGGACGCTAGGAGCGTGCACAGCACTTGCTGCGCCGCGTCATGCCTTTCCGCTGTCATCGTGCTTTCATTTAGATCGATCCAGTTCACAGGGGCGCTGGATCACCGGCTCATGCCGGTTTTATTTATCGTGAATTTAGATCGATCTAAATCAAATAAATCCGATATTTAAGCCGAATATCCGACCAAGGGGACTCCAGTGACGATCCAGCCCAGGCCCGCCCGAAACGCCCTGTCCAAAGCCCTGCTGCCGATCCTTTTCGCACCGCTCGCTGCGCTGGCGCAGGCGGCGCCCCAGACGACGCAGGCGCAACCCGAAGAGCCCGCGGCGCAAACCGGCGCGAAACAGCTGGACAAGGTCACGGTCACCGGTTCGCGCATCAAACGCGCAGAAGTCGAAGGCCCCGCGCCGCTGACGCTGATCACGGCCGAGCAGATCAAGAAGGAAGGCTTCGTCACCGTTTACGACGCGCTGACCACGCTCAACGAAGCGATCGGCACCGTCGAATCGGACGTGCAATGGGGCTCGCATACGCCCAACGCCAGTCCGTTGAACCTGCGCAATATGGGCCCCGGCCGCAGCCTGTTGCTGGTCAATGGCCGCCGCGTTGCGGATTACCCGCTGCCTTACGGCGGCCAGAGCAATTTCGCGAATTACGGCAACATCCCCGCTGCGGCGGTGGAGCGCATCGAAGTGCTCACCGGCGGCGCTTCGGCGATCTACGGCTCCGATGCCGTCGCGGGCGTGGTCAACGTCATCCTCAAGCAAGGCTATCAAGGCGACGAGATCCGCCTGCGGCATGGCGCGTCGACCGAGGGCGGACGCGAGACCACCGACCTGTCGTGGGCCGGCGGCAAGAGCGGGCCGCAGTGGAATCTGACCTATGCCGTGCAGTACACCAAGCAAGAGCCGCTGTTCGGCCGCGACCGGCCGCAGATGGACGACGCCGGCGACGCGCCTTATCCGTCGTGGAATGCGGAGCAGCGCAAGCTCGGTTTCCGCCCGAGTACGGGCCTGGGCCTGATCGACGCCGATACCGGCAACCGCCTCGCGCCGCCGGCGGGCGCCTGCGACCGCTTCGGCGGCGAGTACTACCTCGCCAATCGCCAGTTGTACGACCGCAACAGCGGCACGATCACCGATACCGGCCAACTCTGCGGCCTGTCCGCGGACTTTGCCAATTGGCTGTTGCGCAGCGGCAGCGAGGACTTCTCCGGCTACCTGCACGGCACCTGGGATTTCGAGAACGGATTGCAGGCTTGGGCGAACCTTGCGGTGTACGACGCGAAGGGCATCTGGGGCACATCGCCGCCGGCGGTGGTGCTGCCGGGCAACCCCGCGCTGCCGGCGTTCCACGATGCGGGCAGCGGCCGCAACCTGATCGGCATCCGCAACATCACGCCCAGCGAGGCCGGCGGTTTCGACGCCTTGCGCAACTCCAACAAGGAAAAATCCTGGGACTTGAGCGCGGGCTTGCGCGGCACTATCGCGGATCGCTTCGATTGGGAAGCGTCGCTGGGCCGGGCCCGCTACACCGTGCGCGAGAACATCTCGACGGTCGATTGGGACAAGGCCGAAGCCTATTTCCTCGGGCCGCAACTGGGCACGACGCCGGACGGACTGCCGATCTACGACCTGGACGAATCGCGCTGGTGGAGTCCGGTCACGCCGGAGCAGTACCGGCAATTCGGCGCGCACTCGATCAACGAGGCCTCGTCCTGGGTCACGCAGGGCAGCTTCACCATCGACGGCGACCTGTTCGAAGGCTGGGCCGGACCGATCGGTTTCGCCGCGGTGCTCGAAGCGGCCGAGCAGGGCTATCGCCTGCGGCCGGATCCGCGCGCCAATCTCGATTACGAAGTGCAGAACGTCGATCGCGGCGGCGGCGAACGCAGGCGCTATTCGGCGGGCGTCGAATTCAAGGTGCCGTTGCTGGAGTCGGTGACCGCCACGCTTGCCGGCCGCTACGACCGTTACGGCGATTACAAAGCGTTCGACAACGCCGACCGTCTCGAGATCGGCACCCAGAGCGAATCCACCTGGAATGCAGGCTTGGAATGGCGGCCCACCGACAATCTGTTGCTGCGCGGCAGCTATGCCACCAGTTTCCGTGCGCCCGATATGCACTTCCTGCTGGCGCAGCCGAGTTCGTCGCAGGTGCAGACCACCGATCCCTACACCTGCATCCAGAGCGGCGACTATCTGATCGCCAATTGCGGGCAGGGCAGTCCGCATTTCTACGCTTTCGACATCAACCGCCGCGGTACCCCCGATTTGCGCTCGGAACTGGGCGATTCGTGGACGGTCGGCCTGGTCTGGGACGTGCTGGACAACCTGTCGCTCACCACCGACTACTGGTCGATCGACCTGGAAGACGAAATCCGCGACATCGGCGAGGACATCGTGCTGCGCGACGAAGCCGGCTGCCGCACCGGCAAGACCATCGATCCGAACGTGCCATGGACCAATCCCGGCGGCGCGGACTATTGCGCATCGATCGTCTCGCGCGTGGTGCGCGACGCCGACGGCCAGATCGTATCGGTCGAACGCGGGCCGATCAATATCGCGCAGAAGCACGTCGAGGGCATCGACGCTTCGTTGCGCTACCGCCTGGATACGGCCCGCTGGGGCGATTTCCAGTTCGCGCTCAACTACACCAACCTGCGCTCGCTGCGCGAACAGACCTACCGCACCGACCCGAACCCGGAGCGTCGCGATCGCGACATCCGCAGCAAGATCCGCGGCAGCGTCAGCTGGCAGGGAGAGAAGTGGAACTGGAACGTGTACGGCGACCGCATCGGTTCGGTGCCGGGCGTGCGCTATCACTGGGATCCGGTGCTGGGCGGCTTTGGCGGCTGCACGCCGTTCCCGGATGGCGGCGTGCCCAACGATCGCGCCGATTGCGTCGATACCGACCCCAATAGCCCCACCTACCAGCAGAAGACCTCGCGCTATTTCGGCCGGGTGGGCCCTGCGATCACCTGGAATTTCAATGTCGGCTATCAGTTCAGCGAGCGGGCCCGGTTGAATTTCTACGTCAACAACGCGTTCAACAGCACGGGCTGGAACCATAAGGATCCGTATAAGCTGGACTACGAGTTCTACAACAGCCGCCTGTTCAATCCGGTCGGCCGCGAGATCGCGCTGGAATACGTGTTCAAGCTAAATTGAGTACTTCCGGACGCGACGGGTCTGCGACGATGCTTAAGCTGCCGAGTCATGCAAAATCCGGCTCGACCCGCCGCAATGGCGGGTTGATCGCCGTCTTGTTCGCGGTGTTGCCAGCTTTCCTTCTCCCAACGGGAGAAAGTGGCGCGACAGCGCCGGATGAGGGTTCGGCGCAAGTGCGTAGCCCCGGTCCCGTGCCGAACCCTCATCCGCCCTACGGGCACCTTCTCCCGGCGGAAGAAGGAAAGCAGGATGCCGGCGGGCGAAGCGCCGACCTTGCGACTCAGGTCAACACTTTCATCGGCAGCAAGGACGACGGCAATACCTTTCCAGGCGCATCGGCGCCGTTCGGGATGATCCAGGTCAGCCCGATCGGCACGCATTACTCCGGCTGGCGTTACGACGATCCCAAGATCCGCGGCTTCGGCCATTTCTTCCTGTCCGGCGCGGGTTGCTGGGAACAGGGCGGACAAGTGTCGGTGCTGCCGGTGACGGGCAAGATAGGCCCGGGCGCCGCGTTCGACACCCGCAAGGCGGACAGTTTCGATCAGAAGAAGTACGCCTCGGCCTACAGTCATGACGGCGAAGTCGGGCAGGCCGGCTACTACAAGGTCCGTTTGACCGATTACGGCGGCATCGACGCCGAAGCCACCGCGCTGACCCGCGCCGCGGCGGAACGCTACACGTTCTCCGGCGGCAAGCAGGGCCACCTCCTGGTCAACCTGGGCCAAGCCAACGAGCGCCATCGGGTGATGCGCAGCGCGCTGCGCATCGTCGGCGACCGCATCGTGGAAGGCGAAGTGGAAACGCTGAGCTTCTGCGGCGGTACGCGCTACACCACCTGGTTCCGCTTGCAGTTCGACCGGCCATTCAAAGGACATGGCACCTGGAACGCGGCCGGCGGCAAGTCCGATTCGCGCGAAAGCAGCGCCGGCGAAGCGGCCAACGGCGCTTGGTTGAGTTTCGACCTGGGCAAAACGAAATCGGTGACCGTCGTCAGCGCCGTTTCGCACGTCGATGCGGATGGCGCCCGCGGCAACCTGCAGACGGAAGGCATGCAAGGCAAGCGACTGCTGCGTTTCGACGAGATGAAGCAGCGTGCGCAGGATGCGTGGCGCAAGGAGCTGGCCACGGTGCGCATCGACGGCGGCGGCGCGGACGACCGTATCGTCTTCTACACCGCGCTGTACCACGCGCTGTTGCAGCCGTTGACCGGCAACGACGCCGATGGCCGTTACCGCGGCTGGGACGGCCGCATCCATCGCGCGGACGGTTGGACCTATTACGAGTTCTTCTCGCTTTGGGACACCTACCGCACCCAGAACCAGTGGCTGGCGATGCTGCGTCCGCAACGCGCCCGCGATATCGCCGCCTCGGTGCTGAAGATCCACGAGCAGGCCGGCTGGCTGCCGCGCTGGGGCTACGCCAATTACGAAACCAACATCATGACCGGCGACCCGGTGACGCCGTTCCTGGCCGACCTGTGGCGATTCGGCGCGCTCGAAGGCCGCGAAAAACAGGCTTATGCGGCGTTGAAGCAGAACGCGGACGGCTTGCCGCCGACGGAATCCAGGATGGCGGGGCGTTCCGGCAACGAGAGCTATCTAAAACAAGGGTTCGTGCAATACGACAAGGCGTTCAAGCCCAAGGGCATGGACGTGGATCCCCATCACGGCGGATCGGCCACGCTCGAGTACGCATTGGCCGATTGCGCGTTGTCGCAGATGGCGCAGAGCCTGGGCGAAACCGCCGATGCGGCCCGCTACAGCGGACGCGGCCGAAATTGGCGCAAGCTTTGGGATGCCGACGTGCGCGACAAGGAACGCGGTTTCACCGGTTTCCCGCGGCCGCGCACGCTCGACGGCAAGTGGTACGTGCCCAAGGAAGGCGCCTACAGTCCGGCGTCCGACCATGGCTTCCACGAAGGTACGGCTTGGCAATACCAATGGTTGGTGCAGCAGGACGTGCCTGGCCTGGTGCGGGCGATGGGCGGCAAAACCGAAGCGATAGCGCGTCTGGATGCGTTCTTCGCCTACGACGATCTGCTCGCCAATCCATCGACGGCTGCGCGCAAGGATTGGGTAGTCGGCCCCTACAGCTACTACAACCAATACCGCTACAACCCCAACAACGAACCCGATCTGCATGCGCCGTGGATGTACACGCTGATCGGCGAACCGTGGAAGACCTCCACGGTGCTGCGCGCCGCACAGGCCTTGTTCGCCAATGCGCCCAATGGCGTTACCGGCAACGACGACCTGGGCACGATGTCGGCCTGGTATCTGTTCAGCGCCATCGGCCTGTATCCGGCGGTGCCCGGCACGGGCCAGTTGCTGCTGCATGCGCCGCGCTTCCCTGCCGTGACGCTGGACCTGGGCGAGGGCAGGTCGTTGCGGATCGAGGCTCCGGGCGCCGACGGGAACCGGCTGCAGTACGTCGCCGGCGTGCGTATCGATGGCGAATCCAGCGACCGCGCCTGGGTGGATTGGGCGCAACTGCGCGACGGCGGCACGCTCTCGTTCGAGCTGACGGCAACGCCCGGCGCAGGCTGGGGAACGCGCCCGGCCGACCTGCCGGCGTCGCCTTGCGCGGCGCCGCGGTGATGCGAACGGCCATGCCTATCTCCAGCCGTCGCCCGCGCCGTGTAATGATTCGCGGATTCCGAGGTTTGCGCAGGACGGCATTTCCCTATGAAGCAGGCCCCTATGAAGCGCGCCGACATGGAGCAACGCGCATGCCGGCCGCAGGCCCGCAAACGATGAGCGGATCCCGCAGCGAACGCAAAGCCGTGACCGTCACGGATATCGCCCGCGGCAGCGGCGTGTCGCGCGCGACGGTATCGCTGGTGCTGCGCGGCAGTCCGTTGGTGCATGCCGATACGCGCGCCAAGGTCGAGGCCGAGCTCAAGCGCCAGGGCTACGTCTACAACCGCAGCGCGGCCAACCTGCGCCGGCGCACCTCGTCGAGCGTGGCGCTGGTCATCAACGACCTGTCCAATCCCTTCTTCGCCGAGTTCGCGGCAGGCGTGGACGATGTCGTCATGGCCGAAGGCTACGTCACGCTGCTCGGCAATACCGGCGAATCGCCGGAACGCGAGCAAGCGGTGCTCGCTTCATTGATGGAGCACCAGCCGGCGGGCGTGATCCTTTCGCCGGCCGAGCACAGCGACGGCGAGCGGCTGGAACGCGTGCTCGGCACGCAGGCGCCGGTGCTGGTGTTCAACCGCGAATTGCCCGGCGCGCACTGGGACTTCCTGGCTCTGGACAATCGCCGCGGCGCCAGGCTGGCGACGGAACATCTGCTCGAACTCGGCCATCGCCGCATCGCCTTCTTCGGCGGCCATGCCGATTCCAGCTCGTGCCGCGAACGCCGCCAAGGCTATACCGATGCGCTGGCTGCGGCCGGCATCGCCCCGTCGCCGGAAGGGCTGATCGAAACCGCGCCGACCCGCCTGGATGCGGCTACGCACAGCGACGCCTTGTTCGCGGATGCCGCCGTGCCGCCGACCGCTGCGGTCTGCTACAACGACACGGTCGCGCTGGGCCTCATGCTGGGACTGACCGCGCATGGCCGTCGGCCCGGCCACGATTTCGCCCTGACCGGCTTCGACGATATTCCCGAAGCGGCCCTGGCCGTACCCGCGTTGACCACGGTAGCCGTCGATCCGCGCGAACGCGGCCGCCAGGCCGCGCGGTTGCTGCTGCAACGCATCCGCCAGCGCGAACAGCCGGCGCAGCAGACGGTCGCGCCGGTGCAATTGCTGGTGCGCGCAAGCAGTTGTCCTCCTCCCGATAGAGACGGCGCATGACCGGAACAGGTATTCCATCCCCTTCGGCCGAGCGCGCCGCAAACGCGGCGGCCGGCGCGATGCCCACCGTCGACACGCGGATCGCGTTCGCGGCGGTTACCGCCATCTTCTTCATGTGGGGCTTCCTGACGGCGCTCAACGATGTGCTGATCCCGCACCTGAAGGCCGTGTTCGAACTCAACTGGACGCGGACGATGCTGATCCAGTTCACTTTCTTCGGCGCGTACTTCGTGATGTCCGTGCCGGCGGGATGGGTGGTGGACAAGGTCGGCTACAAGCTCGGCATCGTGATCGGCCTGGTCGTGGCGGGCTGCGGCGCGTTGCTGTTCCTGCCGGCTGCGCAGATCCAGTGGTATTACCTGTTCCTCGGCGCGCTCTTCACGCTGGCCAGTGGCATCACCTTGTTGCAGGTCTCGGCCAATCCCTACGTCAGCCTGCTGGGCGATCCCGCCCGCGCCGCCAGCCGCTTGAACCTAGCCCAGGCGCTGAATTCCCTCGGCCACACCACCGCGCCGTGGGTCGGCGGCATGCTGATCCTGGCGACGGCCGTACTGGGAGCCGAACAACTGGCCGCGCTCAGCGAGCAGCAGCAACAGGCTTACCAGGCCGCGCAAGCCCAGTCCGTCCAGATTCCCTATCTCGGTTTGGCGCTGACGTTGTTCGTGCTGGCGGCGGTCGTGTTCGTCCTGCGCCTGCCGGCATTGACCGAAGCGACCGAACGCGCGGCCCGGCGCCATCACACGTTTTCCGAAGTGCTGCGCATTCCGCACGTGCGTTGGGGCGTGGTGGCGATCTTCGTTTACGTCGGCGCCGAAGTCGCGATCGGCAGTTTCCTGATCAATTACATCGCCCAGGCCGACATCGGCGCGATGAGCGAGGCCAGCGCCGCGAAATACGTGTCGTTCTATTGGGGCGGGGCGATGGTCGGCCGTTTCCTCGGCTCCGCGCTGTTGCTGCGGGTGAGCGCCCGCCGGCTGCTGGCGTTGTACGCGGCGATCGCCTGCGTCCTGCTGCTGGTTACGGTGTCCAGCCATGGGCTCGTGGCGATGTGGAGCGTGATCGCGATCGGGTTGTTCAATTCGATCATGTTCCCGACCATCTTCACCCTGGGCATCGAGCGTCTCGGGCCGATGACAGAGAAAGCCTCCAGCCTGCTGGTGATGGCGATCGTCGGCGGCGCGATCGTGCCGTTGGCGCAAGGCGTTCTTGCCGATCGCATAGGCGTGCAGGCCGCATTCGCGCTGCCGCTGCTGTGCTATGCCTACATCATCTGGTACGGCCTTTACGGCTCGCGCCTGGCGCCGGAGGCGCCACAGACATGACGCGGACCGGGACGATCGTCTGCTTCGGCGAAGCCCTGATCGATTTCCTCGCGCAGCCGCCGCAAACGGCGGACTCGCCGCGTGCGTTCCTGCAATTCGCCGGCGGCGCGCCGGCCAACGTCGCGGTCGCGGTCGCGCATCTGGGCGGCGACACGCAATTCGTCGGCATGCTGGGCGCGGACATGTTCGGCGACTTCCTGCTCGACAGCCTGCACGGAGCGGGCGTGGGCACGGATTTCGTGGTTCGCACCGAGCAGGCCAAGACGGCGCTCGCTTTCGTCGCGCTGGATGCGGACGGCGAACGCAGTTTCAGTTTCTACCGCCCGCCGTCGGCGGACCTGTTGTTCCGTGCCGAGCACTATGCGCCGACCTGCTTCGACGGCGCCGCCGCGTTCCACGTCTGTTCTAACAGCCTCACCGAAACCGGCATCGCCCATGCGACCTTGGCGGGCATGGGGCGGGCGCACGAAGCCGGCGCCTTGGTCAGCATGGACCTGAACCTGCGTCCGGCGCTTTGGGCGCAGGATGTCGACCCTCATCCTCGGCTCTGGGACGCGTTGCAGGCTGCGGACCTGGTCAAGCTCGCCCGTTCGGAACTCGAATACCTGGCGGCGCCGTCGGGCGGCGACGAGGAAGCCGTGCTGGCGCGGCTATGGCGGGGACGGACCCAGATCGTTGTCGTTACCGATGGCGCTGCGCCGGTTCGCTGGTACACGCGCGCAAGCGCCGGCGACGTGCCGAGTTTCGATGTGCGTGCGGTGGACACCACTGCGGCCGGCGATGCGTTCGTCGGCGGCTTGCTGTTCCGCCTGGCCCGGCACGGCATCGATGGCGCCCATTTGCCCGGTTTCCTGAGCGATACGGCGGCCCTGGCCGATGCATTGCGTTTCGCGGCGGCGGCCGGCGGCCTCGCGGTGACCCGCAATGGCGCCTTCGCCGCGATGCCGCGGCTTTCCGATGTCCAAGCCTTGCTGGAAGCGCGATCGAATGAACACGCCTGAGACGAATCCGCTACCCGATTTCCGTTCGCGCGCATTCCTGCGCGCGCATATCGCCGACACCATGGCGTTCTACCATCCGCGCGCCATCGATCCCGCAGGCGGCTTCTTCCACTATTTTCGCGACGACGGCAGCGTCTACGACGCCAGCCACCGCCACTTGGTCAGCAGCACGCGTTTCGTCTTCAACTACGCGATGGCTTATCGCGAGTTCGGGAATCGCGAGTACCTGGATGCCGCGCGCCACGGCCTGGATTATCTGCGTCGAGCGCATCGCGACCCCGGCGGCGGTTATGCCTGGACGCTGCGCGACGGCGTACCGGAGGACCGGACGAATCACTGCTACGGCGTCGCATTCGTGCTGCTGGCGTATTCGACCGCGCTGAAGGCAGGTGTCGAAGAGGCCAGCGCGTGGATGGACGAAACCTGGCGCTTGCTCGAATCCCGTTTCTGGGAGGCCGAGGCCGGCCTGTACAAGGACGAGGCCGACGCCGATTGGAATTTCTCGCCCTACCGCGGCCAGAACGCCAATATGCACATGTGCGAGGCGATGCTGGCCGCGTTCGAAGCGAGCGGCGAACGCCGCTATCTGGATCGCGCCCTGCAACTGGCCGACCGCATGACGCGCCGCCAGGCGGCGAAAGCCGACGGCCTGGTTTGGGAACATTACGATCGCGACTGGAACATCGACTGGGACTACAACCGCGATGATCCCAAGCACCTGTTCCGTCCGTGGGGCTTCCAGCCCGGCCACCAGACCGAATGGGCCAAGCTGCTGCTGATCCTGGATCGCCACGTGCAGGCAGAATGGCTGGTGCCGACCGCGCGCCATCTTTTCGATACGGCGCTCACGCGTTCGTGGGATGGGCGGCGCGGCGGCATGTACTACGGCTTCGCGCCCGACGGCAGCGTATGCGACGACGACAAGTATTTCTGGGTGCAGGCCGAATCCCTGGCCGCGGCAGCCTTGCTCGCCGCGCGCACGGGCGACGCCGCCTATTGGGATTGGTACGAACGCCTGTGGACCTACGCATGGCGGCATTTCGTCGACCACCAATACGGGGCGTGGTACCGCATCCTCGACGCGGATAACCGCAAATACAGCGACGAGAAGAGCCCCGCTGGCAAAACGGACTATCACACGATGGGCGCCTGCTACGAAGCGTTGAACGTAATGGATTCCCCTTAACCGCCGCCGAGGAGCCGATCTGCGATGCACGCATGGCGGCATTCTTTGCGCATTTGGCTTGCGGTTTTCGCCATGGCCTGGACCGCCGCAGCGACGGCATCGCCCGTATCGCGCGCGCTCGATAGCGGCTGGCAGTTCCGCCTGTCGCCGAACGATACGGTCGCGGCCGCGCATGCGAAGGCGGCGGAGTGGCATCCGGCCAGGGTACCGGGCAGCGTGCATACCGACCTGCTGGCGAACGGACTGATCGCCGATCCCTACGCCGGCGCGCCGGAAGCGGGCCTGCAATGGATCGGCCTCGCAGAATGGGAGTACCGCACCGAATTCGACGTGGACCAGGCCACGCTCGGCCGCAAGCACGCCGAACTGGTTTTCGAAGGCCTGGACACGTTCGCCGACGTCCACCTCAACGGCAAGAAGCTGCTTTCGGCCGACAACAGCCATCGCACGTGGCGCATTCCGGTGCAGGGCGTTTTGTCGGCGCGCGGCAACGAATTGCGGGTGGTGTTCCATTCGCCGATCCGGCGACTGCTGCCCCGGGTGCAGGCGATGCCGCACAAGATCGCCGGCAATTACCCGTCGCCCTACGGCGACGAGCCGAAGGACGCGATGACGGCCAATTTCGCGCGCAAGCCCGGCTACCACTACGGTTGGGATTGGGGGCCGCGCTACGTGACCGCCGGCATCTGGCGGCCGCTGCGCCTGGAAAGCTGGGATGGTTTGCGTATCGACGAACTGCACATCCGGCAATCGCACGTGGATAGCGAGCGGGCCGAGCTGTCCGCCGAGTTGCGGATCCAGGCCGATAGCGCGCAGGAAGCCACGCTGGAAATCGAATACCTCGATCCCGACGGCAAAACGATATCCGCCGCGAAGCAACGGGTGACGCTCGCGCCGGGCAGCAACCGGACATCGCTCCCCGTGAGCATCGAACGCCCCAGGCGCTGGTATCCGGCCGGTTACGGCGAACAGGCGCTATACCGGTTTACCGCGAGAATCGTGGGCGCCGACGGCTCGGCAGCGCAATCCGGCCGCCGCACCGGCCTGCGCAGCATCGAGCTGCGCCGCGACAAGGACCGGTGGGGCCGGGGCTTCGCCTTCGTCGTCAACGGCATCCCGATCTTCGCCAAGGGCGCCAATGCGATTCCGCTCGATGCTTTCCCCGCGCGCGTGACGCAGGCGCAATTGCGCCGCGTGCTGGAATCGGCGCGCGACGCGAACATGAACATGATCCGCAACTGGGGCGGCGGTTATTACGAAAGCGATGCCTTCTTCGATCTGGCCGACGAATTGGGTCTGTTGGTCTGGCAGGACTTCATGTTCGGCGGCGGCATGCAGCCCGGTTACGATGCGGCGTTCCGCGCCAACGTCCGCGCCGAAGCGCGCGACCAGGTGCGGCGCTTGCGCCACCATCCCAGCATCGCGTTGTGGTGCGGCAACAACGAGGAAGAAACCGCCTGGAAGGATTGGGGCCAGGGCAAGAAGCTGACCGCGGAGGCGCCCGCGTTCGCCCGCAAGGTTTGGGACGGCTACGTGCAGTTGTTCGGCAATGATTTGCGCGAGATCGTGGCGGAGGAGGGCGGCGGCGTGCCTTACTGGTCCAGTTCGCCCAGCAACGACCTCGATGGACGCAGCAACGATTCCGACCACGGCGACAAGCACTACTGGGGGGTATGGGCGGGCTCCGAACCGTTGGAGAATTATCTCGACGAGACGCCGCGCTTCATGTCCGAGTACGGCCTGCAGGCCTGGCCGTCGATGGCGACCATCCGCAGCTTCGCGCAACCGAGCGACCTGCGAATCGACGCGCCGGTCGTCCGGGCCCACCAGAAATTCCTGGCCGGCGACGGCAACCAGCGCCTGCTGCACTACATCCGCGCCGGCTACGGCGAACCGCGGGATTTCGAGGATTTCGTCTATCTCAGCCAAGTAATGCAGGCCGAGGGCATCGAACTGGCCGCATTGCACCATCGTGCCTCGCGCCCACGCACGATGGGTTCGTTGTATTGGCAGCTGAACGATGTCTGGCCGGGGGCGTCGTGGTCCAGCATCGACTACTACGGCCGCTGGAAGCCGCTGCATTTCCATGCGCGGCGTTTCTATGCCGACTTGGCGGTCGCTGCGCTGCGCCATCGCGGCAGGACTGCGGTAATGCTGGTTTCCGACAAGACCGAACCGGTCGATGCGCAATTGCGCATTCGCGTACTGGACGTAGACGGCAAGACGCACCGCGACGAACACAGAACGGTCGTATTGGCGCCGCTGGCAGCGACGCCGGCGGGCGACTACGCGGACGCGGACTTGCTGCAGGGCGCGGACCCGAAGCGAACGGTGGCCGTTTTCGAGTTGTCGGTGAACGGCGCTCCGGTTTCGCGCCGCCTGGTCTATTTCGAGGCGGCCAAGTCGCTGGATTTGCCCGATCCGGGCCTGCGCGCGACGTTGCGGCGCGACGACGGCGAGTACCGGCTCGAACTCCGCGCACTCGCTCTCGCGCGCGCAGTGTGGGTCGAATTCGGCGATACGGATGCCGAAGTGTCGGACAACGCGCTGACCTTGCTGCCCGGCGAAACCGTCGCGTTGCGCGTGCGCTCGAAAGCCGGCGCGGAAGAACTGCGTCGCTCCATGAAACTGCGCTGGTTAAGGCCACAACAGAGGTGATATCCCGATGAGAGCCCTCCTATCCATCACGCTGACCGCGCTTGCGCTGGCCTTCCTGCCGTCGCCGGCGCAGGCGGCGGACTCGAAAGGCCCGATGACCGATGCGGAAGCCGCGACGCTGGCGCAGCGCGTCAAAGCCGAAACCCAGCACGCCTGGCAGGGCTACAAGCGCTACGCCTGGGGCCACGACGACCTGAAGCCCCTCAGCAAGGGCGCGCGCGACTGGTACGAGCAATCCTTGCTGATGTCGCCGGTGGACGCGTTGGACACGCTGATCCTGATGGGCTTGGACGCAGAAGCCAAGGAAGCGCGCGAATTGATCATCGCCAAGCTGTCCTTCGACCGCGACCTGTACGTGCAGAATTTCGAAGTCACCATCCGCCTGCTCGGCGGATTGCTGTCCGCCTACCAGCTGACCGGCGACGAGCGGCTGCTCAAGCTTGCCGAAGACCTGGGCAAGCGCCTGCTGCCCGTGTTCGGTTCCAAGACCGGCCTGCCTTACACGCACGTCAACCTGCGCACGGGCCAGGTGAAAGGAAAAGTGAGCAATCCGGCGGAGACGGGCACGTTGCTGATCGAGTTCGGCAGCCTGAGCAAGCTGACCGGCGACCCGGTCTATTACGAAAAAGCCAAGCGGGCCCTGGTCGAAACCTACAAGCGGCGTTCCAAGATCGGGCTGGTCGGCGCGGCCATCGACGTCGAAACCGGCGATTGGACGCGCAGCGACAGCCATATCGGCGGCGGCATCGATTCGTACTACGAATACCTCTACAAATGCTGGCTGCTGTTCGGCGACGCCGAATGCAAGAAGATGTGGGACGACAGCATCCCGGCCGTGAACCGCTATCTGGCCGACGAAGTGCGCGACGGCGAGCTTTGGTACGGCCGCGCGGACATGAACACCGGCAAGCGCACCACGACGCGTTACGGCGCCTTGGACGCCTTCATGCCGGCGCTGCTCGCTTTGGGCGGCGATCTGCCGCGGGCGCGCCGGCTGCAGGATTCCGGGTTGAAGATGTGGCGGCTGCACGGCATCGAGCCCGAATCGCTCGACTACGTCGCCATGAAAGTCACCTCCGGCAGCTATCACCTGCGCCCGGAAATCGTCGAATCGGCCTATTACCTCCACCACTTCACCGGCGACGCGAAGTACCGCGAGATGGGCCGCGAATTCTTCGAGGATTTCGTGCGCCATTGCCGCACGGAGCATGGCTACGCGGCCTTGAAAGACGTGCGAACGATGGAGAAGGACGATTCGATGGAGAGTTTCCTGTTCGCCGAGACCTTCAAGTACTACTACCTGCTGTTCGCATCGCCGAAGGCGTTGGATTTCGACGGCATCGTTTTCAATACCGAAGCGCATCCGCTGCGCCGCGCGAGCGTTCAGCCCAAACAGTGAGCCGGCAACGCCGCTTCTATCGCCAATACTGGAGGGACCGATGGATTACCGTCTGCTGACCAAGCGGCTCGACATGCCCGCCGACTTTTCCCCGCCGCTCCGCCTGGCCGGCGAAGGGATCGTGGCCACGGCGATCACGCGGGACGACCTCCAGGACGATGTCCGCGGCATCAATGCGAGCCTGGCGCTGATCCGCAGGACGAGAGGTGGAGGATGGCCGGCCGAAGCCGTGACAGAAGACTTCAACTACGTCGACCTGGTCTGGCACGAGCTCGAGTTCCGCGAGCGCGAGTCGTTCACGTATGTCCTGCGGGACGACGAAGGCGGCTATCTCGGCTGCTGCTACCTGTACCCGATGGGACGGCGCACGCAGCTCGACGACGAATTGCTGCGCTACGACGTCGATGTCAGCTGGTGGGTCACGCCGAGCGCTTACGAAGCAGGCTACTACGCCAAGACGTACCGCGCGTTGCGCCAGTGGCTCGCGGACGAATACCCGTTCTGGAAAGCCTACTTCTCGAACCGCGAAATTCCGGACGAGTGAGCGAAGATGTTCAAGCTGATCGATCTGTGTGGCCGACAGGCGCTGAGAATCGGTTGAGCTTGGAAGTGCTGAGATAAATGCGACTCCTATCGCATATCGGAAATTGATCTCGTATCACTGAATTTCGAAAGGCCGCCATTGGCGGCCTTTTTCGTCTTTGAACCCGCATCGCATTCCACAGACGTGGTCGTGGGATGCGATCCGTATCGGGGAGGCGAGCAGGACGCAATGCCTGTAATTTCACTCAGGAAGTACACATGAAGTGTCTATCGGAGCCCCGACGCATCGCATGGGGGCTTTTCACGGCAATGCTTTTGTTGCCGGCATTAGTTTGTGCAGAACAAGCACAAGATTTGCCCAAGGTCACGTCACATGGTGAATGGCCTTATCCAGGGAATACCGTTGGCGAATGGCCGAGCGGACTTTTTGTCAGTGCAAACCGGGATCAACCCGTCATCGATGGCTTCAATCACGGCTCAGATGCCTTCGTCGGCAACCCAGGCGACGTGGCCCAAGGCGCCCAAGACGCCGCCCAAAAAGACTGCGGCCTGGGCAATCCCATCCTCCCGTCCACCGGCAACAAGATCGAACCGGAGACCGACTTCGTCTCCACCGGCGAGATGCCGCTGTTCCTCAAGCGCACCTACAACCGCTACTGGGACCAGAAGGGCCTGTTCGGCTACTACTGGCTGAGCAATTTCGATTTGCGCATCGCCAAGACGCCGGACAACAAGATCATCACCGCCTACCGCAGCGACGGCCGCAAGGTGAAGTACGTCTACAACGCCGTACCCAGTGCGGCCTGGTACGAGAACCAAGGAGCAGCCGGTGTCCAAGATCGTGGCCAGCGGTAGCGGCTACCTCCTGTACGGCGAAGACGACAGCCTGGAGACCTACAATGCCGCCGGGCAGATCACCAGCCTCAAAAACCAGCAAGGCATCGGCATCGCCTTTACGTACGCGGACGGCAAGCTGACCCAGGCCGGCCACACCTCCGGCCGCAAGGTCCTGTTCGGCTGGACCGGCGATCTGTTGACCAGCGTCACCGATCCGGCCGGCAACGTGTTCACCTACAGCTACTGGAATTCGGCGCCGGGCATCCACCAGCTGGTGTTCGTTTCCCAGCCCGGCACGCCGATTACGACGATTACCTATCACTACGAACTGCCGTTCAATCCCGGCGCGCTGACGGGCAAAAGCTATAACGGCGTGCGGTATTCCACCTTCACCTACGACAACTACAACCGCGCCACCAGCAGCGTGCACAGCGGCGGCGCGGACAAGCACACGTTTGTGTACGGTTTTGGCGGTGAGGGCATCCTCAATGTCGAGCACACCAATCCGCTGGGCAAGAAAACCGCGTTCGTATTCAAGCATGGCGAGCTGCAGTCCGAGACCGGTCAAGCCTCTCTGTATTGTCCCGGCGCGACCTACCGCGAGATCACCTACGACGCCAACGGCTACCAGGACAAGGCCACCGACTTCGGCGACGGCATCACCGACACCGACTACAACGCCAAGGGCCAGTTGCTGAAGAAGACTGAAGGCGCGGGCACGCCGTACGCCCGGGTCACGACCTACCAGTGGGATCCGGCCAAGAACCGCATCACCCGCGAGACGGTGACCGGCTACCGACAGACCGATTACATTTACTTCGCCAACGGCCGCCTGAGCCAGGTCAAGACCACCAACCTCAGCGCCAAGGGCGTCGCGGGCCAAGTCCGCACCACCGCCTACAGCTACACCACGCATCCCAATGGCTTGTTGAAAACGTCCACCATGGATGGCCCGCTGCCCGGCGATGGCGATGCGGTCACTCAAGAATACGACGCGCTGGGCAACCTGATCGCGGTGCGCAACAAGCTGAGCCACACGGTGACCTATTCCCAGCACAACGGACTCGGGCTGCCGGGTCGAGTGACGGGGATCAACGGCGCGGTCACCGGCTACACCTACGATGCGCGCGGCAAAGTGCTGGTCGAAGCGCATTTTGTCCTGGGGGTTTGGCACGCAACGAACCACACCTATGACAACCGTGGGCGCCTGATCAAGACGACCGCGCCCGATGGCGTGACCACCACGTACGCCTACGAGACCAATAACCGCCTGGTCACCATCACCCGGCCGGACAAGCACTCGGCCTATGTCAGCCTGGGCAGCGACTTCATCGCCTTCCAGCGCTTCACCTACGACTTGGCCGGGAACCCGACCAAGATCGAAAAAGGCGTCGATTACCTGCCCTTGAACGGCTTCGCGCCCCCCGAAGCGTCCGACGCCGAAGAACCCGGCCTGTGCCACCCGCAGCCTGATTGCGAGATGGACCCGCCCAACCCGCAGCCCACCCGCAAGGTCCTGGTCACCTGGCGCACCTTCATCGACTACGACGAACTGGGCCGGGTCCGCGCCCGCCGCGGCAACGCCGGCCAGAACGTGCGCTACACCTACGATGCCAACGGCAACATCAAAACGATCGTTGATTCGTTGAACAAGACCACCACGCTGGCCTACGACGCGCTGGGCCAGCTGATCCAGTCCACCGATCCCAAAGCCGGTATTACCCAGTTCGCCTATGACCCCGGCGGCCAGCTGATCCAGGTCACCGATCCGCGCAACGCGATCACCCGCTACGACCTGGACGGCTTCGGCCAGTTGTGGAAGCAGACCAGCCCGGATAGCGGCGTCAACTCGTTCGCCTACAACGCGGCCGGGCAACGCACCCAGCTCACCCGCGCGGATGGCACGGTCACGACCTATGCCTATAGCGACACACTCGGCCGCTTGACCGGCATCACCGCGGCCGGGCAAGTGCACGGCTTTACCTACGATGCTTGCACCGGCGGCAAGGGCCTGCTGTGCCGGGTCACCGATCCCTACGGCCAACTGGACTACACCTACTCGCCCCAAGGCTGGCGGCTGTCGCAGTTGCAGAAGATCGGCGCCAGCGGCATCGCCTTCAACCAGACCTTCGCCTACGACGGCCAGGGCCGTTTGACCTGGCACATCCACTCCGGCGGGGTCGCCTTCACGTATGCCTATGCCGACGGCCAGCTGACCGAACTGTGGGCCAAGATCGGCGATACCTGGAAAACGGTGGCCGACCCGCTGACCTACCAACCGTTCGGCCCGGTGGCGGGTTGGAATTACGGCAACGGTCTGGCCCGCGGCACCAACCACGACTTGGACGGACGCACCTTCGGCCTGAGCACCATGAACGCCAACACGGTGCTGCAAAGCCTGACCTACGCGTTCAACGCCAACGATGCGGTCACCAAGATCACCAACGGCGCCAACGCGGCATTGACGCAGACCTACGGCTACGACGAGCTATCGCGGCTGACTTCGGTCACGGCCACCAACGCCAACCAGAGCTTGGGATACGACAAAACCGGCAACCGCACCAGCCACACCTGGGGCGGGCTGGTGGATGGCTACGCCACCGCCCCGGCCAGCAACAAGCTCACCGCGATCACCGGGCCGCGGGCCAAGACGTTTATGCACAACGCCAACGGCCACATCACCTCGGTAGGCGCGACCACTTACACCTACGATGCGTTCAACCGGTTGAGCAGCGCGACCAAGGATGGCATCCAAACCACCTACTGGGTCAACGCGCTGGGCCAGCGGACGTACAAGAGCCAGGGCGCCCCCAAGGCCAAGGGTTTCGTATACGGCCTGGACGGGCAGCTGGCGGCGGAGTACGACTGGAACGGTCCGGGCTGGACCCACTACCTGCGCCTGGGCGGCGAACCGATCGCGATGGTGCGCGGCAACCAGCTGACCTTCCTGCACAACGACCATCTGGGGCGGCCGGAGTTGGCGACCAACGCCGCCAAAGCCCCCGTGTGGCGGGCCAGCAACTATGCGTTCGACCGCACGGTGACGCTGGACAGCATCGGCGGGCTCAATCTCGGGTTCCCGGGGCAGTATTTCGATGCCGAGACGGGGAATTGGTACAACCTCAACCGGACGTTCGTGCCTGGATTGGGGCGCTACTTGGAGACCGATCCGATTGGGTTGGCAGGAGGGATCAACCCGTTTACCTATGTTGCGGGAAATCCGGTCAATGCGATTGACCCGCTTGGGCTCGATACTTTTGTGGTTAATAGGGATTTGTCTGCACTAGGTGATTCGGCCCGTTCAATTGACAATCCGCTTACACATACTTTCATGTTTACCACGAACCCAGATGGCTCTCTTGAGCACACTTACAGCTGGGGTAACGATGCAAACTTGAGAGGATGGAATCTAGATCAAGCGATCGATAGAAAAACTGCTGCAGAAGCCTTGGTTAAGGGGCTTGCTGTCAAGGTTGGAGATGCGAAGCTCGATCCGTATGTGATGAAAGCATTTCGTGAGCTAAATCAATCGAAATACGAACACGGCAATGGGGTCATTACAAATAACTGCAAAACCGAAGTCCAGAATCTTTGGGGGTTGTCGATGCAGATGATGTATGGAATATCGCCATGACACGAAGTACGGCGTTAGCTGTTCTCTTGTGCGCAACCATTTTTGCGGGCACGGCGTTCATCGCATATTGGCTCGTGCTTCCGGCGTTTTTTGGTGGAGCGCGAAGCTATATTCCACTTTTTCTTTTTACAGCTGCATCGTTCTTATCGGGTATCTATTTAACGGTTCGCCGATCGGGAATTGGTGTCAAGTCGGTATTTGTTGGATTAGTTGCTGCGGGGTTTACTTTTGCAGTTTCGATTGCGCTAATCGTTCGTTTCTTAGGTTCCTGATGACCCTGGGCGGATCAGCGAAACGGTGGTCAGAGTGCGTTTTTCAGAAAGACAATCTGATCTCGTTTTTTAGAGGTTGGCGATGAGCACCGCAGTTAAGGTCATAGCAATTTTATTCATTGCGTCTTGTCTGTTGTGGTCTGACGCCGGCTCATCGATGCGGACTGGTCCTCCAAACCATGGACCAAAAAAGGGGCGGAGTAATTATCTGTTTGAATTCGGTGTTTTCTACAACCTATGATTCTGTCAGCTGATGCCACCTGATGAAGCCGATTCGAACGGATAATTACTCCGTCCCCTTTATCTGCGGTCGTGAGCTCTAGGCATTAGGCGTTCCCGACGGATTATGTGCCCCCCCCCCCCCCCCCGCAAGCTCTTAGGCCGAGAAGGCTGGAATGAACTCTAGGCGAAAAGGAGACGGAGTAATTATCTGTTTGAATTCCAGAAAAGGGGGCGGAGTAATTATCTGTTTGAATTCGGTGTTTTCTACAACCTATGACTCTGTCAGCTGATGCCACCTGATGAAGCCGATTCAAACGGATAATTACTCCGTCCCCTTTATCTCGCCCAGCAACAAGCTCACCGCCATTACCGGGCCGCGGGCCAAGACGTTTATGCACAACGCCAACGGCCACATCACCTCGGTAGGCGCGACCACTTACACCTACGATGCGTTCAACCGGTTGAGCAGCGCGACCAAGGATGGCATCCAAACCACCTACTGGGTCAACGCGCTGGGCCAGCGGACGTACAAGAGCCAGGGCGCCCCCAAGGCCAAGGGCTTCGTATACGGCCTGGACGGGCAGCTGGCGGCGGAGTACGACTGGAACGGTCCGGGTTGGACCCATTACCTGCGCCTGGGCGGCGAGCCGATCGCGATGGTGCGCGGCAGCCAGCTGACCTTCCTGCACAACGACCATCTGGGGCGGCCGGAGTTGGCGACCAACGCCGCCAAAGCCCCCGTGTGGCGGGCCAGCAACTATGCGTTCGACCGCACGGTGACGCTGGACAGCATCGGCGGGCTCAATCTCGGGTTCCCGGGGCAGTATTTCGATGCGGAGACGGGGAATTGGTACAACCTCAACCGGACGTTCGTGCCTGGATTGGGGCGCTATCTGGAGACCGATCCGATTGGGTTGGCGGGTGGGTTGAATACGTATGCCTATGTCGGAGGGAATCCGGTTAACTTCGTTGATCCGCTTGGATTGGTGTGTATCTCGAATCGTGCCAAGAGCGCGATTTCAGGTGCAGCTGGTGCTGGGGCAGGTGCTGCTGTTACGACGAAGAATCCCTGGGCAACTGCAATTATGACGGTGGTGGGTGGCATTAGTGGTTATGCACTAGGTGATGCGGGCGGAAGCGCCGCAACCGGGGGCGTAGCGGCCGGTTTTTCTCCTGGAGGCGGGAAGTTCAGCCCCAGAGCAGCTGCAATTGGCGCGGCTACCGGCGGGCTTGCAGGAGCGGAATCATCTGCACTGGTAGCTGGGTCTATGGGGGCTATCGAAGGAGCAGCAAATGCACCGCGGGCAATCAACCCGACGGGTTGGAATGCAGTTGCAGGCCCTGCGCTACGTGGCGTGGCTGGTGGGGCCGTAGGCTATGGTGCAAGCGAACTGGCTGAAAGCGCTGTGGATGCTTTCAATTCGCGCTTTGGAGACTGTAGCTGTGAAAAGTAGAAGAGAAATTCGTTGGTTGCGGATAGCCGGAATTCTGCTGCTCTTTGCTTTAGTTGCGTTTGGCTGTCGATTTATTCTCGATGAAGTGACCGCGGCCTTTCCAGAGTATTCCGTTGCTGTCAATGTGGTACTGATGATTTTGTTTGCAGTCTTGCTGGCTTTTTTAGTCATGCCGTTACTAGTCAAAGAATTAGGTTTTCAAATCGTTGGAAAGCAAACTCATCCTCCTCAGAAAGAGAGTCCAGCAGATGGGCATGATGATCGCGGTAATCAGGGCTGATGAGATCGGGCGTTGAACGTATATGCCTACGTCTCGGCCAATCCGGCAAATCGAATTGATCCAGCAGGTTTGGATGACGTAAGTGCAATCTTGTATGGGTCTGGCGTGGTAGACAGAATGCCAGAGCGAAAAGCAAACATGAGAGCGCCGGACTATGTGAGAGTTCAAGCCAGTCTCTATGTCTTTAGTGCCGCCAGAACGCTTTCACGCAGCGGCAACATGTATGTCTCAGGAGGAGTTGGGCGCGCATACCCAACCCCAAAATTCAAGTTGCAAGCCTCGCTATCAGTGGGCTGGTTGAATCAGTGCGAAGAACCATCGGGGTCAGACGTTGATGATTTTCTTAGTGGCTACGGCATGGCTGGAGCTGCGGGTTACGATGGCATTGGCGGGGGAGTTTCCTGGTCACCTGGCAACGGTACCGCGACGGAGGCGGGCGTTGGCGTGGGCGGCGGGGCATCTCCTGGAGAGGTCGCATATCCAGATGGCAGTCTTGGCGGAGGATGGTGATGAATTTTTTATCAAAAGTAATCGTCATTGCATTCATCATCGTTTGTTTTTGGATAGTTAGCCTCCGATTGGCAAAAACAGATTGGTCTTCGAAACCATCGATCGAGCAATTAAAGGTAATTCACAATGGAGTAGGAGTTCCGTTAGGCGGAAAAAAAATTTCCGAGATACAAGTTTCAAAGATTACTTTCTTCGGATACAAATCACGAATTATTTCTAATTCAAGTATTCGAGTATTGATTGATGAGTACTCGAAAATTGCGGAGAAGAAAAAATGGACCATCAAGACTAAGCAAGAACGAGAAGGTCACTATCGCGTAATTTACTGTGACGATTCATTTGCTCACGACATTGAAATGAATTCCAACCACTCCGAACAGAATGTTATTACGACTGGAACTTATTGGTCATCCGATCCGGGCGATTCGAGATATTGTCGGTGATGTCAGGAAAGCAATTATCGAGGCGCTAAAATGCACGAGGAACATGCGTCAGAGTACGTTTTTCAGAAAGACACTCTGACCCTATTTTTAAGCTCACCGCCATCAGCGGACCGCGCGCCAAGGCCTTCATGCACAACGCCAACGGCAACATCACCTCGGTCGGCGGCACCGCTTACACCTACGATGCGTTCAACCGGTTGAGCCAGGCCTCCAAGGACGGCGTAGGCACGGTGTATTGGGTCAATGCCCTGGGCCAGCGTACCTACAAGAGCCAAGGCGCACCGAAGGCGAAGGGGTTCATGTACGGCCTGGACGGTCAACCAGAAAAGGGGACGGAGTAATTATCTGTTTGAATTCGGTGTTTTCTACAACCTATGATTCTGTCAGCTGATGACACCTGATGAAGCCGATTCAAACGGATAATTACTCCGTCCCCTTTATCTGCCGCGGCTTCACCTACGATGCTTGCACCGGCGGCAAGGGCCTGCTGTGCCGGGTCACCGATCCCTACGGCCAACTGGACTACACCTACTCGCCCCAAGGCTGGCGGCTGTCGCAGTTGCAGAAGATCGGCGCCAGCGGCATCGCCTTCAACCAGACCTTCGCCTACGACGGCCAGGGCCGTTTGACCTGGCACATCCACTCCGGCGGGGTCGCCTTCACGTATGCCTATGCCGACGGCCAGCTGACCGAACTGTGGGCCAAGATCGGCGATACCTGGAAAACGGTGGCCGACCCGCTGACCTACCAACCGTTCGGCCCGGTGGCGGGTTGGAATTACGGCAACGGTCTGGCCCGCGGCACCAACCACGACTTGGACGGACGCACCTTCGGCCTGAGCACCAAGAACGCCAACACCGTGCTGCAGAGCCTGACTTATGCGTTCAACGCCAACGATGCGGTCACCAAGATCACCAACGGCGCCAACGCGGCATTGACGCAGACCTACGGCTACGACGAGCTATCGCGGCTGACTTCGGTCACGGCCACCAACGCCAACCAGAGCTTGGGATACGACAAAACCGGCAACCGCACCAGCCACACCTGGGGCGGGCTGGTGGATGGCTACGCCACCGCCCCGGCCAGCAACAAGCTCACCGCGATCATCGGGCCGCGCGCCAAGACGTTTATGCACAATGCCAACGGCCACATCACCTCGGTAGGCGCGACCACTTACACCTACGATGCGTTCAACCGGTTGAGCAGCGCGACCAAGGATGGCATCCAAACCACCTACTGGGTCAACGCGCTGGGCCAGCGGACGTACAAGAGCCAGGGCGCCCCCAAGGCCAAGGGCTTCGTATACGGCCTGGACGGGCAGCTGGCGGCGGAGTACGACTGGAACGGCCCGGGTTGGACCCATTACCTGCGCCTGGGCGGCGAACCGATCGCGATGGTGCGCGGCAACCAGCTGACCTTCCTGCACAACGACCATCTGGGCCGGCCGGAGTTGGCGACCAACGCCGCCAAAGCGCCCGTGTGGCGGGCCAGCAACTACGCGTTCGACCGCACGGTGACGCTCGACAGCATCGGCGGGCTCAACCTCGGGTTCCCGGGGCAGTACTACGATGCGGAGACCGGGAATTGGCATAACGGATTCCGGGACTACAACAAGAGCATCGGGCGGTACTTGCAGACCGATCCGATTGGGTTGGCAGGAGGGTTGAATACGTATGCCTATGTTGGGGGGAATCCGATTAATGCGTATGACCCCTTTGGCTTGTTGTGTATTAGTAAGAATGCAAAAAATGCGGCTTCCGGTGCCACAGGTGCCATGGTTTCGATGGGATTCGCTGCGCGAGGGAATCCTTGGGCGATAGCCGGTGCAGGAATAGTGGGGGGAGGCGTTGGTTACTTCGCCGGACCCACGGCGTCGTCAGCGCTTACGGGAGGTTTGAGCGCAGTTGCCGCAGGGCCGCGAAATTTTGTGACCTTTGCGATAGGTGCTGCGGCCGGAGGGCTTACTGAAGCTTCGGGAGGCCAGCCGATAGCCGGTGGTGCCATAGGCGCGATTGAAGGCGTCCTGAACTCCCCGGTTACATCAGCGGCTCGAGCGACAACCTATGGTGCGACGCTCGGGCCAGCAATAAAGGGGGGATTGATTGGTAGTGCGGCGGCCTCAGCAAGTAAGATTGTTGAGAAAGGAATTGATGCTGCAAACGCTCGCTGGGGAGATTGCACCTGTGAAGGAGAATAAATGGTCTCTGGCGGTCAGAATAGGCCTTGGTTTACTGCTTGCCATTCTTACAGGGCAGATCAACAAGTATTTAGCGCACATAGCACCGGGCTCTATAAACACTATAAAAATAGCCACGGCGTTATTACTGGCAGCTGCACTCTATGTTTTGGTTTTGAGGCCACTGCTTGAGTATGCTGATGCCCAACGGAAAGCAAAGCGCGATAAATAATTCTTCTGACCCCCTTGGCTTTAGGCAAAAAAGGGGACGGAGTAATTATCTGTTTGAATTCGGTGTTTTCTACAGCCTATGACTCTGTCAGCTGATGCCACCTGATGAAAGCCGATTCAAACGGATAATTACTCCGTCCCCTTTATCTGCCCTCGCTTGGACAGACGCCTCTAGATATTCCATGGGATCAGAAAGCTGACTACATTCAAGCATCCATATCGCTCTATTTTTTCTCGGGAAATTTGACATTGAGCAGGAGCGGAAATCTTTACGGATCGATGGGGATTTCGCGAGGATATCCAAATCCAGTTCGAGGGCTTGGGGCGTCGGTAAACGCTGGCCATTTGACGAAGGAATGTCCAGATCGCGATCAGCAAGCTGCAGCCGCGGACAAGCAAATAACAGGGCTGTCATATTCTGCAACGGCTCATGCCGTATTTGGCGGAGGCTATGAATACTCACCGGGCACAGGTGGTGCAGTGCTATTTGGATTTGGTGCTGGCGTTGACGTGTCGCCTGGCACCGTAGGTGGCTCAAATCCTCTAATGCAGACTGGGCTGGATTGGTGATGAAAGTTTGGATAAACGTACTAGGCGCGATGTTGATCGCGGCGATTGGTTTTTTAACGTTGAGAAGTATGCAGAGCGGGTCAAATAAGCCAAGGCCAAGCAACGAATCGCTCAGACAAGATTTGCTAATAGCAGCGTCGAGCTCGGATCAATTCCAGATAGGAAGAATTGATTTTTTGGATAAAACCATATTGGTTTCCGCAAGTACAACAGTCATTTCATCAGATCGAGTAGCCGAAGAAAAAATTGGCGTAAATCTGGCAAGACATGGTTGGAGGCAGATGGAAACTCCGCTTGTGAGAACTTACATTCATTGCAAGGAACCAGTTGTCATAAAAATAGTTGGGCCGACTGCTTTATCAGAAAATTCCTTCAGGTACTACCTGGAAGCCAGTTGGGGAAATTTTGCTTCCTACTGTAAACGAAGGTCATAGCAAAGAAACGGGATAAGTGAGGCCCTGGGAACTTGCAGGCTGAGGCGGTCTCAAGCTGCGAATGGGCTACGACACTAGGTTGATAGAGGCAGCTCAGTTCGCGACTCTGCTTTTGTTCTTATAGAAACTAAGGAGTGCTTCGTGTCTTTACGCATGATTGTATTCGCCGGTCTGCTGGTGTTGATATCCACAAACGTGAGTGCTCAGTCAGAAGAGATGGCAAAGCAAGCAATGAAAGCTTATGAGGAAAAAGATTACGCTGCATGCGCGAACTTATTTCTAGATTCGTTCAATGCGACAAGCCAATTTTTCAAGGACGATCAGGCCATGCAGGTTGATCACTACAACGCGGCCTGTTGCTTAGCCCTGGCGGGTCGTGAGACGGAAGCCATGTCGTATCTAGAGAAAGCTATCAACAACCCGTACTTCTGGGACTTAAAACACCTCAAGGAAGACCCAGATCTGATCGGACTCCACGACACGGCCCCGTGGTCTGCCGTATTGGCAAAGGCGGAAAGCAATATGGCGACCCGTCAACCAATGACGGGAGCAAGCTTGGACATCGAATGGGCACGCAAACATATGCCAAAGGTACCTCGGGAGGTTTCACGGGCCCGTGGGCACGGCATGGTGCTTCTTGTCGTAACTGTAGATTCGAATGGCCTGCCGAAGAAGATATTGATTGGGCAATCGAGTGGTGACGATTTACTGGACGGTGCTGCCGCTGAGGCGGCGAAAAGATGGCGCTATTATCCGTGGGTTACAAAAAACGGCATTAAATTCTCGGGCTTGGTCCGTATTCCCGTTAATTTCACCCTAGATCGAAAATTCATGATCGAATTTCGACATTAGCAAGTTGGCATAGGATGAGTTGAGCGAAGCGATACTCAACATGCCATCTAGCTGAAAGTTCAGGTTGTCCACACAACAAATGTATCGGGGGATGCGATTTCCAATGATGATGAAGCAAGGAGTTTCGTCATGCCAGAAATCCTCCTCCGCTATGTCGAAGGCGCCGGCGTAGCTCTGTATCGACACGAGGCCAGCCAAGCCGCTGAGCTGCTTGCGCCTCGACGCGATTTATACGATTACAGCGGCGGCTTCAGTTGGGGCTACGGCGGCCCCGGTCCGGTCAACTTGAGCCATGCCATTGTCGGCAAGGTGTTCGAGTTCGATGGTTTCCGCAAAAGCATATGCAGGAAGCACGCCCGTATTCTGCTGCACGAGGTCATCGTCAAACTGAAGCCGGAATGCGAGTACGACCTCCCGGTCGAGGCCTTGAAGGAGCTGTTGACGCAGTGACAGGTACTTTGGCGGTCGTTCGTTTAAACGCCTCTGCCATCTCTTTTTTTCGAATGAAAGCTGGGATAAAAATCCCGCTTTCAAGAACGTCTCGCTGCTTCGTGAACTCAGAAGGCCGCCGTCGACGGCCTTCTGCGTCCTTCGGTGCGGTAGGTCGGGATGAAACCCCAAGATCACGTGCTGGAACGCCTACTTCTCGAACCGCGAAATCCCGGACGAGTAGGCGCCGGACAAGAAAAAGGCCGGAACTCCGTGCGGAATTTCCGGCCTGTCTCGGTCCTGATCGGACCGGCTAATGGTGGAGGTGGGGGGAATCGAACCCCCGTCCGAAGGCACTCCATCCCCGGCACTACATGCTTAGCGCGCCGTTAGTTCTCGTACCTGGGCAACACGGCGCGCAAAGCACACCCAGGCACACACCCGCTAAGGTTGAACCGCGGTTGGCGGGTCGCCGCCGCGATCGATTCCGTGATAATGACCCTACATCCACGAGCACGGACACAAGTGGGTTCGGGGCTTACGCCTTAAGCGGCGAGAGCGTAGTTGTCGTCGTTGGCAACTAGAGTTTTGCAGCTGGATTAACGAGGAAAGCTACCCCCTCGGCATGCGCCAGGCGATTTCGCGACCCCCGTCGAAGCCAGTGCACCCCCGGGATGTCGTTGTTGCTGACCTGTGCAGTATAGGGCGTGCCGGCCCGGTCTCAAGGGCGTTCGCGCCCAGGCACAGGACGCGTTCATCGGCGCCATGGCCGGCTATGCTGGCGCCATGAGCGCCCAGGCCCGTCCCCCCGCATCGGCTCCACCGCCCGGCGAATACGGCAGGCATGTGCCGGTGACGCCTTTCCGGGGCTATTTGCTGGCGCTGGCGGTGCTGCTCGGTTCGGTGGCGTCGGTGATCCTGTTCTGGCGCAACGCCTACGAGCGGGAAATGAGCGCGGCGCAGGCGGATTTCGTTTCCGCCACGCAGCAGATGGCCGCGCTGGTCCAGCAGCGGATGATCAACTACGAGTTGGCGCTGGGCGGCGGCGCCGCGCTGTTCGCCAGCGTGCGGCCGACGCCGCAGCAGTGGCAGTCCTTCGTCGATGGCCTGGATACGCGCGAACGTTTTCCCGGCCTGCTGGGCATGGGCTTCGCGCCGTACGTGACGCCGGACGGACTGCGCCAGTTGCAGATCGAAAGCCACGACGCCGGTTATGGGCTGTTCCGCATACGGCCGCCGGGCGTCCGCGCCAACTACGGGCCGATCCTGTACCTGGCGCCGATGACGCTGGAGAACCGCGGCGTGATCGGTTACGACATGTTTTCCGAGCCCGTGCGGCGCACGGCCATGATCGCAGCGCGCGACAGCGGCAAGCCGCGACTGTCCGGACCGGTGAAGCTGTTGCAGGACGATTTCGCCGGGAGCCGGCAGACGGGCCTTCTGCTGTACTCGCCGATCTTCCGCCTCGGCGACACGCCCCGGAGCCTGGATGCGCGGCGGGAATCGTTGCAGGGCTGGGTCTATATCCCGTTTCATATGCCGGCGCTGGTGCAGACGGCGTTGCCGTACCGCGATCGTTACGAAGGCATCCAACTGCAGATCTACGACGACACGGGGCCGAAGGCGGAACTGTTGTACACCGACGCCGAATTCGGCAAATCGGACGAAGCCGCTTTCTCGCGCAGCGTGCAATCGGAAGCGTACGGGCGGCGCTGGCGCATGGACTTCCGTTCGGGCCCTGCGGAAGCGATCAGTCCGGGCCTGGCCGGGTTGCGCACGCTGTTGCTGGTCGGACTGCTGTCGTCGCTGCTGCTGTTTTGGCTGGCGATGCTGTTGGCGCGGACCGAGAACCGTGCCCGCCAGATCGCCACGCAATTGACCGAGGACTATCGGCGCAGCGAACAGCGCTTCCGCATGGCGATGGTGTATTCGGCGATCGGCAAGGCGCTGCTGGACCACGAAGGGCGCGTGGTCGAAGCCAATCCCGCCTTGTGCGACATCGTCGGGCGCGACCCCGAGCGACTGGCGGGCGTGCCTTTCTCGTCCCTGTTCGACGACGCCACCGATCCGATCCGCACGACCGAGATGGAAGCGGTAGCGGAGGGCGTGTATCGGACCACGCGTCGGCTGCACCGCAACGACGAGCTACGTTATGTGCAGCTCACTTACGCGCCGGTGCCAGGCAACGTGGGGCAGGACATCGCCCGCCTGGTGCAGGTGGAGGACGTCAGCGAGCGGCTGCACGCCGAAGCGCAGGTGCGCGCCCTGAACCGCACGCTGGAGACCCGCGTCGCCCAGCGCACGCGCGAGCTGAGCGCCGCCAACAACGAGCTGGAGTCGTTCGCATACAGCATTTCGCACGATCTGCGCACGCCGTTGCGGTCGATCGAAGGCTTCAGCCGCCTGCTCGCCGAACGCTATCAGCAGCAGCTTGACGGAGCGGGCCGCGACTATCTGGCGCGGATCCGCAACGCCACCTCGCGGATGAGCGAGCTGATCGAAGCCTTGCTGAAGATGTCCCGCCTCAGCCGCAGCCAACTCAATCCGTTGCCGTTGGATCTGAGCCAACTGGCGGCCGAAGTGGTCGCCGAATTGCGCAGCGCCGAGCCGGGTCGCGAAGTCGAGGTGGCGATCGCGCCCGGTTTGCAGGCCGTCGGCGACCCGGCACTGGTGCGCAATCTGTTGATGAACCTGTTGGGCAATGCCTGGAAGTTCACCCGCGATTGCGACCGGCCGCGGATCGAATTCTTCCGGGAGACGCGGGGTGTCGCGGACGAACCGGTTTTCGTAGTGCGCGACAACGGCGCCGGTTTCGAAGCGGATTACGTCGGAAAATTGTTCCGCCCGTTCCAGCGCCTGCATAGCCAGGAGCAGTTCAGCGGACACGGCATCGGACTGGCCTCGGTCAGGCGGATCGTGGAACGCCACGGCGGCACGATCCAGGCCGACGGCAAGCCGGGCGAGGGCGCGACATTCAAATTCACGTTGCCTGGCGAGGGCGCCTGATTTTGTAGACGCGTGCTTTTGTAGGAGCGGCCTTAGCCGCGAGCTTTTCGAGCGGCGACGCGCTTGGAGAAAGAGCTCGCGGCTAAAGCCGCTCCTACAAAAAGCCGATCTACAAGGAGAGGACGGTTCAGGCGTCTTTGTTGTGGCGTCGCATCAGACGCTGCTTGTCGCGCGCCCAATCGCGGTCCTTGGCGGCTTCGCGCTTGTCGTGCGACTGCTTGCCCTTGGCCAGGGCCAATTCCGCCTTCACCTTGTTGCCTTTCCAATACAGGGCGGTCGGCACCAAGGTATAGCCGTCGCGCTGCACGCGGCCGATCAACTCGTCGATCTCGCGCTTGTGCAGCAGCAGTTTGCGGGTGCGGTGGGCGTCGGCCACGACGTGGGTCGAAGCGGAGATCAACGGCGTCATTTGCGCCCCGATCAGGAACAATTCGCCCTTGAGGATCATCGCGTAGGCTTCGACGATATTGGCGCGGCCGGCGCGGATCGCCTTCAGCTCCCAGCCCTGCAGCGCCAGGCCGGCTTCGAAGCGCTGCTCCAAGTGGTAGTCGTGGCGCGCGCGCTTGTTCAGCGCGATCGTCCCGCCGCCGTTTGCCTTATCCTTGCCGGCCTTCTTGTTGGAAGTCTTGCTCATCGTGTCCATTGTCCCCGATGGGGGCCTGGCGCGCTAATTTCCCGCCATGCCTACCATCCATCGCTCCGCCCTGGTCGAACATTCCGCCGCCCGCATGTTCGCGCTGGTCAACGATATCGGCGCCTACCCGCGGCGCTTCGACTGGTGCGAATCGGCCCAGGTGCTGGAAGCCGGCGAGAGCCGCGTGGTGGCGCGGCTGGATCTGAAGCTGGGCAGCTTCCGCACCTGGTTCGTCACCGAGAACTCGCTGGCGCCGCCGCACCATATCGACATGAAGCTGCGCGAAGGGCCGTTCAAGGCACTCGGCGGGCGCTGGGAATTCCATGCGCTCGACGAGTCGGCCTGCAAAGTGACGCTGACGTTGTCGTTCGAGGCGGCGTCCAAGCTGCTGGCGCCAGCGGTGGCGCTGGGCCTGCAAGGCCTGGCCGACCGCATGGTCGACGATTTCGTCCGCACCGCGGACCGCGGCTGAACTATGAAGATCGAAGTAGTGCTGGCCTGGCCGCGGCGCGCCGAATCGGCGACGCTGCAATTGCCGACCGGTGCCACCGTGGCCGATGCCGTCGCCGCCGCGGGCTGGAGCGATATCGCAGGGATCGACGGCTATGCGGTCTTCGGCCAGCGCGTGCGGGCCGATACGGTGTTGGGCGAGGGCGACCGGGTGGAATTGCTGCGGCCGTTGCAGGCCGACCCCAAAGAGGCGCGGCGTCGCCGCGCGCGCAAGGCTTGAGCGCGCCGAACGATCAGCGGCCGCCCTTTTTCTTGTCGTCCCTCTTCAGGTTGTAGCCGAATTGCTTGGGCGCCAGGATCGCCAGTTGTTCGTCCTGCTCGGGGAAGTATTCGCCTTCCCATTTGGTCAAGGTGTCGTTCTCGAAATGCAGGGTGAGATTCTTGACCTCGGTCTTGCCGACGCGGCCGGTGCGCTGGGTGGTGGTGTAATCCCAGCGGTCGTGGTGGAAGGGGTCGGCGATCGACGGCGAACCGAGCAGCGCTGCGACCTGCTGCTTGCCCATGCCGGGCTGCAACTGGTCCACCGCGCTCTTTTCCAGCAGGTTGCCCTGGTAGATCGGCTGCCGGTAGACGATGCCGCAGCCGGCGGTGAGGGCGGCGATGAGGACGAGGAGGACGGCTTGGCTCGGCTTGCGCATTCAGGGTTCGCGGCTGGGGCGGATTGCGGCGATAATACACCGAAGCCACGCGGCCCCGCCCGCGCCCGCCAACGCGTTCATCCTTGGTTATCGCGCACGGAGTGCTGATGGAATCGCAAGATCTACGCAAGGTCGGCCTGAAGGTCACCCACCCCCGGATGCGCATCCTGGAGCTGCTGGAGCAGTCCAAGCCGCGGCACATGACGGCAGAAGACATCTACCGGCACCTGCTGGAAGAGGGCGAGGAGATCGGCCTGGCCACGGTCTACCGCGTGCTGACCCAGTTCGAAGCGGCCGGCCTGGTCCTGAAGCACAACTTCGAGGGCGGGCATGCGGTTTACGAGCTCGACCGCGGCGGCCACCACGACCACATGGTGGACATCGATACCGGCAAGATCATCGAGTTCGAGAGCGTCGAGATCGAGAAGCTGCAGCACGAAATCGCCGCCCGGCACGGTTATCTGCTGGAAGAGCATTCGCTCGTGCTGTACGTCCGCAAGAAACGCTGAGCCTCACTGCGCGCTTTTCGTGGGAGCGGCTTCAGCCGCGAGCTCTTGTTTTCCGATCGCCGCGCATGAAAAAAGCTCGCGGCTGAAGCCGCTCCCACAAAAGCCAAGCGGACGCTCAATCGACGTTGCTGAGAAGACGCTTGGCCGCGGCGCGCGCTTCCTTGCTCACTTCCACGCCGCCCAGCATCCGCGCCAGCTCTTCGGCACGCTGCTTGGCATCGAGTTTTTCCACCGCGCTCTGGGTCACGCCATCGCTGGCGGCCTTGCTGACGCGGTAATGCGCATGCCCTTGCGCCGCCACCTGGGGCAGGTGGGTCACGCATAGGGCCTGGCGCTTTTCGCCGAGTGCGCGCAGCTTTTGGCCGACGATTTCGGCCACCGCGCCGCCGATGCCCGAATCCACCTCGTCGAACACCATCGTCGGCACCAGATCGCCGCCCAATGCGGCCACTTCGATCGCCAGCGAAATGCGCGACAACTCGCCGCCGGACGCGACCTTGCGCAACGGCCGCGGGGGCTGGCCCGCATTGGCCGAAACTAGGAATTCCACGCGCTCGGCGCCGTTGGCATCGGGACGCTCGGCCGCGTTCGGCTCCAACGCCACTTCGAATTTGCCGCCGCCCATGCCCAGCTCGCCGATCAGGGCGGTGGTGGATTTGGACAGCGCTTTGGCCGTCTTGGTACGGGCCTCGGTGAGTTTGGCGGCAGCAGCTTGCCACTGCTTGCGGGCGGCGGCGATCTCGCCGTCGAGTGCTGTCACGCGCTGGCCGGCGCTGCGCAGCAATTCCAGCTCCGCCGCGAGCGCATCTCGCTGCGCCGCAAGCTGCTCGGGCGCGACGCGGTGTTTGCGGGCGAGATCGTGGATGCGGCCCAGGCGGCGTTCCATGTCTTCGAACTGTGCCGGATCCAGGTCCAGGTCTTCGCGGACGCGTTCGATCAGCGCGATCGCCTCGTCGAGCTGGATCGATGCGGCGTCGAGCAGGGCATCGATGTCGGCCAGCCGCGGCTCGTGTTCGACCACCCGCATCAGTTCGCTGCGGGTCTGTTGCAGTTGCCGCGTCATCGATGGCGCGTCCTCGCCGGCCAGGCGCGCGAAGGCGCCGTCGCAGGCCGCGATCAGCGCGGCTGCATGCGCGTGCCGGCGATGCGTGGCGCCGAGTTCGGCGATGGCATCCGGCTCCAGCGCTTCGCGCTGCAATTCTGCGAACTGGTGCTCCAGGTAGGCGATGCGCTCGGAGACGTCGCCCTGTTTCGATAACGCCTCGCGCTCGCGCAGCAAGGCGTTCCAGTGCGCGGCCACGGTTTCGACCGCAGTCAATGCCGCCTCGTGTCCGCCGAAACCGTCGAGCAGGGCCAGCTGGCTGGCCTTAGACAGCAACGCCTGGTGTTCGTGCTGGCCGTGGATTTCGACCAGCAGGCCCGCCAGTTCGCCCAACTGCGCCAGCGTGGCCGGGCGGCCGTTGATCCAGGCCTTGGAACCGCCGTCGGCGCGTAGGGTGCGGCGCAGCTGGCAGTCGTCGCCTTCGTCCAGTTCCTGTTCGCGCAGCCAATCGCGGGCGGGCATGGCATCGCTCAGGTCGAATTGCGCGCTGAGTTCGGCGCGCTCGGCGCCGTGCCTGACCATGCCGCTGTCGGCGCGCAGCCCGGACAGGAAGCCGAGCGCATCGACGAGCAGCGACTTGCCGGCGCCGGTTTCGCCCGAGATCACGGTCAAGCCCGCGCCGAACTCGAGTTCGGCGGTCCGGACGACGGCGAAGTCCTTGATCGTCAGTAGCGTCAGCATGGATGCAATTGTGCCGTGCGGCCCGCCAGCCTGCCATGCGCGGGTCGCGGAACTTGCGACAGGGCCGCAATCCACGAGCGACGCTTGCGCGCACCGCCGGTCCGGCTTATACCGCCCACGTGGCCAGACCTTCCGACGACTCGTCCCTAGACCCGCGCGCGCGCCAGCTGCTGCGCACGCTGATCGCGCGCTACATCCGCGACGGCGAGCCGGTCGGTTCGCAGACCCTGGCGCGCCACGCCGGTCTGGACGTCAGCCCGGCGACGATCCGCAACATCCTGGCCGACCTGGAAGACACCGGCCTGCTCAGCGCGCCGCACGCTTCCGCCGGGCGCATACCCACCGCCCAGGGCTACCGCGTCTTCGTCGACAGCCTGCTGCAGGTCAAACCGCTGGCCGAAGGCGAACTGTCGCGGCTGCGCAGCGAACTGCCGGCGGGGGCGGGCACCCAGAACCTGCTCGGCAACGCTTCCGAGCTGCTGTCGGCGATGACCCATTTCGTCGGCGTGGTCAGCGTGCCGCAGCGCGAGCAGTTTGCGTTCAAGCACATCGACTTCGTCCCGCTGGACGGCCAACGCGTACTGGCGATCCTAGTGTTCGCCGACAACGACGTGCAGAACCGCATCCTGCAGACGCGCCGCGTCTACGGCCCGGCCGAGCTGGAGCGCGTCGCCAATTACCTCAACCATCATTTCGCCGGACGGCCGCTGGCCGACATCCGCGCCACGCTGCTGCACGAAATGCGCAGCGCCCGCAGCGAGATGGAGAGCCTGCTGGCGCAAACCGTGGAACTGGCCGAACAGGCCCTGGCGCCCGGCGCCGAAGACATGCTGCTGGCCGGCCAGACACGGCTGATCGGCGTGCAGGACCTGGCGGACCTGGACCGCCTGCGCGAGTTGTTCGAAGCCTTCGCCCGCAAGCGCGAGATCCTGCAATTGCTGGAGCGCACGGTGCACGCGCCCGGCGTGCGCATCTTCATCGGCGAGGAGACCGGCCTGGCGCCGCTGGACGGCGTGTCGCTGGTGACCGCGCCGTATGCCGCCGGCGGCCGCGTGCTGGGCGTGCTGGGCGTGATCGGGCCGACCCGGATGGCCTACGACCGAGTCATTCCGGTCGTGCAGGCGGCGGCCGACGCGCTGGGTTCCGCCTTGAATCCCGGGGCCCAGCCCTCATAGGTTGTCGGGTAGGGCGGCAGGACGACCGCCCGGAACCTGGACATGACCGCAACCGAACAACGACCCGACGATGCGGCCGCAGAAGCGGCCCTGGACGCCGACCACCCCCTGTACGGCTTGATCGAGACTCTGAAAGGCGACCTGGAACAACTGCGCGCCGAATCGCTGCGCGAGCGCGCCGACCTGGACAACCAGCGCAAGCGCCTGGCGCGCGACGTCGAGCTGGCCCGCAAATTCGCCAACGAGCGCCTGCTGGCCGATCTGCTGCCGGTGTTCGACAGCCTGGAAGCGGCGCTGGTCACCGCCCCGCAAAACGACCCGCTGCGTGCCGGCGTGGAGCTGACCCTGCGCCAGCTGCACAAGGTCGCCGAGGCCAATGGCCTGGTCGAAGTGGCGCCGATGCCCGGCGACAGTTTCGACCCGGACCGGCACCAGGCCGCGAGCGTGGTCGACGCGCAGGGCGTGCCCCCGGGCGCGGTCGCCCAGACCTTCCAGAAGGGTTACCTGTTGAACGAGCGCTTGCTGCGGCCGGCCATGGTGGTTGTCGCCAAGCACGACTAGACGATGTAGGCGAACGCTTGAACCGGCGGCCCCAGGCCCCAGATTACGGACATCGACGGCAACGGCCGTCCCCAACATTCAGATTCGAGAGAGGGAGCAATACCATGGGCAAGATCATCGGCATCGATCTCGGCACGACCAATTCGTGCGTGGCGATCATGGAGGGCGGCAAGGCCCGCGTCATCGAAAATTCGGAGGGCGACCGCACCACGCCTTCGATCGTCGCCTACAGCAAGGACGGCGAGGTGTTGGTGGGCGCTTCCGCCAAGCGCCAGGCCGTCACCAATCCCAAGAACACCTTCTACGCCGTCAAGCGCCTGATCGGCCGCAAGTTCAACGATGCGGAAGTGAAGAAGGACCGCGACCTGGTCCCGTACGCGATCGTCGAGCACGACAACGGCGACGCCTGGGTCGCGACCAGCGACGGCAAGAAGCTGTCCGCGCAGGAAGTGTCCGCGCGCATCCTCGAAAAGATGAAGAAGACCGCCGAGGCCTACCTGGGCGAGACGGTCACCGAAGCGGTGATCACGGTGCCGGCCTACTTCAACGACAGCCAGCGCCAGGCCACCAAGGACGCCGGCAAGATCGCCGGCCTGGACGTCAAGCGCATCATCAACGAGCCGACCGCGGCTGCGCTGGCCTATGGCCTGGACAAGGCCGGCGGCGACCGCAAGATCGTCGTCTACGACCTGGGCGGCGGCACCTTCGACGTGTCGATCATCGAAATCGCCAACGTCGACGGCGAAAAGCAGTTCGAAGTGCTGGCTACCAACGGCGACACCTTCCTGGGCGGCGAAGATTTCGACAAGCGCGTCATCGACTACCTGGTCGACGAATTCCAGAAAGAGCAGGGCATCGACCTGCGCAAGGATCCGTTGGCGTTGCAGCGCCTGAAGGATGCGGCCGAGCGCGCCAAGATCGAGCTCTCCAGCTCGCAGCAGACCGAAGTGAACCTGCCGTACGTGACCGCCGACGCTTCCGGTCCCAAGCACCTCAACCTGAAGCTCACGCGCGCCAAGCTCGAAGCCCTGGTCGAGGACCTGATCAAGAAGACCATCGAACCGTGCCGCATCGCGCTGAACGACGCAGGCCTGCGCGCCAGCGAAATCGGCGAAGTGATCCTGGTCGGCGGCCAGACCCGCATGCCGAAAGTGCAGCAGGCCGTGGCCGACTTCTTCGGCAAGGAACCGCGCAAGGACGTCAACCCCGACGAGGCCGTGGCCCTGGGCGCCGCGATCCAGGGCGGCGTGCTGGCCGGCGACGTCAAGGACGTGCTGCTGCTCGACGTGACCCCGTTGTCGCTGGGCATCGAGACGCTGGGCGGCGTATTCACCAAGATCATCGAGAAGAACACCACCATCCCGACCAAGGCCTCGCAGACCTTCTCCACCGCCGAGGACAACCAGTCCGCGGTGACGGTGCATGTGCTGCAGGGCGAGCGCGATCAGGCTCGTTTCAACAAGTCGCTGGCCAAGTTCGACTTGTCCGGCATCGAGCCGTCGCCGCGCGGCATGCCGCAGGTGGAAGTGTCGTTCGACATCGACGCCAACGGCATCCTGCACGTGCACGCCAAGGACAAGAAGACCGGCAAGGAGCAGAAGGTCGAGATCAAGGCTGGTTCGGGCCTGTCGGATGAGGAAATCCAGCGCATGGTCAGCGATGCCGAAGCGCATCGCGAGGAAGACAAGAAGTTCCACGAGCTGGTCAACGCGCGCAATCAGGCCGATGCGCTGATCCATGCCACCCGCAGCGCCATCAAGGAGCACGGCGACAAGGTCGGCGGCGAGATCATCGGCAAGACCGAAGCCGCGCTGGCGGACCTGGAAACCGCGATGAAGGGCGACGACAAAGCCCAGATCGAGGCCAAGTCGAAAGCGTTGGAAGAAGCCGGACAGTCGCTGTACGCCGCCGCTGCCGCCGCGCAGCAGCCGGGTGCCGAGAGCGATGCCGGCGCGTCCGCCTCGAAGAACGACGACGTCGTCGACGCCGAGTTCACCGAGGTCAGGGACGACGAGAAAAAGTAAGCCCGGGTACGGGAATCGAGAGACGGGAGACGTGGTTCGCTGCGTGCTCCCGTTTCTTTTGAAGCTCCGCTCCGACGGTATGCAAACGGATCGCGCAATGACCACTGAAGTCCAGGAACCTGCATCCGCCGCACCGTCCAGCCCGTATGACTGGGCAGGCGGGATGGCCGCATTGGAAACGCTGACCGAAGCGTTTTACGGCAAGGTCAACGCCGATCCGTTGCTGCAGCCGGTGTTCGCGAAAATGGATCCGGAACACCCGCGGCACGTCGCGCGTTTCCTCGCCGAAGTGTTCGGCGGCCCGAAGGCATATTCGGAAAGCCACGGCGGGCACGCGGAGATGATCAGGCACCATCTGGGCCGCCATCTGCAGGAAGCGCAGCGCCGCCGTTGGGTGCAGTTGCTGATCGATGCCGCCGACGAAATCGGCCTGCCGGACGATCCGGAATTCCGTTCGTCCTTCGTGGCGTATATCGAATGGGGTACCCGCCTGGCCGTGATCAACTCGCAGCCGGGCGCGGAAGTCGCCGAAGAACAGCCAATGCCGCAATGGGGTTGGGGCGAAACCAAAGGGCCGTACGTCGCGCCATGAGCGACGCCGGCGAATTCATGCATTCCAAGAAAACCAATACATGAGCAAGCGGGATTACTACGAAGTACTGGGCGTGGCGCGCACGGCGACCGACGAGGAGCTGAAGAAGGCCTATCGGCGCTGCGCGATGAAATACCATCCGGACCGCAATCCCGGCGACAAGGAATCCGAAGCCTCGTTCAAGGAATGCAAGGAAGCCTACGAAGTGCTGTCCGATGGCGGCAAGCGCCGCATGTACGACGCGCACGGCCACGCCGCTTTCGAGCACGGCATGGGCGGCGGCAACAGCGGCCCGGCGGGCTTCGGCGACGTCGGCGATATCTTCGGCGACATTTTCGGCAACATTTTCGGCGGCGGTGCCGCGCGCGGTCCGCGCCGCGGCGCCGATATCGGCTATGTGATGGAGCTCGACCTGGAAGAAGCCGTCGCCGGCCTCGAAAGGCGCATCGAAATCCCCACGCTCGCCGCCTGCGGGCATTGCAACGGCACCGGTTCCGAAGACGGCAAGCTGGAGACCTGCCATACCTGCCGCGGCCATGGCCAGGTGCGGATGCAGCGCGGCATCTTTTCGATGCAGCAGCCGTGCCCGCATTGCAACGGCCGCGGCAAGACCATCAGAAATCCATGCGCGGAGTGCCACGGCAACGGCCGCGTCGAGCAGGAAAAAGTGTTGTCGGTGAAGATTCCCGCCGGCGTGGACAACGGCGATCGCATCCGCCTGTCCGGCGAAGGCGAAGCCGGCCCGCCCGGCAGCCCGCCGGGCGATCTCTATGTCGAGATCCGCGTGCGCGAGCACGAAATCTTCACCCGCGACGGCGACGACCTGCATTGCGAAGTGCCGATCCGCATCTCGCAGGCCGCGCTCGGCGACACGGTGCGCGTACCCACCCTCGACGGCGAGGCCGAAATCCGCATACCGGCCGAAACCCAGACCGGCAAGGTGTTCCGCCTGCGCGACAAGGGCGTCAAGTCGGTGCGCAGCCGCGCGCCGGGCGATTTGTACTGCCGCGCCGTGGTCGAGACGCCGGTCAACCTGACCGCCGAGCAGCGGACTTTGCTGGAGCAGTTCGAAGCGACCTTCATCGGCGAGGGCGCGCGCCGCCATTCGCCGCGGTCCAGCACTTTCATCGACGGCGTCAAGGGTTTCTGGGACCGCATGACGTCCTAGCGGCTTTGTTGTCGCTCTTGTGGGAGCGACTTTAGCCGCGAGCTCTTCGAGACCTGGAAGAGCTCGCGGCTAAAGCCGCTCCCACAAAGGCCGCTCCCACGAAAAGCAGTGCGTGCTAGGCTCGGCCGGTTCGTCTGGGAGGGCGGCATGGCCAAGGGCTGGTGGAAGAACCTGTACATCCAGGTGCTGATCGCGATCGCGATCGGCGTACTGGTGGGGCACTTCCACCCCGAGCTCGGCGCCAAGATGAAGCCGCTCGGCGACGGCTTCATCAAGCTGGTCAAGATGATCATCGCGCCGGTGATCTTCCTCACCATCGTCGCCGGCATCGCCAAGATCGGCGACTTGCGCCACGTCGGCAAGATCGGGCTGAAGGCGCTCATCTATTTCGAAGTGTTGACGACGCTGGCGCTGGTGATCGGCCTGGTCGTGGCCAATGTGCTGAAGCCGGGCGCCGGCATGAATATCGATCCGGCGCAGATCGACGCGTCCGGCATCGCCCAATACCAGAAGGCCGCACACGAACAGGGCACGGTCCCTTTCCTGCTGGACATCATCCCGCACGATTTCCTCTCGGCCTTCACCGAAGGCAAATTGCTGCAGGTGTTGCTGGTGGCCCTGCTGACCGGCGTCGCGCTGACCCGGATGGGCGGCGCAGGACAGCGGGTGCTCGAACTGTGCGAGGACCTGTCGCACGTGGTGTTCGGCATCGTCGGCATGATCATGCGGTTGGCGCCGATCGGCGCGTTCGGGGCGATGGCGTTCACCATCGGCAAGTTCGGCCTGGGGTCGCTGGCGTCGCTGGGCTGGCTGCTGTTCGCGGTCTACATCACCTGTTTCGCGTTCGTGTTCGTGGTGCTGGGCGCGGTGGCGCGGATCTCGGGTTTTTCGCTTTGGCGCTTCCTCAAGCACATCCGCGGCGAGCTCTTGCTGGTGCTGGGCACTTCGTCTTCGGAATCGGCGCTGCCGCGCCTGATCAACCGGCTGGAAGAAGCCGGCTGCGACCGTGCCGCGGTCGGCCTGGTCGTGCCTACCGGCTATTCCTTCAATCTCGACGGCACCTGCATCTACCTGACGATGGCGGCGATATTCATCGCCCAGGCCGTCGGCGTCGACCTGAGCCTGGGCGAGGAGCTCACCTTGTTGGCGGTGCTTCTGCTGACATCGAAGGGCGCGGCCGGCGTCACCGGTTCGGGCTTCGTGACGCTGGCCGCGACGCTGGCCGCGCTCGGCGGCAAGGTGCCCGTGGAAGGCGTGGCGCTGATCCTGGGCGTGGACCGTTTCATGTCCGAGGCGCGGGCCATCACCAACTTCATCGGCAACGGCGTGGCGACGATGGTGATCGCCAAGTGGGAAGGCCTGCGCGACGACGCCAAGATGCGCGCCGCGTTCGCGGCCGGCCCGCAGCCGGAAAGCGCGCCGGTGCTGCGCGATCCCGACCAGGGCGATTGACTGCTTTTCGTAAGAGCGGCTTCAGCCGCGAGCTTTTTTCCCGTACCGCGATTTGCAGTGAGAAGGCTCGCGGCTGAAGCCGCTCTTACGAAGAGCACGCGGCTCTTGTGGACGGTGGGGCGCTGCGGCTAGCCTGAGCGCATGACCGAAACGGCGAAACTGCTGATCCACGGCGCCTCCGGCCGCATGGGCCAGGCCCTGCTGCGGCTGTGCGCGGAAGGCGGGAATTGCACTGTCGTGGGCGCCGTATCGCGCAAGGTCGGCCAGCGCGTGATCGACGGCGTACCGCAATTCGCCAGCAACGAGCTTGCGGGCGTGCCGGCGTTCGATGCGGCCGTCGATTTCAGCCTGGCCGAAGCCTTCGACCCGATCCTGGCCCTGTGCGCCGAACGCGGCGCGGCGCTGGTATCCGGCACTACCGGCTTAAGCGAGGCCCAGCGTGCGGCCATCGCCGAAGCCTCGGCCCGGATCCCGGTGCTCTGGGCGGCGAACTTCAGCCTGGGCGTGGCGGTGCTGAGCGAGCTGGTCGAACGCGCCGCCGCGGCCTTGCCCGGCTGGGACTGCGATATCGTCGAAGCGCACCACGCGGGCAAGAAAGATGCACCTTCGGGCACTGCGCTGGCACTGGGCGAAGCCGCGGGGCAGGGCGGCGCCCTGGCGCGTTACGCCAGCCTGCGTGCTGGGGACATCGTCGGCGAGCATCTGATCCAGTTCGCCGGCATCGGCGAGCGGATCGAATTGGTCCATCGCGCCACCAACCGCGATATCTTCGCCCGCGGCGCGCTGCATGCCGCCGGGCGGCTTTCAGGCCGTGCTCCTGGCGTTTACCGGCTACGCGATCTGCTCTGAATAGCGGCTTTTCGTAAGAGCGGCTTCAGCCGCGAGCTCTTGACCACAGCAGGGGCGTATCCAGTGCCTGCTTTGAGGCCTGATGCCACCCGAGAAGCTCGCGGCTGAAGCCGCTCTTACGAAAAGCAGATTCGCGCTGGCGTCCTTAGCCCCGGCCCGGTATCATTCTCGCTCGCCTGACACCCCTGCCTCCGGACCGGTTCCCGCCGCTTCGGCGGTTTCTTGCAATCCGACGTAGGCGAAGCACGTGACCCAGCCCGCAATCCTTGCGCTTGAAGACGGAACGGTCTTCGAGGGCGTTTCCGTAGGCGCGCCCGGCCTTTCGGTCGGCGAGGTGGTGTTCAACACCGCCATGACCGGCTACCAGGAAATCCTGACCGATCCGTCCTATGCCCGGCAGATCGTCACGCTGACCTATCCGCACATCGGCAACACCGGCTGCACCGGCCAGGACGACGAAGCCGCGCAGGCCTGGGCCGCCGGCTTGATCGTGCGCGACGTGCCGCGCCGGCCCAGCAGCTGGCGCAGCCAGGTATCGCTGCCGGAATGGCTGCTGGCGCGCGGCATCGTCGCCATCGCCGATATCGACACCCGCAAGCTGACGCGTCTGTTGCGCGACCGCGGCGCGCAGAACGGGGCGCTGATGGCTGGCGAGATCGATGCGGAGAAAGCGGTCGAGGCCGCCCGAAAGTTCCCCGGCCTGAAGGGCATGGATCTGGCCAAGGAAGTCAGCGTCCGCGCCGCCTATCCATGGCGCGACGGCCAGTTGGACCTGGACAGCAACCGGTTCGCCCGTGCGGAAGCGAAATACAAAGTGGTGGCCTACGACTTTGGCGTGAAGCGCAACATTCTGCGCATGCTCGCAGAGCGCGGTTGCGACGTCACCGTAGTGCCGGCGCAGACCTCCGCGGCGGACGTGCTCGCGCTGAAGCCCGATGGCGTGTTTTTGTCCAACGGCCCGGGCGATCCCGAGCCCTGCGATTACGCGATCGCCGCGATCCGTGAATTCGTATCCAGGAAGATTCCGACTTACGGCATCTGCCTGGGCCACCAGCTGCTCGGCCTCGCGGTCGGTGCGAAGACGCTGAAGATGAAATTCGGCCACCACGGCGCCAACCATCCGGTCATCGACCTGGACACCGGCCGGGTGATGATCACTTCGCAGAACCACGGCTTCGCGGTTGACGAATCGACGTTGCCGGCCAATGCGCGCGTCACGCATCGCTCGCTGTTCGACGGCAGCAACCAGGGCATCGCCTTGACGGATGCGCCGGCGTTCAGTTTCCAAGGACATCCGGAAGCGTCGCCGGGTCCGCACGATGTGGCGCCGTTGTTCGATCGGTTCATCCAGGCAATGGATAGCGGCAGGTGAAACAAGGTTTTCGCCACTGGATGACTGCAAAGGCGAAGCTCTTCGCTTTCAGCCGTCATTCCCGCGAAGGCGGGGCTTTCAACAGCCGAACGGCTGGTCATCCAGTGACTTCGCTCTTCGGACATTCCGCGGCCTCGTCACGAAAGCCGCTGGATTCCCGCCTTCGCGGGAATGACGGCACGAGGAAACGATGGTTTCGCCGCCTCGCTGTTATCTGTGCACTGCTGGCGGCTTATCCGATCTTCGTCTTCGCCACCGTCTACGCGCAATGGTTCGCCGCAGACCTGCCGGGCGGGCGCAACGGGCCCGCCGACGCCTATCGCCATGCGTTGGCCAGCGCCACCGTCGCCTACACCGCGACGCCGCGCTGGGTCGACTGGGTCACCGCGGTGATGGAACGCGGTGGCGCCGGCAACGAAAGCCGTGCCATGGACGCCCACAACAACCGCATCGGCGCGGCGATCGGCGCGCAGGCCGAGAGTTGGAGCGCGATGCAAGCCCATGTGCTGGCTGCCGTGCAGGCCGGCGGCATCCGCGCTGCCGGCGAGAACACGATCACTTGGCTGCCGCCCGAGCGGTGGCAGAACCGTTTGTATTGAGAGCGATATGCGAGAGCGCCCCGACATCGAAGCCGTCTCGGTTAGCCGCGCAGGTTCCTCAGCGAAGGGCTTCGAGATAAAACGGTCGGCCGCAGTATCTGCGTTCGTTGCAGCATCGCTTTTGTGGTTCATGCAGCCGGCGCACGCGCAAACGCCCACCGACATCGAAATCTCCCAGATAAAGAGCTTGCTCGGCTTCACGCCCGACGTCACCCGCAAGGTGGTCCGGGCCAGTTTCGACAGTCAGCCGGAGTTGAAGCGTTACGACGCCGCGCAGCAGGATTGTCTGCTCGACGCGCTGCAGCCGGAGGTGGAAGGCAAACTGAGCGAGGCTTTCGGCGACCTGTTCGAGGACAGCGAGACGGTCGCTGCATGGTTGCGCTTCGCCGGCACGCCGGGCGGCGCCAAGCTTACCGGCGCGATGCGCGCGGGCGTGGACGCGATGATCAACGGCGGCACGGCGCCGAATCCGTTCGGCACGGTTTCCGGCATGACGGCGGCCGAACGCGCCGATGTGGCCGCCTTCATGGAAAGCCCGGCCGCCGGCGTGCTGAAGAAGGATTTCCCGGATTTGGAAAAGCCTGTCGCATTCGGTCAGGACGCCGCGCGCAAGTGCGGCATCGACGAATGGAACGAAAGTTGAAGAACCCCAGCCGCAGCGGGCGCACCGCGCCGCCGGCCCATATTCTGTAGAGGAACGTCATGCCAAAACGCAGCGACATAAAAACCGTACTCATCATCGGCGCAGGCCCGATCGTCATCGGCCAGGCCTGCGAGTTCGACTACTCAGGCGCGCAAGCCTGCAAGGCGCTGCGCGACGAGGGCTACCGCGTGGTGCTGGTCAACAGCAATCCGGCCACGATCATGACCGATCCGGAAATGGCCGATGCGGTCTACATCGAGCCGATCAACTGGAAGACGGTCGAAAAGATCATCGCCAAGGAAAAGCCCGATGCGCTGCTGCCCACCATGGGCGGACAGACCGCGCTGAACTGCGCGCTGGACCTGGCCGACAACGGCGTGCTCGAGAAATACGGCGTCGAGCTGATCGGCGCCTCGCGCGACGCGATCCGCATGGCCGAGGACCGCGAGCTGTTCCGCGTGGCGATGGCCGAGATCGGCCTGGAATGCCCCAAGGCCGAAGTCGCGCGCAGCTTCGAGCAGGCGGTCGACATCCAGACCCGCGTCGGCTATCCCACCATCATCCGCCCCAGCTTCACCCTGGGCGGCAGCGGCGGCGGCATCGCCTACAACCGCGAGGAATTCGAGGACATCGTCAAGCGCGGCCTGGAGCTGTCGCCGGTGCACGAAGTGCTGGTGGAAGAATCGGTGCTGGGCTGGAAGGAATTCGAGATGGAAGTGGTCCGCGACGCCGCGGACAACTGCATCATCGTCTGCTCGATCGAAAACCTCGATCCGATGGGCGTGCATACCGGCGACTCGATCACCGTCGCCCCCGCGCAGACCTTGACCGACAAGGAATACCAGCGCCTGCGCGACGCCAGCATCGCCGTGCTGCGCAAGATCGGCGTCGACACCGGCGGCAGCAACGTGCAGTTCGGCATCAACGCGCAGACCGGCCGCGTGGTCGTCATCGAAATGAACCCGCGCGTGTCGCGCTCGTCCGCGCTTGCGTCGAAGGCGACCGGCTTCCCGATCGCCAAGGTCGCGGCCAAGCTGGCGGTCGGCTACACGCTCGACGAATTGAAGAACGAGATCACCGGCGGCCTGACGCCGGCCTCGTTCGAGCCGAGCATCGATTACGTGGTCACCAAGATTCCGCGCTTCGCTTTCGAAAAATTCCCGCAGGCCGACGCGCGCCTGACCACGCAGATGAAGTCGGTGGGCGAGGTGATGGCGATCGGCCGCACTTTCCAGGAATCGCTGCAGAAGGCGCTGCGCGGCCTGGAAACGGGCAAGGTCGGCCTCGATCCGACCGGATTGAACCTGGCTAACGAGGACGACCTGGCCACCATGCGCCGCGAAGTGAAGGAAGCCGGCCCCGAGCGCCTGTTCTACCTCGGCGACGCGTTCCGCGCCGGCATGAGCGTGGAGGAAGTGCATGCGCTGTCCTTCGTCGATCCCTGGTTCCTGGACCAGATCGAAGAAATCGTCGCCACCGAGAAAGAAGTCGCCGCGGCGGGCGTCGATGCGCTCGATGCCAAACGCCTGCGCAAGCTCAAGCGGATGGGCTTTTCCGATGCGTGCCTGGCGCAGTTGGTCGGCACCGACGAGAAGGCGCTGCGCGCTTTGCGCCGCGCGCACGGCATCAAGCCGGTCTACAAGCGCGTGGATTCCTGCGCGGCCGAGTTCGCCACCACCACCGCCTATCTGTATTCGACCTACGAGGACGAATGCGAGGCGCAGCCCACCGCGCGCGACAAGATCATCGTGCTGGGCGGCGGGCCGAACCGGATCGGGCAGGGCATCGAATTCGACTACTGCTGCGTGCACGCCGCGCTGGCGCTGCGCGAAGACGGCTACGAGACCATCATGGTCAACTGCAACCCAGAGACCGTGTCGACCGATTACGACACCTCCGACCGCCTGTACTTCGAACCGCTGACGCTGGAAGACGTGCTCGAGATCGTCGAGCTGGAAAAGCCCAAGGGCGTGATCGTGCAGTACGGCGGGCAGACGCCGCTGAAGCTGGCCCGTGCGCTGGAAGCCAACGGCGTGCCGATCATCGGCACCTCGCCGGACAGCATCGACCTGGCCGAAGACCGCGAGCGCTTCCAGCAGTTGGTCGAGAAGCTGGGCCTGAGGCAGCCACCGAACCGAACCGCGCGAAATCCCGAGGAAGCGCTGGCGCTGGCCCGCGAGATCGGCTATCCGCTGGTCGTGCGCCCGAGCTACGTGCTCGGCGGCCGCGCGATGGAAGTCGTGCATGCCGACGCCGACCTGGCGCGCTACATGCGCGAGGCGGTGCGGGTGTCCAACGATTCGCCGGTGCTGCTCGACCGATTCCTGGACAACGCGGTCGAAGTGGACATCGACGTGATCGCCGACGACACCGGCGCAGTGCTGATCGGCGGCGTGATGGAGCATATCGAAGAGGCCGGTGTGCACTCCGGCGACTCGTCGTGCTCGCTGCCCCCGTATTCGCTGTCCGCCGAAACCCAGGCGCGTCTGCGCGAACAGGTGGTCGCGCTCGCCAAGGCGCTGAACGTGGTCGGCCTGATGAACACCCAGTTCGCGGTGCAGGCCGGGGAAAACGGCGAGGACGTGATCTTCCTGCTGGAAGTCAATCCGCGCGCCTCGCGCACGGTGCCGTTCGTGTCCAAGGCCACCGGCATGCCGCTGGCCAAGATCGCGGCGCGCTGCATGGCCGGCAAGTCGCTGGCTTCGCTGGGCGCCACCCAGGAAATCGTGCCGGACTACCACTCGGTCAAGGAAGCGATCTTCCCGTTCGCCAAGTTCCAGAACGTGGATCCCATCCTCGGCCCGGAAATGCGTTCCACCGGCGAAGTCATGGGCGTGGGCCGCCATTTCGGGGCCGCTTTCGCGCGCGCCCAGGAAGCCGCCAGCATCAAAGCGCCGCCGGCTACGGGCAAGGCCTTCATCTCGGTGCGCGACCCGGACAAGCCGCGCGTGCTGCCGGTCGCGCAGGACCTGATCCGCCGCGGCTATACGCTGGTCGCCACCAGCGGCACCGCCGCCTGGCTGCACGGCCAGGGCATCGAATGCGAGCGCATCAACAAAGTGATCGAGGGCCGCCCGCATGTGGTCGACTTGATCAAGAACGGCGAGATCGCCTATATCGTCAACACCACCGAGGGCAAGCAGGCCATCGCCGACTCGTTCTCGATCCGCCGCGAGGCGCTGCAGCACCGCGTGACCTATTCGACCACCATTGCCGGCGCCAAGGCCTTGCTGCATTCTTTGGACTATCGAGACAGCGGCCCGGTGTGGTCGCTGCAGGAATTGCACAAGGAACTGGACATGCAGGAAGAGGCCAAGGCATGAGGGCGCCGTTGACCACCCAGGGCGCGCAGCGGCTGCGCGCCGAGCTGGAAGAGCTGAAGTCGGTCAAGCGGCCGGCGGTGATCGCCGCGATCGCCGAGGCGCGCGCGCACGGCGATCTGAAGGAGAACGCCGAGTACCACGCGGCGCGCGACCAGCAAAGCTTCATCGAAGGACGCATCAAGCAGCTGGAATCGGAGCTGTCGCATGCGCAGGTGATCGACGTAGCCACGCTCAATGCCGGGTCGAAGATCGTGTTCGGCGCCAGCGTGGTGCTGGCGGACGTCGAAACCGACGAGGAGCGCCGCTACCAGATCGTCGGCGACCTCGAAGCGGACATCAAACACGGCCTGATCGCGATTTCCTCGCCGGTGGCGCGCGCATTGATCGGCAAGCACGAAGGCGACAGCGTCGTAATCGAAGCGCCGGGCGGCACGCGCGAGTACGAGATCGTGGGAGTGAGCTACCAGTCATGAACGCATCGCTACGAATACTGCTGTGTGCCCTGGCGCTCTCCTGCGCCGGCTCCGTCGCGGCGGCCGAGCGCGCCGATTGCGCCGCGCTTGCCGCCACGGCCGATGGCGAACCGGATTTCCGCCCGCCGCTGCAGGCCAAAGTGACGGGCAAGGGCAGGCTGCATTTCCACAACGCGCCGTCGGCGGCCTGCAGGCAGAAAATCTTTGTGATCCCGGGCGATGCTCTGACCGTCTACAAACCGTATCAGGGCTGGGTGCAGGTGATGTACGTCAGCCGCGCCGGCAAGGATTTCACCGGTTGGGTCGAAGAGAAACGGCTGGCGATCGAAGGTGCCTACGGCCAGGATCCTGCTGCTGCGGAGTTGCCGAAAGACGTGGTCGCCTTCATCAGCCGCCGCGACGATTGCGAGCATTTTCTGGGCGAAGAACCGTACGACGCCGAACGGCGCGAATATCTGGCCAAAACCGTGCGCGAGCTGTGCACCGGCAGCAACGAAGAACTGGCGGCCTTGCGTGGCAAGTACCGGAACAACGAGGCCGTGATCCAGGCCTTGTCCGGCTACGAGCGCATCGCCGAATGAGAATGGGCTGACCCATGGCGCGGGCCACCTTCCTGTTGCCCGCTGCCGAACGTTTCGGCGGTCAGCGCCTGTCCGCGACAACCGCCGTCGCGCTGGGGCGCGCCGATCGTCCGCCGGCGACGCAAGCCGGCAGGCGCGCCCAGCTGCTGCGGCACTACAGTCTGCCGCCCGGCACCTGGCCGATCGCCGCGCTCTCGCGCCAGGCCGATGCGGGCGACGCCGGTACGGACGCCTGGTTGCGTGCCGATCCGGTGTACATGCGCCCGGACATCAATGGCGTGCGATTGATGGCGCACGGCGAATCGATGGGGATGACGCGGACCGATAGCGAGGCGCTGCTGCCGGCCCTGAAGCCGCTGTTCGGCGATGCCGGGTTCGCGCTCGATGCGCCGGCGCCCTCGCGTTGGTACCTGCGTATGGCGCGCGAAACCCGTATTCCCGCCTTCGCCGATCCGGGCGATGCGCTGGGCGACGACGTATTCGAACATGCCGACCTCGGCCCCGACGGCTCCCGCTGGCGCGTGCTTCAGAGCGAAGCCCAGATCGTGCTGCATAACCACCCGTGGAACGCCGCACGCGCCGCGCAAGGCAAGCCGCCGATCAATTCGCTCTGGTTCTGGGGCGCGGGCACGCTGCCGGACGCGCGCATGCGGGCGCATGACGCGCATCCGACCGCGTGCACCGGCGATCCGACCTTGCACGCTTTGGCCTCCGCAGCCGGCGGTGCACAGAGGTTGCCGGCGCGGTATCCGGGCGCTGCCGGCGACGCGCTGTTCGACCTGGCGGCAATGCGCGATCTGGCTCGCCTGGATGCCGACTGGCTGCAACCTGCGCTGGACGCATTGCGCCGCGGCGATATCGAACGCTTGCAATTGGACTGCGAGGACGGCCGCCGCTTCGCCCTCGAGCGTGCGCATCGCTGGCGCTTCTGGCGCAGGCCGCTGCAGCGGCTGAGCGAATGATCCAGCGCACGATCCGCCGCAGGGAATGCCAGATCGGCGAAGGCTGGCCCGACAGCGTGCCGCCGCTGCTGCGCCGCATCTACGCAGCCCGCGGCGCGCACGATCCGCAGCAGGCGCAGCCGCGCCTGGCGAACTTGCTGCCGCCGGATTCGCTCGGCGGTCTCGCGCAGGCCACCGCGCTGCTCGCGGACGCTATCGCACGGGACCGCCATATCGTCGTGGTCGGCGATTTCGACTGCGACGGCGCCACCGCCTGCGCAGTCGGCGTGCGTGGCTTACGAATGCTCGGCGCCGCGCATGTGTCGTATGCGGTTCCCAATCGGATCGTGCATGGCTATGGCCTGTCGCCGGCTTTGGTGGACGAACTCGCGGCGTTGCGGCCCGACTTGTTGGTCACCGTCGATCACGGCATCGCCTGCCATGCCGGCATCGCCGCTGCCATGGCACGCGGCTGGCAGGTGTTGGTGACCGACCACCATCTTCCCGGCGATCGGCTCCCGCCGGCGGATGCCATCGTCAATCCCAACCTGCGCGGGGATGCGTTCCCGAGCAAGATGCTGGCCGGGGTCGGCGTCATTTTCTACGTGCTGCTCGCGCTCAGGCGGCATCTGCGCGTAACGGGCGCGCTGGCGGGCTGCGAACCCGATCTCACCGCATTGCTCGATTTGGTCGCGGTCGGCACGGTCGCCGATCTGGTGCCGCTGGATGCCAACAATCGCGCCTTCGTGGCCGCCGGCCTGCGCAGGCTGCGCGCGGGGCAGGGCTGCGCCGGATTGCACGCGCTGATCGAAGTTTCCGGCCGCGAGGCGCCGAGGCTGACCGCCGCCGATATCGGCTACGCGTTGGCGCCGCGGATCAACGCCGCCGGCAGGCTCGAAGACATGGCGCTGGGCATCGAATGCCTGCTGACCGACGATGCGCGGCAAGCGCGCGAACTCGCCACCGTCCTGCACGGCATCAACGCCGAACGCCAGGGCCTGCAGCAGAACATGGTCGACGATGCCGAAGCGCTGCTAGCCAAGGCCGGCATTTCGGACGAGATACTGCCTTCGGCCCTGTGCCTGTTCGATCCGGAATGGCATCCGGGCGTGGTCGGCCTGGTGGCGTCGAAACTCAAGGAGCGTACGCATCGGCCGACGGTCGCCTTCGCACCGGCCGAGCCGGGCAGCGGTCTGCTGCGCGGTTCTGCGCGCTCGATTCCCGGCTTCCACATCCGCGATGCGCTTGCGGCCGTCGATGCCGCGCATCCCGGCCTGATCGAAAAGTTCGGCGGTCACGCCATGGCTGCGGGCCTGGCCCTGTCGCTCGATGCGCTGCCGGCGTTCGCGTCGGCGTTCCGGGCGCATGCCGAAGCCATGCTGGATGCTGCGCTATTGCAGTCGGTGTTGCTGAGCGACGGCGAACTCGTTGCCACGGACTTCAACCGTGCCACCGCCGAAGCGCTGCGCGACGGCGGGCCGTGGGGGCAGGCGTATCCGGAGCCGCTGTTCGACGGCGAATTCGATGTGCTGTCGTGGCGAATCGTCGGCGAGCGCCACCTCAAACTCGAAGTCGCCTGCGGCACGCTACGCCTCAACGCCATCCACTTCGGCGGCTGGCATAACCAGCCGCCGCCGCCCCGTTTGCGCTTGGCCTACCGTCTCGCGCCCGACGACTACCGCGGCGGGCAGGCGATCCAGCTCATCGTCGAGCACGGCGAAGCTTTGTAGAGCGGGGCTTGCTCCGCTGCTTTTTTGTAGGTGCGAATTTATTCGCACGCTTTTCATCGAAAAATCAAGAACATGCGAATAAATTCGCACCACGAAGGCAAGGCTTAAGTCGCTGATTGAGCAGCACTGGGAAGTACGATCGCGGCCGGCTTGCGCTTAAGCCCAAACAGCGGCCGCAGCCAATCCACCCGGCGGATCACTTCATACCCTGAAAAACAAGCAGCGTAAGTCACCACCACCAACAGCGGGCCCTCGAACAAGGGTCGGATGCCGAACGGCTTCAGTTGCACGGCGGCCAGGATGATCACGGTCTGGTGGAGGATGTAGACCGGGAACACCGCCGGCACGAGATAGCGCAGCGCCGCATTGTCGGCGTGACGGAGGCGGTACGCGAAGCCGAAGATGGCGGCGATGGTGGCCCACTGGTTCAATGCCCACATGCCGCGCCGGAAAATCCGCATCGCTTCCGGCGGCGGACTGGCGTCGCTGTAGCCGCTGGCATAGAACTGCCAGATGATGAAGCCATAGCTGGCGGCGGCCAGCAACACAGACGCCCAGCGCAGCCGTTGCAATGCTTCCCAGAAGCTCCGGGTGCGCGCCATCAGGAAACCCAGCAGGAACACGCTGAAGTACTGGGCGTGGTTGTACCAGTCGTCCACCAGCGCGTGCGTGGCTTCGAAACGTGCGGCCAGTGCGATACGGGCGATGGCTAAAAACAACACCGGCCACAACAGGGCGCCCCAGCCGGACAGCGGACCGCCGAGCCATTCACCCAGGCGCCGGCAGGCATTCGGCATGAGGCGGGTGACGGCCCACAACACCACCGTATAAACCCACAGATAGGCGACGAACCAGAGATGGTTCCAGGTCGGCAGCAGCAGGCATCCGTCGTTGTCGCAAAAGCTCTGATCGGCTGAGAGATAGCGTCCCCAGAACGCGAGATAGCCATCGTGGTAACCACCGGGATAACCCGAGTAGAGCACCTCGTAATACGACTGCGGCGGCACGATCAGCACCATGCCGACGATCAGCGGCAGCAGCAGTCGCCAGGAACGGGACCCCAGGAAGCCCTTCGGCATCTTCGCCAGCAGGAAGGCGCTGGCGGCGCCCGAGACCATGAACAGCAGCGACAGCCGCCAGGGGCTGCTCAGCAGCATGAAGGGTTCAAGCGCCTCGCTGGCGCCGGGGCTTTTGATGTGCCAATCCCAGCTCACGTAGTACATGCCCACGTGGTAGAGCACCAGCAGGCCGAAGGCACAGACGCGGACCCAGTCGAGATCGTGGCGGCGTTCCATGGCGCATTCCTATGTATGGACTGGCGACGATTGGGCGCCTCCGACGCCGCGGCGGGCGGGCGAGGGGACTTGTTGCGGGCGGTGAGGGACGAATCGCGGGCCGGTAGGGACGATCGCCGGCGGCGGTTTCGGCGCGCTCGCCTAGAATGCGCGAATGCCTGAGTCCGCCGCCGACGCCGCCTACCGACGTTTCCTGCCCTGGCGCCGCGCCTTCGAGATCGGCTTCTGGGTGCTGCTGGTCAGCGTCAACTGCATCGCCAACAGCATCACCACGCTGATGGACATCCGGCGCAGCGAATCCGCCACCCTGGATTGGGAGCCCGCCGTATGGGAACTCAGCAGTGGGCTGGTATGGCTCCTGGTGATGTTGCCGGCCATCGTCTGGTTCACCCGTCGCTACCCACTGCACTGGGACAACTGGCGGCGGCAACTGCCCCGGTACCTGTTGGCCAGCGTGTTCGCTTCAGCCGTGCACGTGGCGGGCATGGTGGCCCTTCGCGTGCTGGTGTACCGCTGGCAGGGCATGGACTACGACTTCGGTCCCTGGGGGCGGCAATTCTTCTACGAATACCTGAAGGACATGCGCACCTTCGCTTCGATCGTGCTGACCATGGAGGGCTACCGCTTCATTTTGCGCCGCTGGCAGGGGGAGGCCAGCCTGCTCGACGTGCCCGACGAAGGCCCGCCGATGGAGCCGGTCGAACGGCCTGAGCGCTTCCTGATCCGCAAGCTCGGCAGGGAATTCCTGGTGGCCGCCAACGATATCGAGTGGATCCAAGCCTCGGGCAACTACGTCAACCTGCGCGTGCGCCAGCACGATTACCCGCTGCGCAGCACGATCGCGGGCATCGAAACCAAACTCGACCCGCGCCGCTTCGCGCGGGTCCACCGCAGCTATATGGTCAACCTGGACCAGGTCGCGTCGATCGAGCCCATGGATAGCGGCGACGCCCGCCTGCATCTGAAGGACGGCACCCAGCTGCCGTGCAGCCGCCGCTATCGCGCCGACCTGCGCGGCCGCGTGGGCGCAGGGGCCGAATCCAGCGCCTAAGTCCGGCGGCTGCTAGAATTCGCGGCTGTTTGGCCTCCCAACGCAATCGAAATGATCGAACTCAATCCCATCCGCCAGCGCATCGCCGACCTCAGCGGCCGGCTGGATTCGCTTCGGGGGTATCTTTGACTACGACGCCAAGCGCGAGCGTCTGGAAGAAGTCAATCGCGAACTGGAAAACCCCGATGTCTGGAACCAGCCCGAACGCGCCCAGGCTTTAGGCCGCGAACGCTCGCTGCTGGACAAGACCGTCAACGGCATCCGCGAACTCAGCGAGGGCCTGGTCGGCGCCGGCGAACTGCTGGACCTGGCCGAAAGCGAGAACGACGAGGAGACCGCCAAGGCCGTGGTCGAAGACGTCGAGCGCTACGGCGGCCGCGTCGACAAGCTCGAGTTCCAGCGCATGTTTTCCGGCGAAATGGATCCGGCCAACGCCTTCGTCGACATCCAGGCCGGCGCCGGCGGCACCGAGGCGCAGGACTGGGCCGAAATGCTGCTGCGCATGTACCTGCGCTGGGCGGAATCGCGCGGCTGGAAGACCGAGTTGCTGGAAGTCAGCGGCGGCGACGTTGCCGGCATCAAGTCGGCCACGTTCCGCGTGGAAGGCGATTACGCCTACGGCTGGCTGAAGACCGAGATCGGCGTGCACCGGCTGGTGCGCAAGTCGCCGTTCGATTCGGACAACCGCCGCCATACTTCGTTCACTTCGGTGTTCGTATCGCCGGAAGTGGACGACAAGATCGACATCGAGATCAATCCGGCCGACCTGAAGACCGACGTGTACCGTTCCTCCGGCGCCGGCGGCCAGCACGTCAACAAGACCGAATCGGCGGTGCGCATCACCCACGTGCCGTCGGGTATCGTCGTCGCCTGCCAGACCGAACGCAGCCAGCACGCCAACCGCGACCGCGCGATGAAGATGCTGGCGGCGAAGCTGTACGAGATGGAGATCCAGAAGCGCAACGTGGAACGCGATGCGCTGGAAGCCACCAAGTCCGACATCGGCTGGGGCAGCCAGATCCGCAACTACGTGCTCGACCAGAGCCGGATCAAGGACCTGCGCACCGGCATCGAGCGCACCGATACGCAGAAGGTGCTGGACGGCGACCTGGACGAATTCGTCGAGGCCAGCCTGAAATCGGGCCTGGAAGCCGGTTCAAAACGCTCCGACGCCGTGTAATCTCCCGTAATCCTTTGTGGAAGCGGCTTTAGCCGCGAGCTCTTGCCCCGCCGAAAAGCTCGCGGCTAAAGCCGCTCCCACAAGATCATCCAAGCCAAGCCCATGACCGACGAAACCGCTCAGCAGACGCCCGCCGACGAGAACGCCCTGATCGCCGAACGCCGCGGCAAGCTCAAAGCGCTGCGCGGGCAGGGCATCGCCTTCCCGAACGATTTCCGGCGCGTGGACCACGCCGGCGACCTGCAGGAAGAATTCGCCGACGCCGAGCGCTGGACAGGCGAGGAACTCGAAGCCCTCGGCCGCCGCGTCGCGCTGGCCGGCCGGTTGTTGGCGAAGCGGGTGATGGGCAAGGCCGCGTTCGCGCAGATCCAGGACGTGACCGGCCGTATCCAGCTGTTCCTGCAGTCGGCCACGCTGGGCGAGCGCTACGACGCGTTCAAGGGCTGGGACGTGGGCGACATCGTCGCCGCCGAAGGCACGCTGATGCGCACCAAGACCGGCGAACTGTCGGTCAAGGCCGACACGCTGCGCCTGCTGACCAAGTCGCTGCGGCCGCTGCCGGACAAATGGCACGGGCTGAGCGACGTCGAGCAGCGCTACCGCCAGCGTTATGTCGACCTGATCGTGACCCCGGAAGCGCGCGAGGTCTTCGTCAAGCGCTCGCAGATCATCGCCGCGATGCGCCGCTGGCTGGACGCGCGCCGCTTCCTGGAAGTGGAAACGCCGATGATGCATTACATCGTCGGCGGCGCCACCGCCAAGCCGTTCGTCACCCATCACAACGCGCTCGGCCTGGACCTGTATCTGCGGGTGGCGCCGGAGCTGTACCTGAAGCGGCTGGTGGTCGGCGGCTTCGAGCGCGTCTACGAGATCAACCGCAACTTCCGCAACGAAGGCGTCAGCACCCGGCACAACCCCGAGTTCACGATGCTCGAGCTGTACGAGGCCTACGCCACCTACGACGAGGTGATGGACCTGACCGAGTCGATGATCCGCGACGTCGCCACGGAGACCCTCGGCACCACCGCGTTGCAATGGGAAGGCCATGCGATCGATGTCGGCCCGCGCTTCCGCCGCTGGAAGTTGGAAGAGGCCGTGCGCGAGCTCAATCCGCAGATCAGCGCGGCCGACTGTCGCGACCGCGACGCTCTGGCCAGGCACTGCCAAGCGCTGCGCATCCCGGTGAAGGCCGGTTACGGCTGGGGCAAGCTGCTGCTGGAAATCTTCGAGAAGACCGTCGAGCACGGTCTGGTCCAGCCGACCTTCATCACCCATTACCCAGTCGAAGTGTCGCCGCTGGCGCGAGAGTCGGACACCGAACCGGGCATCACCGATCGCTTCGAGCTGTTCGTCGGTGGCAAGGAACTTGCGAATGGTTTTTCCGAACTCAACGATCCGGAGGACCAGGCCGCGCGTTTCCGCGCCCAGGTCGACGCCAAGGCCGGCGGCGACGATGAAGCCATGCACTACGACGCCGACTACATCCGCGCGCTGGAAGTGGGTTTGCCGCCGACCGGCGGGCTGGGCGTGGGCATCGACCGATTGGTGATGCTGTTCACCGATTCGGACTCGATCCGCGATGTGCTGCTATTCCCCTACATGCGGCCGGAAGCCGGCTGAGGGCGACAGGCGGCCGGAAAACGGCCGTGTGCGGCCTGATTCGGCGTTGTGCTGAATGATTAGGCCGGCCGACGAAGGGGTTGGCGGCCAGGACTTGCCGTAGAACCCCATCAGGCTCAACATGTGGCAATTATGAATGCTGCGCTAGGACGGCTGGCAGACGGGCCACAGGGGAGCTCCGTGAACATCGTCATTGTCGACGACCAGACCTCAGCACGGACCATGCTGCGGCACATCATCGAGGACATCACGCCGCAGCTGTCGGTGAGCGATTTCGGCGATGCGGAAGCCGCGCTGAGATGGTGCGACCACAACCGGCCGGACCTGCTGTTGCTCGATTACCGCATGCCCGGTATGGACGGGCTGGAATTCGCGCGCCGCTTCCGCCGCGCGCCGTCGCACCGCGACGTGCCGATCGTGCTGGTGACCGTCGTCGGCGACGAGCCGGTGCGGCAGGCCGCGCTCGAGGCCGGCGTGATCGACTTCCTGGTCAAGCCGGTACGCCCGCGCGAACTGCGCGCGCGCTGCAAGAACCTGCTGCAGTTGCGCCAGCAGACCGAGAACGTGAAGCAGCGCGCGCTGTCGCTGGAGCAGCGGCTGCTGTCGAGCATGCACGAGGTCGAGGAGCGCGAGCGCGAGACGCTGTCGCGGCTGGCCCGCGCCATCGAATATCGCGACGTCGGCACCAGCGCCTTCCTGGAGCGCATGGCGCACGTGGCCGGGCTGATCGCCGAGCACTTGGGCATGTTCGAGGACGAGGTGCGCGTACTGGAAATGGCTGCGCCGCTGCACGACATGGGCAAGATCGCCATCCCCGATGCGATCCTGCTCAAGCCCGGTCCGCTCACCGAGGACGAGACCACGGTAATGCGCACCCACCCGCGGATCGGCTACGAACTGCTCAACGACAGCCAGAACCGCTTCATCCAGATGGGCGCCGTCATCGCGCTGCGCCACCACGAGCGCTACGACGGCAGCGGCTATCCGGACGGCTTGTCCGGCGAGGCGATCCCGATCGAGGCGCGGATCGTGGCGGTGGCCGACGTGTTCGACGCGCTGATCTCGCCGCGCCCGTACAAGGATCCGTGGAGCATCGACGCCGCGCTCGCCTATCTCTACGCGCAGCGCGGACGCCTGTTCGACCCCAACTGCGTCGACGCGCTGGTGCGCAACCGCTCGCGGCTCGAGGACATCTGCCAACGCTTCTCCACCACGCGGAGACCGGGGCTCAATTGAGATGCGTGCCTCGCTCGCCGCCTTGAAGCAGCGCTTGGCGCACCGCCCCGACAGCGAACATGGGCAGGCGATCGTGCGTTTGGCGATCGCATCGCTGATCCTGACTTATCTGTGGAGCCTGCAGCAGTTCGGCGACAACGCCAACGTCCGGCCGATGCTGCTGGTGATGGCGGTGGAGACGCTGGTGGGCTTCGGCCTGCTGGCGGGCATCGTGATCCATCCCGGCGTGTCGCACCTGCGCCGCTGGATCGGCATGCTGGCCGACTACACCACGCTGGCCGTGCTGATGTCGCTCAACGCCGAGGCGTTGGCGCCGCTGTACGTGATCACCATGTGGGTGACCATCGGCAACGGCTTGCGTTACGGCACGTTCTACCTGTATTCGGCGGTGGGGCTGTCTTCGCTCTCGTTCATGGCGGTGATCCTGGCCAACGACTACTGGCGCCAGCAGCCTTACCTGGCCGGTGGCCTGTGGTTCGGGCTGATCGCCATCCCCGGGTACCTGTCGTCGCTGCTCAAGAGCCTGCAGCGCGTCACCGAGGAGGCTCGGCGCGCCAATGCCGCCAAGACGCGCTTCCTGGCCAACATGAGCCACGAGTTCCGTTCGCCGCTTAACGGCATCATCGGCATGGCCGAACTGATGCGCGGCACCAAGCTCGGGCCCGAGCAGAAGGAATATGCGGAAGTCATCCACACCTCCGCTCAGACCTTGCTGCTGCTGGTGGACGACGTGCTCGACATCTCCGCGATCGAGACCGGCAAGCTGCAGCGCAAGGACGCCGATTTCAACCTGGCCGACCAGATCGAGCGCCTGCAGAAGATGCTGCAGCCGCAGGCGGTGGGCAAGGGGCTGACGCTGAAGGTCGGCATCGACAAGGACGTGCCGGTGCTGCTGCACGGCGACGGCGCGCACCTCAACCAGATACTGCTCAACCTGATGCACAACGCGGTCAAGTTCACCGAGCAGGGCGAAGTGTCGCTGTCGGTGAAGACCCAGAGCGTCGATGGCGACCGCGCGCAACTGCTGTTCTCGGTGCGCGACACCGGCATCGGAATCCCCGAAGACGCCAAGGAACGCATCTTCGGCGCCTTCGAGCAGGTCGACAGCGGCCCGACCCGCCGTTTCGGCGGCACCGGCCTGGGCACCACCATCGCCAAGACTCTGGCGCTGCTGCTGGAAGGCGAGATCGGGCTGGAAGACAACCCCGGCGGCGGCAGCCATTTCTGGGTGCGGCTGCCGATGCGCGTACGCCGCGGCGAAACGCAGCGCGAGATCGACGAGGGGCCGGGCAACATCGTCGCCTTCGACGACCCCTTCATCCGCCACAAGGCGCGGGTACGGCCGCTGCGGATCCTGATCGCCGACGACCAGCACGCCAACCGCACGGTGGTGACGCGCATCCTGGAGCGCGCGGGCCATCGCGTGCAGGCCGCCAACGACGGCGAGCAGGCGCTGGACATGATCGAGGTGGGCAACGTCGACTTGGCCGTGATCGACATGCACATGCCCCAGCTCAGCGGCCTGGACGTGATCCGCCAGTTGCGTTTCATGCAGGCCGGCAGCAAGCGTACGCCGATAATCGTGCTCAGCGCCGACGCCACGCCGCAAGCCTCGCGCGACGCCGAGGAAGCCGGCGCGCAGGCCTTCCTCACCAAACCTGTGGTGGTCGGCAAGCTGCTGGAAACCATCGCCGACGTGATGAGCCCGCAGAAGACGCCGGCGGTGCGCCCGGTCAGCGAGTCGGCCAGGCCGGTCACCAATCCGGCGGTGCTGAAGGAACTGGCGGAGATGGGCTTGGGCGAGCCGTTCCTGCGAGATTTCGTCGAACAATGCCTCAAGGACGCCGCCGGCTGCCTGGCCGAATTGGGCCAGACCGGCGCCGCCAAGAACTGGGGCGATTTCCGCGAAGCGGCTCACGCCTTCAAGGGCGTGGCCGAAAACCTGGGTGCGCAATTCATCGCCGAGCGCTGCTCTTACGCCATGCGCGCCAGCGACGAGACGCTCGCGCGCGACTATTCGCGGCTGGTCGGCGAACTGACCCAGCAGTTGTCCGCCGTTTCCGAGCAGAGCCGCAACGAAGTGGTGCGTTTGACCCGCACGAGTCCAGACACGCCAGGCTCTTCGATGCCTGGCCCCGACGCTTCCTGAGCGGCCGGGCTGACCACACCCGCGTCGGGTGTGGACGTCCCCCTGATTCCCTTCAGTTCCCCTTGCCTGAAGCCCCTTAAGCCGAGATGGCCTGCTGCAGCGTTTGCGGCGTGACGGTTTCGGCGCGGCGTTGCTGGGCGCGGATCAGGCGTTCCATGGTGCGCAGCGCGCGGTCGTTGAGGCGCATTGCGGCGTCGACCCACTCGGTGGTGACTGCCAGCAGCTCGTCCAGCGACACCGGCTTGCAGGCCTGGCGGATCGCGTTCATCGAACGCAGCGCGTTGCCCATGCGCTTGTGCTTGCGGATCAGCTCGCGCGCGAACTGCTGGCCTTCGCCCTTGGGCACCACGTAGTCCACCACGCCCATCTGCAGCAGCTCCTCGACCGGGTAGACGCGCGCGTCGAGCATCATCCGCTCGGCCTGCGCCGGCGACACGCGGCGAGTCAGGAAGGTGTAGGCGCCCATGCCCGGGAACAGGTCGAACAGGACTTCCGGGAAGCCCATGCCGGTGCCTTCCTCGGCGATGATGGTGTGGCAGCACAGTGCGGCTTCGAAACCGCCGCCCAGCGCGTCGCCTTGGATCACGGCGATGCTGTGCACGCGGTCTTCGTACAGGCGCGAGAAGTTGTAGGCCACTTCGACGCACAGGCGCGCGTATTCCAACAGGCGGCCTCGGTTGCCGCTGCGGATCAGGTGCGAGAACAGTGCGAGGTCGCCGCCGAGGTTGAACACGTCGGCATCGGAAGCGAGCACAAGGTGGTGGATGCCGGCTTTCGGATCGCTATCGGCCGCCAGCTTGCGGCGAATGCGTTCCTGGCTGCGCTTCATCTCTTGCAGCAGGCGTTCGGAGAAGCAGGGGTGATAGACGTCCGAGGGATTGGCGTGCATGTAGCACCAATCGGCTTGGCCGGTTTCGTCGGTGACGTGGCGGACCAGGGACGGATCGAGAGTGACGGGGACGCGTTCGAGCAAGGACATGGCGGGGCTCCGGACAGGGCAAAGGATCGACATTAGGCGGACAGGCCGCCCGCGCGACGATCCTACACCTGAACCAAATCTAAAGATGCAAGCCCGCCCCCGGACCGGCCGGGGGACTAGAAGTCGTTCATGCAGGGGAAAGCCGGCCTAGCCGACAGCTGTCGTAGAAGGCGGATCCCGCAGCTCCCGCCTCAAGATTTTGCCGACATTGGTCTTGGGCAGCTCGGTTCGGAATTCCACGAATTTGGGCTGCTTGTACCCGGTGAGGTTCTCACGGGCATGGGCCTTGACCTGGTCGGCGGTCAGGGCGGGATCCTTCTTCACGATCACGACCTTCACCGCCTCGCCGGACTTCTCGTCCGGCACGCCGACCGCGGCCACTTCCAACACGCCCGGCATCAGCGCGATCACATCCTCGACTTCGTTCGGATACACGTTGAAGCCCGAGACCAGGATCATGTCCTTCTTGCGGTCGACGATATAGAAATAGCCTTTCCCGTCCATCTTCGCCATGTCGCCGGTATGCAGCCAGCCGTCGGCGTCGATGACGTTCGCGGTTTCCTCGGGGCGCTGCCAATACCCCTTCATCACCTGCGGGCCCTTGATGCACAGCTCGCCGACCTGGCCCATCGGCAGTCGGTTGCCGTCGTCGTCCTTCACGCAGGCGTCGGTGGAAGAGATCGGCAGGCCGATCGCGCCGTTGTAATCGGCCAGGTCGAGCGGATTGATGCAGGCGGCCGGCGAAGTTTCGGTCAAGCCGTAGGCTTCCACCAGCGTCACGCCGGTGACCTTCTTCCAGCGGTCGGCGACGGCGCGCTGCACCGCCATCGCGCCGCCCAAGGTCAGTTTCAGGTGCGAGAAATCGAGTTTGTCGAAGCCCGGCGTATTGAGCAGGCCGTTGAACAGCGTGTTGACGCCGGTGATCGCGGAGAACTTCACCTTGCCCAGCTCCTTGACGAAGCCGGGCATGTCGCGCGGGTTGGTGATCAGGTAGTTCATGCCGCCGAACTTCATGAAGACCAGGCCGTTCGCCGTCAGCGCGAAGATGTGGTACAGCGGGATCGCGGTGATGATGATCTCTTTGCCCATCTCCATGTTGGTGCCGATCCACGCCGACGCCTGCTGCATGTTGGCGACCAGGTTGCGGTGGGTCAGGATCGCGCCCTTGGCCACGCCGGTGGTGCCGCCGGTGTACTGCAGGAAGGCGATATCGCCGGGTTCGATGACGACTTCCGGCAGCGCATGCCGCTGGCCCAGCGTGAGCGCGTCCTTGAAGCGGATGGCGCCGGGGATGTCGTAGTCGGGCACCATCTTCTTCACGTTCTTCAGCATGAAGTTGACGATCGCGCCCTTGGGGAAGCCGAGCATGTCGCCCAAGCCGGTGGCGATCACGTGCTTGACTTCCGTCTCGGCCAGCACCTGCTGCAGCGTGTGGCCGAAGTTGTCGAGCACCACGATCGCCTTGGCGCCGGAGTCCTGCAACTGGTGGCGCAGTTCGCGCGCCGTGTACAGCGGATTGTGGTTAACGACCACCAGGCCCGCGCGCAGGATCCCGAACGTCGCGATCGGGTACTGCAGGCAGTTCGGCATCATGATCGCGACCCGATCGCCCTTCTTGAGCTTCAGTTCGCCCAACAGGTAGGCGGCGAACTGCCGGCTGAGCCGATCGATCTCGTCGTAGTTCAGGGTTTTGCCGAGGTTGCTGAACGCGGGTCTGTCGCGGAACTGCTCGAACGAGGATTCCAGCACCGAAACGATGGAAGGGAATTGCTCCAGATCGATCTCGGCCGGCACGCCGGCCGGGTAGCTGGACAGCCACGGACGTTCTTGATCCACTGCGATTTCCCCCATCGTGTGATGATTCTTGGCTGAGGCGCGCGGCGCCTGCCGGGATTGGAGCATAGGCTCTAGAGGCTGGCAAGGCGGATCGCAGCACCGCTGTCGAGACCTGAGCGCGGCGTGCTAGCGTGATCTTTCTCGCCGCTTCCGAGCCGCCATGTCCGGATCCGCTTCGAATCGCCGAACACCATTCCCGCAAGCCTGCTTGCGTATGTTCGCCTGCGCCCTGGTCGGCGCGTGGCTGTTCGCTGCGTGTTCGAAAACGCCGCCGGAAGAAGCCTTGCGGCAGCGCCTGGCGGAATTGCGGCAAGGCATCGAAGCGCGCGACGCGGACGCGGTCGAAGAAGCGTTGGCCGAGGATTTCATCGGTCCCGACGGCCTGGACCGCACAGGCGCACGGCGCCTGGCGGCGCTCATGCTGATGCGCCACGACGCGGTGAGCCTCACGTTCGGGCCGTTGGACGTGCGGGTGCGCGACCGGCATGCGACCGTGCGTTTCACCGCGGCGGCCACGGGCGGGTCGGGGCGCCTTCTGCCCGATTCGGCCCAGATTTACGACGTCGAAACCGGATGGCGAATGGAAGGCGACGAGTGGCGCATGACCAGCGCCGATTGGAAGCCCGAACTCTGAGCCCGCCTTCCGTTTTTTCGTAGGAGCGGCCGTTTTGTAGGAGCGGCTTTAGCCGCGAGCTTTCGCTACGTGTTCGCGAGAGCTTGGAGGGAAGAGCTCGCGGCTAAAGCCGCTCCTACAAAAAGCGGAAAGGGCGGCCAGGCCGCCCTTTCGCTGCGTTACGAAGCGAAGATCAATCCGCCTTGCGCGCCGCCAACTGCCGCAGCACGTACTGCAGCAAGCCGCCATGGCGGAAGTACTCGACTTCCTTCGGCGTCAGCAGCAGCACCTTGACCTCGAAGGTCTTCTTGCTGCCGTCGGCCTTGGTCGCGGTGACGGTGGCGGTCTTCGAAGCGCCGTCGTTCAGGCCGGTGATATCGAAGCTTTCCGAACCGTCCAGGCCCAGCGTCTGCGCGTTTTCGCCGTCCTTGAACTGGCAGGGCAGCACGCCCATGCCGACCAGGTTGGAGCGGTGGATGCGCTCGAAGCTCTCGGCCACGACCGCCTTGACGCCAAGCAGGTTGGTGCCCTTGGCCGCCCAGTCGCGCGAGGAGCCGGTGCCGTATTCCTTGCCGGCGAACACCACCAGCGGCACGCCGTCGGTCTTGTAGCTCATGGCCGCGTCGTAAATCGCCATCTTCTGCGGCGCTGCGCCGCCCTTGCCGTAGTACAGCGTATTGCCGCCTTCCTCGCCGCCGAGCATCAGGTTCTTGATGCGGATGTTGGCGAAGGTGCCGCGCACCATCACGTCGTCGTTGCCGCGGCGCGAGCCGTAGCTGTTGAAGTCCGCCGGCTGCACGCCGCGTTCCTGCAGGAAGCGGCCCGCGGGCGAATCCTTCTTGATGTTGCCGGCCGGTGAGATGTGGTCGGTGGTGATCGAATCGCCGAACAGGCCCAGCGCACGGGCGCCGTGGACGTCGTCGATGTTGCCCACGCTCATCGTCATGCCGTCGAAGTAGGGCGGATTCTTGATGTAGGTGGAAGACGCGTCCCACCGGTACGACTCGCCGTCGGGCGAGGCGATGTTGTTCCAGCGGCTGTCGCCCTTGAACACGTCGGCATAGTTCTGCGCGAACAGCTCCGGGCCGACGGTGGCGGCGATGGTGTCGCCGATTTCCTTGTTGCTCGGCCAGATGTCGCGCAGGAACACGTCCTTGCCGTTCTGATCCTGGCCGATCGGCTGCGTGGTCAGGTCGATGTTGACCGTGCCGGCCAGCGCATAAGCCACGACCAGCGGCGGCGAAGCCAGATAGTTGGCTTTTACTTCCGGATGCACGCGGCCTTCGAAATTGCGGTTGCCCGACAGCACCGAAGCCACGACCAGTTCGTTCTCGGCGATGCCCTTGGACACTTCGTCCGGCAGCGGGCCGGAGTTGCCGATGCAGGTCGTGCAACCGTAGCCGACCACGTAGAAGCCGAGCGCTTCCAGGTCGTCCAGCACGCCGGCCTTCTTCAGGTAATCGGTGACCACCAGCGAGCCCGGGCCGAGCGAAGTTTTGACCCACGGCTTGGCCTTCAGGCCGAGCTTGTTGGCGTTGCGCGCCAGCAGGCCGGCGCCCAGCATCACCGCCGGGTTGGACGTGTTGGTGCAGGACGTGATCGCGGCGATCACCACCGAGCCGTCGCGCAATTCGGCGTCGTGGTTCTGGATGCGGATCTTGGACACGGGCTCGGCGGCCAGATGCTCGGCCTGCGGCTGGGCGCCGCCTTCTTCCTTGAAGTCCTCGATCGCGCAGCCGGTCTTAGGCTTGCGGTTGGCGGTGAGCGGGCCGAGGTTTTCCCTGAAGTTGCGATGCATGTCCTCGAGCAGCACCCGATCCTGCGGACGCTTGGGGCCGGCCAGCGAAGGACGCACGTCGGCCATGTCCAGTTCCAGCGTGGCGGAATATTCGGCGTGCGGCGAATGGGCGTCGTGCCACAGGCCCTGCGCCTTGGCATAGGCCTCGACCAGCGCGATCTGGTCCTCGCTGCGGCCGGACAGGCGCAGATAGGTCAGCGATTCGGCGTCGATCGGGAAGATGCCGCAGGTGGCGCCGTATTCCGGGGCCATGTTGGCGATGGTGGCGCGATCGGCCAACGGCAGGTACTGCAGGCCGTCGCCGTAGAACTCGACGAACTTGCCGACCACGCCGTGCTTGCGCAGCATCTGGGTGACGGTGAGCACCAGGTCGGTGGCGGTGGCGCCTTCGGGCAGCCTGCCGGTCAGCTTGAAACCGACCACTTGCGGGATCAGCATCGACGAGGGCTGGCCCAGCATCGCCGCTTCGGCCTCGATGCCGCCCACGCCCCAGCCCAGCACGCCGATGCCGTTGATCATCGTGGTGTGGCTGTCGGTGCCGAACACGGTATCCGGGAAGGCCATCAGCTCGCCGTCGACCTCGCGTTCCATCACCACGCGCGCCAGGTTCTCCAGGTTCACCTGGTGGACGATGCCGGTGTTGGGCGGCACTACCTTGAAGTTCTCGAACGCCTTCTGGCCCCAGCGCAGGAAGCCGTAGCGTTCCTTGTTGCGTTCGAACTCGATCTTGCCGTTCAAGTCCAGCGCATCCGGGCGGCCGAACACGTCGACCTGCACCGAATGGTCGATGACCAGTTCGGACGGGATCAGCGGATTGATCTGCGAAGGCTTGCCGCCGAGCTTGGCGACCGCGTCGCGCATTGCCGCCAGGTCGACGACGCAGGGCACGCCGGTGAAGTCCTGCAGCACCACGCGCGCCGGCATGAAAGCGATTTCGGTGTCCGGTTCGGCCTTCGGGTTCCACTGGGCGACCGCTTCGATGTGCTCCTTGCCGACCGTGATGCCGCCGTCTTCGTGGCGCAGCAGGTTCTCCAGCAGGATCTTCATCGAATAAGGCAGCTTGGCCAGATCGAAGCGCTCGCCGAGTTTGGGCAAGCTGACGTAGGTGTACGACTTTCCGTTGACGTCGAGTCGGGCGCGGGTGGCGAAGGAGTCGGCCATGAAGGCTCCTGGCGGTATGGCGGGGAGGGCGGGAGGAAAACACCGCGGTTAGCCTGCTTATTATGCCGTAAGCGGCGTTCGGACGCAGCATCCATGCGGTACAGACCAACGTCGTATGGCAAGCATCCGCTGTGGTTTTTGCTGTCGCCCCTTTGAAAAAGGGGGCTATGGGGGATTTGCTTCTGCTTTGGCTTTTTTTACTCCGGATCGAAGAGCAAATCCCCCTCGGTCCCCTTTTTCAAAGGGGGAGGAACAGCAAAAAAGCGGCGTTAGCCGCCAGCGGCTTCCAGCATCTCCCTGCGGCGCAGGAAAAAATCCCAGAAACTGCCGCCCAACTGCCGCCACAGCACCGCCGAGCGCAGCGCGGCGAGCAGGATCGAGCGGATTTCAGCCACGACTCCGGCCTGGCCGAGATAGTGCGGATTGCCTTGCACCATCACCCGTGGGCGCAACTGGCTGATAGTGCCGGCATAAAGGCTGCCCAGCCCGGCCAGGATGTCCGGATGCGCGCTTCCCAGCCGCTCGGCCGCCGGCGCCAGCGAGGCGATGCCGCGCTGCACCTGATTCACCGCTTCGGCGTCGCCGACGAAGCTGCGCTCGATCTGCAGCACTGCCAGCGCCAGCTTGGGCAGCAGCGGATCTTCGCTGCCGCTGCCCAGGTACTCGCGCACCAGCCGCAAACCGGGCTGCAGTGAGGACGCGTCGCCGTAGACCGCCAGCGGCGATTCGGCATCGATCCGGAACACCGAGTCGATGGCCGTAGCCACCACGCTCGCATCCGATTGTCCGGTTTCGGCGATCCGGCGCACCTGCTGCAGCGCCTGCGCCAAGCCCGCCAGGGCCAATATCCGTTCCTGCATCGCCGGGTTCATGCTGCGTAATTCCTTTCCGTGTGAGCGTGCAGCCTGAGTTCCAACGGCGCATCGGTGGCGGCGATCACCGCGCCGCCGAGGCAGGCATCGCCTTCGTACAGCACCAGCGACTGGCCGGGGGTGACGGCGCGCTGGTCGCGCGCGAAACGCGCCTGCAGCGTGCCGTCGTCGCGCACGGTCACCTCGCAGGCTTCCGCCGCCTGCCGGTAACGCGTCTGCGCGGTGCAGGCGAAGCGTTGCGCCGGCGGGTGGCCGGCGATCCAGTGCGCGCCTTCCGACCACAGGTTGCGCGACTGCAGCCACGCATTGTCGATGCCCTGGTCGACGTACAGCACGTTGTTCGCCACGTCCTTGCCGACCACATACCAGGGCGCAGCTTCGAAACCGCGCACGCCGCCGATATTCAGCCCCTCGCGCTGGCCGAGGGTGAAATAGAAGACGCCGGCATGCGTGCCGACGGCGCGGCCGTCGGGCGTGCGGATTTCGCCTTCGCGGGCAGGCAGGTAGCGCGACAGGAATTCGCGGAAATCGCGTTCGCCGATGAAGCAGATCCCGGTGGAATCCTTCTTCTCCGCCGTCGGCAGCGCGGCTTGGGCGGCGAGGGCGCGCACATCGCGCTTGAGCATGCCGCCGAGCGGAAACTCGGTAGCCGACAATTGCGCCTGTCCGAGCTGGTGCAGGAAATAGCTCTGGTCCTTGCCGCTGTCGACCGCCCGCAGCAGCGCCCAGCGGCCGTCGCGCTTTTCGACCCGCGCGTAATGGCCGGTGGCGATGCGCTCGGCGCCCAGGTCGCGCGCCGCATCCAGGAAATGCTTGAACTTGATCTCGCGGTTGCACAGCACGTCAGGATTGGGCGTGCGCCCGGCGGCGTATTCGGCCAGGAAGTGCGAGAACACGCCGTCCCAGTACTCGCGCGAAAAATCGCGGAAATGGATCGGCAACCCGAGCCGGCCGCAGACCGCGACGGCGTCCTTGCGGTCGTCTTCGGCGCGGCAGTCGCCGCTGCCGTCGTCGGCCCAGTTCTGCATGAACAGGCCGGCCACCGTCTCGTCCGGATGGGCGAGGGCGCGGTCGCGCAGCAGCAGCGCGGCGACCGAAGAGTCGACGCCGCCGGAAACGCCGACGATGGTCCGGGGCGCGCTCATGCCAAGTGCTGGGCCAGGGCCAGCGGATAGCGCCGTCCGGCCAGGTAGTCGGTCACCGCGCGCCAGACCAGCGGGCTGCGGTGGCGCGGCTGTGCGGCCTGCAGTTCGTCGGGGGTGAGCCAAAGCGCGCGCACGATGCCTTCGTCCAGCGATCGTTGCGGATCGTGGAACACAGTGTCCGCCGCGAAAGCGAAGCGCAGGTAATGACGCTGGGTTTCCGGCGCCTTCCACTGGTAGGCGCCGATGAAGGCCGTCAGGCGCACGTCCCAGCCGGTTTCTTCGCGCGTTTCGCGCAAGGCGGCATGCTCCAGGCTTTCGTCCGGTTCCAGATGGCCGGCCGGCTGGTTGAGCACCAGGCTGCCGTTGACCCTTTCCTCGACGCACAGCAGGCGTCCGTCGCGCACCACCACCGTGGCCACGGTCACATCGGGCTGCCAGAAGCGGCCCTCGCGATAGCTCATGCGCGGCGTCCTGGGTGGGTCGGGATGAGCTTGTCGATTCGCATCACGCCCCTATTTTCCTTTGTTACGGGGTGCCGCGTCCACGTCGCGCCCCTTCCGCACGTTCGTATAATCGAGACCATGGCAAAGAAAACCGATCAAGACCGCGACCACGGCGCCATCGTCGAGACGGCCAAGCCCGAAACGGCCCGGCCGCCGCTGTATTCCGTCCTATTGCTGAACGACGACTACACGCCGATGGATTTCGTGGTGGAAGTGCTGGTGAGCTTCTTCTCGCTCAGCCTGGATAAAGCCACCCAGATCATGCTGCACGTGCATACCCGCGGCCGCGGCGTTTGCGGCGTCTACACCCGGGAAGTGGCAGAGTCGAAGGTGGCCCAAGTTAACGAGTTCTCCCGTATGCATCAGCATCCCCTCCTGTGCACGATGGAAAAAGCCTAGGATGAGGCGGGGGCCTAGGATGGAAATGGTCCGAAGTCGTCCCCAGATAGGGCAGCAGTCGTAACGGAGGCATCCGCCCCATGTTCTCGAAAGACCTCGAACACACCATCGGCCAGTGCTACAAGCGCGCCCGCGAGGCGCGCCACGAGTACATGACGGTCGAACACCTGCTGCTGGCCCTGCTGGACAATCCCTCCGCCGAAGCGGTGCTGAAAGCCTGCAGCGCCGATTTCCCGCGCCTGCGCAGCGAACTGGACCAAGCCATCGACACTTCGGTCGCCAAGCTGACCGACGACGACGGCCGCGACACCCAGCCCACGCTGGGCTTCCAGCGCGTGCTGCAGCGCGCCGTCTACCACGTGCAGTCCTCGGGCAAGAAGGAAGTCACCGGCGCCAACGTGCTGGTGGCCATTTACGGCGAGAAGGATTCGCACGCGGTCTATTTCCTCAACCAGCAGGACGTGACCCGGCTGGACGTGGTCAATTACCTGTCGCACGGCATCGCCAAGCTCGGCGAGGACGAGTCCGCGCAGAGCGGCGAAGACCAGGCCAAAGGCGGGGAAGGCGAGGGCGAGCACAAGGGCGATGCCCTGAGCGAATTCGCCAGCGACCTCAACCAGCTGGCCCGCGACGGCAAGATCGATCCCCTGGTCGGCCGCGCCGACGAAGTGGAACGCACCATCCAGGTGCTCTGCCGCCGGCGCAAGAACAACCCGCTGTACGTCGGCGAAGCCGGCGTCGGCAAGACCGCGCTGGCCGAGGGCCTGGCCAAGCGCATCGTCGAAGGCAACGTGCCCGAAGTGCTGGCCGACGCCACCATCTATGCCCTGGACCTGGGCGCGCTGGTCGCCGGCACCAAGTACCGCGGCGATTTCGAGAAGCGGCTCAAGGCTGTGCTCGCGCAATTGAAGAAGCACCCGGGCGCGATCCTGTTCATCGACGAGATCCACACCATCATCGGCGCCGGTTCCGCTTCGGGCGGCACCATGGACGCCAGCAACCTGATCAAGCCGATGCTGGCTTCGGGCGAGCTGCGCTGCATCGGCTCGACCACGTTCCAGGAATACCGCGGCATCTTCGAGAAGGACCGCGCCCTGGCGCGCCGCTTCCAGAAGATCGACATCGTCGAACCGACGGTGGGCGAGACCGTGGAGATCCTGCAAGGCCTCAAGCCGCGCTACGAACAGCACCACGGCGTCAGCTACGCCGACGATGCGATCAAGGCCGCGGTCGACCTGTCGGTGAAACACATCGGCGACCGTTTGTTGCCCGACAAGGCCATCGACGTGATCGACGAAGCCGGCGCGCGCCAGCGCCTGCTGCCCGAGGACGTGCGCAAGCAGATCATCGACGTCGAAGAGATCGAGACCATCGTCGCCAAGATGGCGCGCATCCCGGCCAAGCAGGTCAGCGCTTCCGACAAGGACGTATTGCTGCACCTGGAGCGCAACCTGAAGATGGTGATCTTCGGCCAGGATCCGGCGATCGAAACGCTGACGTCGGCCATCAAGCTCGCCCGTTCCGGTTTGGGCAACCCCGACAAGCCGATCGGCAACTTCCTGTTCGCCGGCCCCACCGGCGTGGGCAAGACCGAGGTGACCAAACAACTCGCGCTGCAGTTGGGCATCGAGCTGGTCCGCTTCGACATGAGCGAATACATGGAGCCGCATTCGGTCAGCCGTCTGATCGGCGCGCCTCCGGGCTACGTCGGATTCGACCAAGGCGGCCTGCTGACCGAGAAGATCGTCAAGACGCCGCACTGCGTGCTGCTGCTGGACGAGGTGGAGAAAGCGCATCCGGACATCTTCAACATCCTGTTGCAGGTGATGGACCGCGGCATCCTGACCGATACCAACGGCCGCGAAGCCAACTTCAAGAACGTGATCCTGGTGATGACGACCAACGCCGGCGCCGCGCAGGCCGCACGCCGGACGATCGGCTTCACCCAGCAAGACCACAGCACCGACGCGATGGAAGTGATCCGCCGCAGCTTCACCCCGGAATTCCGCAACCGCCTCGATGCGGTGGTGCAGTTCCAGGCGCTGGGCTTCGACCACATCCTGCGCGTGGTGGACAAGTTCCTGATCGAGCTGGAGATGCAACTGCACGACAAGAACGTGTCGCTGTCGGCCACCCCGGCCGCGCGCGACTGGCTGGCCCAGCACGGCTTCGATCCGCTGATGGGCGCCCGCCCGATGGCCCGCGTCATCCAGGACAAGATCAAGCGCGCGCTGGCCGACGAACTGCTGTTCGGCAAGCTCGCCGGCGGCGGCAAGGTCAGCATCGACGTGCGCGACGGAGAGATCGTGGTCGATGCACAGGCCGAGCCGGAGAAGTTGTTGCCGGCGACGGTGAGGTAACGTTCGCCGAAGTCTGACCGAAAAAGCGGGCTTCGGCCCGCTTTGTCGTGGAGCCCGTCGCATGACCCGACATATCGGCATCGTCGCCTGTTCCGCCGAAGGCGCTGCGCTTTGTTATCGCACCCTCTGCGCAGAAGGGTCGAAACTTCTCGGCCCGCATGCGCATCCTGAAATTTCGATGCACACGCCGTCGCTGGCCGACTATGTCGCTTGCTTGGACCGCGACGACTGGCCGGGCGTGGGCGAGATCATGCTCGCTTCGGCGGAAAAGCTTGCCAGAATCGGCGCCGACTTCCTGATCTGCCCCGACAACACCATCCATCAGGCGCTGCCGTACATCGCAGCGCGTTCGCCGCTGCCCTGGCTGCATATCGCCGAAGCGGTGGCGTCCGAAGCCGCCACGCGCGGATTTCGGCGCATCGGCATCACCGGCACGCGCTGGCTGGTGGATAGCGAGACCTACCCGGAAAAATTCGCCGCTCAAGGCCTCGAATATTTGCGTCCGAGTGGCGAAGAACGCGACCAAATCAGCCGCATCATCATGGACGAACTGGTCTACGGCGTGTTCAAGCCCGAATCCGTCGCCTATTTCCGGCAAGTGATCGGACGGATGAAAGAGCAGGGCTGCGATGCCGTGGTGCTCGGCTGCACAGAGATTCCGCTGATCATCGACGACTCTAACTCGCCGCTGCCTACGCTCGACTCGACGCGCCTGCTGGCGCGCGCGGCATTGCGACGGGCGGTATCGAGCGAAGCGTCGGCGTAAGCACGACACTCCGCAACAGCGTTACCTCAGCGTTCGTAGGCGCCGATATCGGTACCTGCGCCTTTGGTTCTGGGATAGCTGGGGCCGCGCTGGTCGTAGACGAGGCCCGCGGCGTTGTTGCCGGCGTCGATGGCAGGGCTGCCGGCCATCAACGCATGGGTCAGGCGCACGCCGCCGTTGTCGGTTAAAGGTTGAAGCAAAGGATCGGCGGAAACAGTGTCCTCAGGCAATTCGGTCGAAGCTCCGCCTTGCATCACTAGATTGTTCGCACCCGTAATCGAGACGATTGTTGATGCTCCAACTTCTCGGGCATCGAGATCGGTACTGGGGCTGCCTTTGCAGGTGTTGTTGGCGAAGATACTGCTGTCTAGATGTGGCGGCAGCTGTTCATCATAGAGAGTGACTGTCACGGCACCCCTGCATTGTTCCCCAGTCATGTTGTTGTAGGCGATAGTGCTGTTGCTCGCCACGAAGCCGCCACGGGTTTCGATAGCGGAGATGAACGGAGAGGAATTTCCGGAAACGGTGCTGTTGACGATGGTCAGTTCATTTATTTGCAGAGCGCCATCTTTGGTAGTGGCGGAGTTCCCGGTAATCGCGGAGTTGATGATCTCGGCTTTCCCGAACACTTCCGCACCGCCGCCCACCCGGGCGACGTTATTGGTCAGCGCCGAATAATGCATGGAGATACTGCCGTAGATGCCTGCTCTGAGGCCGCCTCCCGAGGAGGCTTTGTTGTTGACAATGCGGCTGCGTTCGAGCGCGATGCTTTTTTCGGCGGCTATTCCCCCGCCGTAAGTGCCCGCGCCGCTGAGGCCGTTCGAATGGACGACGCTGCGGGTCGCCATGACGTTTCTCTGCGCATAAATGCCCCCTCCGCCGGCATTGACTCTGGCGTGAGCGCCGCAATGGCGGACTTCGACCCAATCGATGTTCACATCGCCCGCGGAATAGACGCAGCCGCCATAGGCATTACCATCGCCGTCATAGACCACATGCTGTCCGTGCTCGACCGAAAGATGGGAGAGCTTCAGCGTGCCGGCCCCCGTGTGGCGCAACACGCCGCTCTTGTAGACCCCGTCGATGGCCAGTTTGTAGCGCCCCGGCCCGACGATGTTCAAGTCCTGCTGCGCGATCGCGATCGGCGTGCCGGCCAGCTTGATCTGATCGCAATTCAATTGCGTGAGATCGACGGTATCGCCGCTGCTGGCCTGGGCAACCGTATCGCGCAGACTGCCGGACCCGCTGTCGTTGCAATTGGCCACCGATAACGTGGCCGCGCTTGCCGGAGTTGGCAGCGATAACGCTCCAAAACATAGAAGGAACGCCGTTGTCGGCACGGCGTGCCGGCGGGCGCAACGAACGCGGATGTTCATCCGATCTCTCCCATGCGATCTTCCACATGATCGCGATGCGCCGGAGTCTGGCGTCACGTATGTGAGAAAGATGTCGTCAACGCGCGTCACGCGATGCATTGCATCGTGTTTGAAAACGCTTCCGCAACGACTGGCCGCGATGGAGATCGCGCTAACGAACGTCAAGCCCAATTCATCATTCTGTTACGATGAATTGTTCTCAGCGCGAAGTTTTTCGTCGCTGCAGCCAAGTCACGAACGTGAACAAGCGGCGCAAGCCGCGCGCTTCAACGGCACAGCGCCGCGACGTTGCGCTGCAGTTCGGCCTTGGTCTGTTCCAAGTCCTTCCGCTCGGCCGCGGTGGGCCGTTTGGGCCCGTCTTGCTTCTCGGCGGCTTCGACGCGTTCCAAAGAACGCCGCCAGACCGCGCATTGTTCGGCATCGCGCTTGGCGCGTTCTTCCTGCGTCTTTGGGTTGCGCTGCTTGCGCAGGTATTCGCGGTTCTGTTCCAGTTGCTTCTGGATGTCGCCGACGGCCGGTTGCGGAGGCTGGCCGACCGCGGGAGGCTGTTGCGTCGCGATCGCGGGTTTCGGCGGATCGACGCGCGGAATCTTGGTCAGGTCGCGCGGCGCGGCCGGATCGGCCGGCGTGACGGTTCGCGCTTCCTTGGCGCTGGTCGGCGGCGGCTTGTCGGTGTAGTGGACGTTGCCGCTGGCGTCTTTCCAGCGATAGGTGGTCTGCGCTTGAGTCGCCGTGCAAACCAGGGCAGCCGCGAACAGGAGCGCGGCGGGTGCGAACCGGTGAGGGGTCCGCACGCCGGCCATCATTTCATCCGATAGGTGATGCGGCCCTTGGTCAGGTCGTAAGGCGTCATTTCGACCTTGACCTTGTCTCCTGTGAGGATGCGGATGTAGTTCTTGCGCATCCGCCCGGAGATATGGGCGATGATCTCGTGGCCGTTCTCCAGCTTCACCCGGAACATGGTGTTCGGGAGGGTTTCGGAGATCGTGCCTTCGAATTCGATGACGTCGTCTTTCGCCATGCGTCCTTTGCTGCCTGAGATTGCCGGGCGCGGAGCGCCTGGAAGCCGGGCATTCTGCCACGCGCGGCCATGGCAAGCAAAGAAAGCGTTAATCCGCGCCGCAGGCCAGTTGGCTGGCGCGCAATTGCCCGAAGGCATCCGTCCAGCGGCCCGGCGCCTGCGTTTGGGCCAGGCCATGCGCGATGCGGGCGATGAATTCCCGGCGCGGCCACGATTCCGCGCCCAGGCTGAGCAGGTGCGGGCTCTCGACCTGGGCATCGATCAGGGGCCAGCCCCAACCGTGGAGGCGCCGCGCCAGAGCGGCCAGGGCCACTTTCGAACCGCCCGATTGCGCGCTGAACATGCTCTCGCCGAAAAACATCCGGCCTACCGCCACGCCGTAGATCCCGCCGGCCAGGCGCTCGCCGTCGAACACCTCCACCGAATGGGCGTGGCCATGGCGGTGCAATTCCAGGTAAGCCGATTGCATGGCATCGGTGATCCAGGTGCCGCGCTGGCCCAGCCGCGGCGTATGCGCGCAGGCCGACAACACCGCAGCGAAGGCGGTATCGGCGCGTATTTCCCAGTGGGACGAGTTCAATGTCCGGCGGAAGCGCGACGACAGGCGCACGCCGTCGCTGCGGAATACGGTGCGCGGGTCGGGGCTCCACCACAGGATCGGCTGGCCGCGCGAATACCAGGGAAAGATGCCGTGGCGATAGGCGTTCAATAGCCGCACAACGGACAGGTCGCCGCCCATCGCGAGCAGGCCGTCGGGCTCGCGCAGCGCGGTCTCGACCGGCGGGAACGGCGAGGCCGGGTCCGGGTCGAGCTGCGGGATGCGCAAGGCCATGCCGGGCACGTTAAACCAACGGCCTTTTTTGTGGGAGCGGCTTTTTGTAGGAGCGGCTTCAGCCGCGAGCTTTTCCTGACTATGCAACAACTCGAAAAGCTCGCGGCTGAAGCCGCTCCTACAAGAGCCGCTCCTAAAAGGGCATTAGCGGCCGGCCCGGAACGGCGAATGCCCCGCCAGCGTCGCCGCATACCGCCGTACCGATAGCGCTTCCTCCTCGCACCAGCGCACCAGCGCCTGGGCGAAGTCCGGATCGGCGATCCAATGCCGGCTGCGCACGAAAGCAGGCAGGAAACCGCGCGCGATCTTGTGTTCGCCCTGGGCGCCGGGCTCGAACACGCGCAGGCCTTCGCGCAGGCAATAGTCGATGCCCTGGTAATAGCAGGTCTCGAAATGCAGTCCCGGCAAGGCGCGCGCCGCGCCCCAATAGCGGCCGTACAGCGTATCTCCGCCGCGCAGGCACAGTGCGCCGGCAATGGTTTCGCCTTCGTGGTCGGCCAGGAACAGCACCAAATTGTCGGGCATGGTTCTGGCGAGATGACGCAGGAAATCCAGCGTCAACGCTGGCGAATTGCCGTATTCGGCGAAGGTCTGCAGGTAGAAGCCGTACATCGCGGCGAGATCGTCGTCGCTCGCGTCGCGTCCGTGCACGGCGCGGAACGTCGCGCCGGCGCGACGGGTCTTGGCGCGTTCCTGGCGGATGTTCTTGCGGTGTTTGTGGTCCATCGCCGCGAGGAAGCCTTCGAAATCCTGCCAGCCGGCGTCGTTGCGCCAGTGGTATTGCACGTCGATGCGCGGCAGCCAGCCTTCTCCGAATGCGCTGTCTTCGGCTTCGGTGTGGAAATTGACGTGGGCCGACGAGAGCCGTTCGCCATCGGCGGCATGGGCCATCGCGGCGAGCAATTGGCTGCGGGCGGTATCGTTGCGCGCCAACAGGCGTGGGCCGGTTACCGGCGAGTAGGGCACCGCGCAAAGGTATTTCGGGAAATAGTCCTGGCCGTAGCGAGCATAGGCGTGCGCCCATGCGTGGTCGAACACGAATTCGCCGTGGGAATTGGTTTTCAGGTAGCCGGGCGCGGCGGCGATCAGCGAGTCGCCTTGCCACAGGGTCAGATGTTGCGGCGTCCAGCCCCATTCTTCGCGCAGGCAGCCGTGCCGTTCGAGGCCGGATAAGAAGGCGTGCGCGACGAAAGGGTTGCGGCCGTCGTGCAGGTCGTCCCAGGCCGCCGGATCGATATCGGCGAGTTTTGCGCAGATGCGTGCGGTAGGCATCCGGATGCCTTTTCTCCCGTCATCCCAGCGAAAGCTGGGACCCATTTTGATCTTGCTGTTGAAAACGCAAAGTCGCTGGATTCCCGCCTTCGCGGGAATGACGGCTTAAAGCAACAGCAAAATGGGTCTGGCGACCCCCGGCCATCGCGCACGGCGCGATGGCGCTCAGCGGCGCGCGAGCCCATGGCTCGCAAACGCGGCGCTTCGCCCCAGCTTTCGCTGGGATGACGGGTGGGGAGGATCGCGGGGATCCGATCAAGCGTCCTTGTCCAAAAACTTCTCGGCGTCCAACGCGGCCATGCAGCCGAAGCCGGCCGACGTGATCGCCTGCCGGTAATGCTGGTCGGCCACGTCGCCGGCTGCGAACACGCCGGCTACCGACGTCGCCGTGGCGCCGCCGCTCAGGCCGGAGCGGATCTCGATGTAGCCGTTGTTCATCGCCAGCTGGCCTTCGAACAACGAAGTGTTGGGCGTGTGCCCGATCGCCACGAAGAAACCGTGGATGTCGATCTGGCGCGTGGAATCGTCGAGCGTAGAACGCAGCCGGAGGCCGGTGACGCCGGCGTCGTCGCCCAGCACCTCGTCGACGGTGTGGTGCCACACGGGCACGATCTTGCCGGCCTGGATCTTGGCGAACAGCTTGTCCTGCATGATCTTTTCCGCGCGCAGCGTGTCGCGGCGGTGCACCAGATAGACCTTGCTGCAGATGTGCGACAGATAAAGCGCTTCTTCGACCGCGGTATTGCCGCCGCCGACCACCGCCACATCGCGGTCCTTGTAGAAGAAGCCGTCGCAGGTGGCGCAGGCGGACACGCCGCGGCCCTTGAAGCGTTCTTCGGATTCGATGCCCAGATACTTGGCGGTGGCGCCGGTGGCGATGACCAGCGCGTCGGCGGTGTATTCGCCGTTGTCGCCCTTCAGCCGGAACGGACGTTGCGACAGGTCGGCGCTATGGATGTGGTCGAAGATCGTTTCGGTCTCGAAGCGCTCGGCATGCGCCTGCATGCGCGCCATCAGGTCCGGGCCCTGCAAACCGTGCGCGTCGCCCGGCCAGTTGTCGACCTCGGTGGTGGTCATCAGCTGTCCGCCCTGCTGCAGGCCGGTGACGACCACCGGCTTCAGGTTGGCGCGGGCGGCGTAGACGGCGGCGGTCCAGCCGGCGGGGCCGGAACCGAGGATCAGCAGGCGGCAGTGCTTGGAGGCGGTCATGTATACTCGCAAACGGTATGAAACACGCTTTGGACGACCATTCCGGGACGATTTTGAGGTCGCGGGACGGTCGGACAGGGCAGCGCGGCGGAACCCATAGCTTGGCGACCGCAACGCCGCTTATCAAGGCGTCAGACCACAACATTGTGTGCCGCGACGCATCGCGCCCTCGGCATATTGGGAATCCTTCGCCCGCGCAGCCATGTGCGGGTTTTCAACATCTAGCGTCAGGCATTTCCGGACGGACCGGTACGGCCTGGCACCCTTGACGGAGATTTGCGATGCGTATCGGCGTACCCAAAGAAACCAAGACCCTCGAAGGCCGCGTTGCATTGGTGCCGGCGGCGGCGGGCGATTTGATCAAGCGCGGCCACGAGGTATGGCTGGAGAAGGACGCGGGCATCAAGTCCGGTTTCAAGGACGCCGACTACACGGCGCTGGGCGTCAAGATCGCGCCCGATGCGGCCGCGCTGTACGACAAGGGCGAGCTGATCGTGAAGGTCAAGGAGCCGATCGAAGGCGACCTGAAGCTGCTGCGCAAAGACCATCTGCTGTTCTGCTACCTGCACCTGGCGCCGCTGCCCGGCCTGACCAAGCGCCTGCTCGACATCGGCCTGACCGGCGTCGCCTTCGAAACCGTCGAACTGGACAACGGCGACCTGCCGCTGCTGGCGCCGATGTCGATCATCGCCGGCAAGATCGGCGTGCAGGTCGGCACGCATCTGTTGCACCAGCCCATGGGCGGCAAGGGCAAGCTGCTCGGCGGCCTGCCGTCGACCGAGCGCGGCAAGGTGGTGGTGTTCGGCGCCGGCCAGGCCGGCGGCAACTCCGCGGCGCTGGCCGCGGCCGGCGGCGCGAATGTGGTGGTGTTCGAGAAGCGCCAGGACCGCATGGACGAAATGATGCGCCTGGGCAACAACGTCACCGCGCTGTACCCGTACGAAGATCTGGTGGCCCGCGAAGTGGCTTCCGCCGATCTGGTGATCGGTGCGGTGCTGGTCACCGGTGCGGTCGCCCCGCACGTGGTCACCCGCGAAATGATGAAGAACATGGAAGACGGCAGCGTCATGGTCGACATCTCCATCGACCAGGGCGGCTGCTTCGAAAGCTCCCGCGCCACCACCTGGAAAGAGCCGACCTATGTGGAAGAGGGCGTGACCCACTTCTGCGTGACCAACATGCCCGGCGCCGTGCCGCAGACCTCGTCGCAGGCGATCTGCGCGGCGATCCTGCCGTGGGTCAACAAGCTGGCTTCGGGCAGCTGGCGCGACAACGCTGCGCTGGTGAAGGGCATCAATGTGGAAGGCGGCAAGTTGGTGCATCCTGCATTGCAGGGGATGAAGCTCTAAGCGGGTCGCTCATCCCGAACGTTCCAACCTGTCATCCTGAACTCCCAACTGTCATCCCGAACGAAGTGAGGGATCTACTCGCAGGGAAAGCAGATCCCTCACTTCGTTCGGGATGACAAGCTAGGGCGGTTCGGGATGACAGCTACGCCAAAGTCTTGCTAGTGTTTGACCAGTTTTAACAGTAAGATCAACCCACTAGGGGATTTTCTTCAGGTAATCACGCACGGTGGCACGCCCGCTCTCGGAACGTCAGAAGAAACAGCGCAACGCCGCTGCCGCCGCTCCGCCACCGGCGGCGCCGAATCCGCGTCGCCAGCGTTTGCTGCGCGACATCGCGCTGATACTGATCGCGCCGGTACTGTTGTACATGCTGGCCAGCCTCTTCACCTTTTCGCCCAGCGATCCCAGCTGGTCGCATTCGGGCAGCGTGACCGCGCCGCTGCACAACATGGGCGGCCGCGTCGGCGCGTGGCTGGCCGACATGCTCATCTACATCTGCGGCTACGTGGCGTTCCTGCTGCCGATCATGCTGGGCGTCGTGGCCTGGATCGCCCTGTTCGGCATGGACGCGGACGGCGATGGCGATGCCGACCTAGGCCCCGCGCTGCGGCTGGTGGGCATCGTCGGCTTCCTGGTGTCGGCGGCGGGCCTGCTGTACCTGCGCATCGGCACGGTGGCCGATTTCACCGCCGGTGCGGGCGGCATCCTCGGGCAATTGGTAGGCCGGTCGCTGGCGCGAGGCTTCGGCATGATGGGCAGCAACCTGTTCCTGATCGCGCTGCTGCTGGTGTCGATCACGCTGGCTACCGGCCTGTCCTGGCTGGCGGTGATGGACCGCCTGGGCAAGTGGGCACTGGCGCTGCCGGGCCTGTTTCGGCGCGGCACGCAGCAGGCCGTGGAATGGCAGGAGGCGCGCGCCTTTCGCGAGGAGCGCGTCGAGTCGCGCAAGATCGATACCGAACTGCGCGCCAAGCGTGCACCGGTCAAAATCGAGCCACCTGCGCCGGCGCAGGTGGAGAAGAGCGATCGCGCCAAGCGCGAGCAGCAGATTCCGCTATTCCATGTCGGTGACGGTTCCGGCATTCCGCCGTTGGCGCTGCTCGACGATCCCAAGCCGCAGCAGAAAGGCTACAGCGAAGAAACGCTGGAAACGCTGTCGCGGCAGATCGAATTCAAGCTGCGCGATTTCCGCATCGAAGCGCAGGTCGTCGGCGCTTATCCCGGGCCGGTGATCACGCGCTTCGAATTGGAACCGGCGCCGGGCGTCAAAGTCAGCCAGATCAGTTCGCTGGACAAGGACATCGCGCGCGGCCTGTCGGTGAAATCGGTGCGCGTGGTCGACGTGATCCCGGGCAAGTCGGTGGTCGGCCTGGAAACGCCGAATACGCATCGCGAGATGATCTATCTCAGCGAGCTGCTGCGCTCGAAGGAATACGACAAGTCCGGCAGCCCGCTGACGCTCGCCCTGGGCAAGGACATCGCCGGCCGCCCGCTGGTCGCCGATCTGGCCCGCATGCCGCACTTGCTGGTGGCGGGCACCACCGGCTCGGGCAAATCCGTCGCGGTCAATGCGATGGTGCTGAGCCTGCTGTACAAGGCCGGCCCGCAGGACCTGCGGATGCTGATGATCGACCCGAAGATGCTCGAATTGTCCGTGTACCAGGGCATTCCGCATCTGCTGGCGCCGGTCGTCACCGACATGAAGGAAGCCGCCAACGGCCTGCGCTGGTGCGTCGCGGAAATGGAGCGCCGCTACAAGCTGATGAGCATGGTCGGCGTACGCAACCTGGCTGGCTTCAACAAGAAGGTGAAGGACGCGCAGGACGCCGGGCAGCCGATGATGGACCCGCTGTTCAAGCCGAATCCGGAACTGGGCGAAGCGCCGCGCCAGCTGGAGACCTTGCCGTTCATCGTCATCTTCATCGACGAATTCGCCGACATGATGATGATCGTCGGCAAGAAGGTCGAAGAACTCATCGCAAGGCTGGCGCAGAAGGCGCGCGCCGCCGGCATCCATCTGATCCTGGCCACGCAGCGGCCGTCGGTGGACGTGATCACCGGCTTGATCAAGGCCAATATCCCGACCCGCATCGCATTCCAGGTGTCGAGCAAGATCGACTCGCGCACGATCCTCGACCAGTCCGGCGCCGAAACGCTGCTCGGCCACGGCGACATGCTCTATCTGCCGCCGGGCACGGCCATGCCCGAGCGCGTGCACGGCGCCTTCGTCAGCGACGAGGAAGTGCACCGGGTGGTCGAGCACCTCAAGCAGAGCAGCAGCGGCCCGGACTACATCGAAGGGGTGCTGGAGGAAGTGCAATCGATGGGCGAAGGCCTGGTCGTCGGCGCCACCGGCCTGCCGGAAAGCACCGCCGGAGCAGGGGACGAAAGCGACCCGCTGTACGACGAGGCGGTCCGGATCGTCACCGAGACCCGCCGCGCCTCGATCTCCGGCGTCCAGCGCCGGCTCAAGATCGGCTACAACCGCGCCGCCCGCCTGGTCGAAGCGATGGAGGCCGCGGGCGTGGTCTCTCCGCCCGAACACAATGGCGACCGCAGCGTGCTGGCACCGCCGCCGCCGAAGGGCTAAGCTCCCGGCGGGGGAGTGTGCGGCACTGGGGAAAACTCATGTACGGCATTCGATGGCTGCCAGCCGTTCTGGCCGCGCTCGTAGCGTGCGCGGCGGTACCTGACGCGCACGCGCAAACCTGGCTGCGCTGGAGCAAAGCCACGCCGGTCAAAGATCCGGCCAAACAGACTGCGGCGCCCAAGCGTCGGATCGCAGCGGCACCCACCATCGCATCGGTGGCGCCGTCCCGCATCGCAGCTCCTCTCATGCCGCCACCGCCCGAGCCGAAGAAAGAAGCGCCACCGATGCGTAGCGGCCCTTCCATCACGATTATCGAGGAACCGCGTCCGCCGGCGCAGGTTTCCTCGCCTGTCGTGGCCAGCGTCGCACCGCCTGCGCCGAGCTTGCCTCCTTCGCCGGTCGCGGTGCCGTCGCCCGCGCCCAGTTCGCCGCCCGTGCCGATGTTCGCGCCGCCGCGTGCGCCGGCGATCGCATCGCCGGTGCGAATGGACGACGTCGTCGTGCAAGCGGCGCCGCTGATGCTGGTTGCGGAAACGGTTGCGGCATCGCCCCCGGCCTGCAGCGATTGCCCGACCCAGGAAGAACTGCAAGCCACTTCCGCCGCGCCTGTGCCGGGCGAAACGCCGCCTGAAGACCGCCAACTGCAATCCGAGCTAAAGCGCAGGCTGCTGCAGGGCCAGTGAGAAGGCGCTATTCAGCTGGGCGCTTGCAGACTTCCGGCATCGTTTTTCCAGGAACAGCCCCGCCAATGAAACGCGTCCCTTTCCTCGCCGCCTGCGCCGCGGCCCTGTTTTCGCTGGCCGCGATGGCGGCCGCGCGAGACGACCTGACCGCCTTCACCCGCGGCTTGAAAGGCCTCGACGGCCAGTTCGTGCAGAAGGTGTACGACCCCAACGGCAAGTTGAAGGAATCCACCAGCGGCCGCGTGGCCATGGCGGCGCCGCGCCAATTCCGCTGGGAGTACCTCAAGCCGCACCCGCAGCTGATCGTCGCCGACGGCAAAAAAGTGTGGGTCTACGATCCCGATCTGCAGCAGGTGACGGTGCGTCCGCAAGGCGTCGAAGAGCAGAACAGCCCGCTTGCTGCGCTGATCGACACCAGCAAGCTCGACCGCGACTTCGCGATCAAGGAAGCCGGCAGCGAAGGCGGCCTGGAGTGGCTGCTGCTGACGCCGCGCAACCAGGACCAGGCCAGCTTCGAATCGGCCAAGCTCGGCTTCGGCCCAGGCGGCCTCGCGCAGATGCAGGTGATCGATGCGGTCGGCCAGCGCACCGAGATCGCCTTCAGCGGCTGGAAGCGCAATCCCGGATTCGCCAAGGACACGTTCGCCTACACGCCGCCCAAGGGCGTGGATGTGATCGGCGAGAACTGAGCCGTCTTTTTTGTGGGAGCGGCTTTAGCCACGAGCTTTTGCTGGTCCCGTCATCTGCGAAGAGCTCGCGGCTAAAGCCGCTCCCACGAAGAGCGAACAGGGTCGGCGCTAGAATGCCCTTGTGGCCAAATCCAAACCCCGCCTGAGCGACGCCCCGGACCTGCTCAGCGTCGACCGCGACGCTTTGCGGCCGCTCGCCGAACGCATGCGCCCGCAGACGCTGGACGAGATGGTCGGCCAGCGCCGCCTGCTGGCGCCGGGCTCGGCCTTGCGCAGCTCGATCGAATCCGGCCATGTGCATTCGATGGTGCTGTGGGGCCCGCCCGGTTGCGGCAAGACCACGCTCGCGCTGCTGCTGGCCAAATACTCCGACGCCGAATTCAAGGCGATCTCCGCCGTGCTGTCCGGCTTGCCCGAAGTGCGCCAGGTGCTGGCCGAAGCCGGGCACCGTTTCGACGAAGGCCGCCGCACGGTGCTGTTCGTCGACGAGGTGCATCGCTTCAACAAGGCGCAGCAGGACGCGTTCCTGCCGCATATCGAACGCGGCACCATCCTGTTCGTCGGCGCCACCACCGAGAATCCGTCGTTCGAATTGAACTCGGCGCTGCTGTCGCGTTGCCGCGTGCACGTGATGGAAGCGGTGTCGACCGACGACATCGTCGAAGCGCTGCAACGCGCGCTGGCCGACGAAGAACGCGGTCTGGGCGGGCGCGGGCTGCAGATCGAACCGGAAGCCTTGCGCGAAATCGCCGGCGCCGCCGATGGCGACGTGCGGCGCGGGTTGACGCTGCTCGAAATCGCTTCCGAACTGGCCGGCGAGAGCGGCCGCATCGACCAGGACACGCTGCGCCAGGTGTTGGCCGACCGCACGCGCCGCTTCGACAAGGGCGGCGAGCAGTTCTACGACCAGATCTCAGCGCTGCACAAGTCCGTGCGCAGTTCCAATCCCGACGCCGCGCTGTACTGGTTCGCGCGCATGCTCGACGGCGGTTGCGATCCGATCTATCTGGCGCGCAGGCTCACGCGCATGGCGGTGGAAGACATCGGCCTGGCCGATCCGCGCGCTTTGCAGATGGCTACCGAAGCATGGGACGCCTACGAACGGCTCGGCAGCCCGGAAGGCGATCTCGCCTTGGCGCAGGTGGTCATTTATCTGGCTAGCACCGCCAAATCGAACGCGGCCTACATGGCGTTCGGCGCGGCCAAGCGCGACGTGGAGGAATACGGCACGCAGGAAGTGCCGATGCACATCCGCAACGCGCCGACCAAGCTCATGAAGCAACTCGGCTACGGCAAGGGCTACCAGTACGACCACGACCGCGAAGGCGGCATCGCCGTCGACCAGACCGGCTTTCCCGATGCGATGGGCGAGCGCGTCTATTACGAACCGGTCGAGCGCGGCATGGAAATCAAGCTGAAGGAAAAACTCGATGCGCTGCGCGCCGCCCGCGCTCTTGCGATGCGCAAATCATGATTCTTGTGGGAGCGGCTTTAGCCGCGAGCTCTTGGGTCCTCGGCTCAGTCGAAAAGCTCGCGGCTGAAGCCGCTCCCACAAGGCAAGGAAATAACCGATGAGTCCAGCGATCTGGTGGCAACAACTGGCCTTGGTCATGGCCGGCGGCGCGCTCGGCGCGGCGGGGCGTTTCTGGATCGGCGGTTACCTGCTGCGCCAGATCGGCAGCGGCTTCCCCTGGGGCACGCTGGCCGTCAACCTGATCGGTTCCTTCGCGGCGGGCTATCTCGCGATCTGGCTCGAGGGCAGGGGGCCGGCGGCGTTGTACTGGCGCGCCTTCCTGATCGTCGGCGTGCTCGGTGCGCTGACCACGTATTCGGCGCTGATGGTCGAATGCCTGCTGCTTGCCCGTTCGCAACGCACCGGCATGATGCTGGGCTATCTGGCGATCACCTTGCTCGCCGGACTGTTCCTGGTTTGGCTGGGCGCGCGCGCCGCCGGCTGGATGCGGCCGTAGCCGTGAGCCGTCAAGCGTTTGGAACGCATTGGTAATGCAATAGGAATGCCGTACCGGTAACGCGGTCACAGCGTTGCGGTCCGGCCCTCCCCCTGCGGGCCGCCCCACAAACGCCCCCGGAGATGACCTATGCGCCCGATGTCGCTTGTCCGCGCCCTGTGGTACGGATTCGTTGCCCTCATACCCTGGTTGCTGCTGTTGCTGATTCCGTTCGGCGAGGTGCTCGCGGCGCACTTCGAACGCGCCGGCGACCTGCGACAGGGCCGCGACATGGCCATGGCCGCCACCTTGCCCGACGGGCGCGTGCTGGTCACCGGCGGCGTCGGCTTGAACGACGAAGGCTGGGGCGTCTACCTGGCCACGTCCGAACTGTTCGATCCGGCGACGAATGCCTTCGTGCCTACCGGCGCGATGAACGACGGCCGCGACGGCAACGCGACGCTGACGCCGCTGGCCGACGGCAGAGTGCTGGTCACCGGCGGCATCGGCCAGAACGAACAGGGCGACAACGTCGCCTTCGCCAGCGCCGAGGTTTACGACCCGGCCACCGGGCAGTTCACGCGCACCGCCAACGACATGAGCAGCGTGCGCTACTTCCATACCGCCACCTTGCTCGCCGATGGCCGCGTGCTGGTGACCGGTGGCTGGGGCGCGGGCGAGCGCCTGGCCAGCGCCGATGTGTACGACCCGGCGACGAATCGCTTCGCCCGCGTCGGCGACATGACCATCGAACGCAACAGCCATACCGCCACACTGCTCGCCGACGGCCGCGTGCTGATCGCCGGCGGCCTGACCACCGATGCGGAGATCGTCGCCAGCGCCGAGCTTTTCGATCCGGTCAGCGGCCACTTCAGCGCCACCGGCGGCCTGGCCCAGCCGCGTTTCATGGCGACGGCTTCGCGCCTGGAAGACGGCCGCGTGCTGGTCGGCGGCGGCATGGACAACGGCGAGTGGCGTCCGGCCGGCGAGCTTTACGATCCGGCCAGGGGCCAGTTCGCCAGCGCCGGATCGCTGCATTGGTCGCGCAGCGATCACGCGCAAACCACGCTGCCCGATGGCCGCGTGCTGCTCACCGCAGGCGGCACCGACGAAGGCCCTACGCGCCGCGCCGAACGTTTCGATCCGGTCAGCGGCCGCTTCACCCTGGTCGCCAACATGGCCTTGGGCCGTGCGCGCGCTGCGACGGCGATGCTGCCCGACGGCCGCGTGCTGGTCGCCGGCGGCAACCGGCCCTGGGAACCGCCGCTGGCGATCGCCGAGGTGTACACGCCCACGCCGGGCCCATACGCGGATCTCGCGCTGGACATGCGCAGTTCCAGCGCGAACGTGCCAACCGGCGGCGCCTTCCACTATCTGTTGTCGCTGCGCAATAGCGGCACGATCGCCGCGCGCGATGCCGGCATCGATATCGAATTGCCGGAAGGCATCGAGGTCGGCCAGATCAAGGTCGCCGAATCGGGACTGTCGGGCGCTTGGCGCTGCGATCGCAACGGCACGGCCGTGTCTTGCGCTTCTCAGGGCGTGATTCGGCCCAATCCAAACCCCGATTTGCCGCGTCCGGCGCTTGCGATCCGCATAGACGCCGCCGCGCCGGCGACGGGATCCGAGTGGCCGCTGTTCGCGACCGCGCTGGCCAGCACGTCGACCAACGAAGACATCACCGCCAACAACGAAACCGAAGTTGTCTTCAACGTGACGAGCGCCGCAAAGGCACGTCGTGTCGCCGCCGAAAGAACCGGCGGCAAAACCCAACCGTCGCGCGTGGTTCGCGACGCGGTCAACGGCGCGGTGCGCACGCGTTGACCGATCGAAAGAAGAACGGCGGGCCGGGCATGCGGCGAACCGCAATGCCCGCCCACCGTGGGATGCAAGACCCGGACATGAGGGAACAGGTCGTGCATCCCAAAGCTCATCGCTGACGAGGAGATGAGGGGGAAGGCAGGCGCGCTTCCTTGCCGCCTGCCGAAGTCTTGAACACTTGCACGCCGGTTTCGCCGCCGGCCACGTAAAGCACGCCGTCCGACGGCGCCAGCAGGCGCTGCGGCACCTGGTGCCCGAGGTTGGTCAGCTTCAGCAGCACCGGATGGGTGGGATCGGAAACGTCCAGTTCGTGCAAGCCGTCGATGTTCGCGTACCAGGCGCGGTCGCCGCGCTGGGCGACCTTGTTGAATTGCGAATAGCCGGGCGTGTCGTAACGTCCCACGACTTTGGGCGAGCGCGGGTTGGCGATGTCGACCACCTGCAGGCCTTCCGTGCACGCCACGTACGCCAGCGAAACCGCGCTGTCGATCGTCACGTCGAACGCATGGCCGCAGCCCTGGTTGAAATGCGCCGCGAATGCGGGTTTGGCCGGATTGCTGAGGTCGAAGATGCGCAGACCGCCCGTGTCGGTGCCGGTGCCCGATTCCTGGCTCTCGGCCATGTAGGCGTATTGCCCGTCGACCTTGATCCGATAAGGCTGGCCGGACAGGCCGTCCCACCAGGTCAACTCGGGCGCGGCCGGATCGGAGATGTCGACCGCGCCGAACAGGCCGCCGTTGGTCCATTTGGCGACGTAGGCATAGTTGCCTTTGACATCGAGAACCGCCGCATACGGAAACTCCAGGCGTCCTTCTTCCACCGGCTGCTTGGGATTGGAAAGATCCACGCCGATCAGGCCGAAGCCCCAGGCCGCCACCCATGCGCGGTTGCCGGACACGACCGCCTGTTCGAAGCTGCGCGCCTCCATGTTTTCCGGCAGCCGCGCTTCGAACCGCGACAACGGCGACAGCGTATTCGGATCGCTCATCATCAAGCCGTAGTTGGGCTGCACCAGCAGGGCGCGGCCGCGGTACATGGCGATGTCGCGCGGATCCACGCCGCCCGGCAGCCATGCGGTCGCTACGCGGCGCGGTTTGGCCGGCGCGCTGACGTCGATCGAATGCACCAGATCGGTGTTGGTCTGCAGCAGCAGGTGCTTGCTGCCGCTGCGCACGGCGTAGTGGCCGCCGAATGCGGACATGTCGAAGTGGCCAACCGGCCTGGGCGAATCCAGATTGGACAGGTCGTAGATGTCCAGCCCTTCGCCCCAGCCGTAACCGTAGAAATGTTTCGCGCCGACGCGCACGCCGTACGTGGCCGGCGGCACGTCCAGATAGCTGCGCTTGACGATCTGGGTCGGATCGCTGAGGTCGAATACGCTCAGCTGGTTGCCGATGCCGATGGCCATGCCCGGTTCGGGCGTCAGGCTGAAAGTATCCAGCCCGTCCACCGAGTGCGCGGCGAGTTTGACCGGGTCTTCGGGGTTGCTCACGTCGTACAGATCCAGCGCCGTGCTCAAGATCCAGCCGCGCCCGGTCGCCTGGATGAGATTGCCGTTGGCGACGAGCTTGGTGTACTGGATCGGCACGCTGTCGATCGCGCTGCGGGTGAAGCGCGGCTTGACCGGGTCGGACAGATCGCCGACGAACAGGCCGTGGTTGTTGTCGAACAGGTACAGATGCCCGTTGGCGGCGACCACGCCCAGCAGCACCTTGTTGTCGGCGTCGGAATAATCCTCGGACTCGCCCACCAGCGCCGGCTTGGCCGGGTCGGCCAGCGAATACACGGCGACGCCGCCGGTGCCGTCGTGGCCGCGCCAGCTGGCGTACAGATAATCGCCGTTGCGGGTGATCGAATTGATCGCACCGCCGGCCGGGTCGGTGGTGGCCACGCGCAGCGGCGCGGTCGGCTTGGCGTAGTCCCAGGTCGCCAACACGCGGCCGGTGGGGATATGGACATAGCGGCCGTCGACGATGGGCTCGCTTTTCACCGCGCCGCCCCGCGCCAGGGCGAGTTCGAGCGCGGAAGCTTCGGCGGCGGAGGCGGGCAGGGGAGAGGCGAACGGGAGTGCGGACAACAACGCTACGGCAAGCAGCTTGCGGGTCATGCCTGTGGCTCCTGGGGGCTGGAGAACGTCGGGGATGTCGGTCGGGCGACGAGGGAATCGCCGTGGGGGAAGCCGACCTTGCGACGGGCCTGCGTGGCCGTCATTCCAATCGTTTGACGATTGCATTACTCGCGATGGAATGCCGCCGTTTCAGTGAACGCGGTCACCCGAGGCGGCCGATTTCGCGGGTTCGGACAGCGTCGGATCCAGCGACGCCGGGATCGCGCGCTCGCCTGCCAGTCGCTTGGCGCGGTCGTAGGCCTGCGGCCATTGCGGCCGCTGGCCCAGCGCGCGCAGCAGCCGAACCTGCAGCACGGCCATGTCGAAATCGTGCTCGGCCCACGGCGCGACGCGGCCGATCAGCGCCCCGGCTTCGGCCGTGCGGCCGCGTTCGAGCAGCCAGCTCGCATAGGCATCGATGGCGATCGCGGTTTCTTCGGGCACGCCTTCCTGTTCGGCCAGCGCCACGGCTGCGCGGTAGGTCGTTTCCGCCGCGGCCGTATCGCCGCGTGCCCGCTGCAGGCTGGCCAGGGTCAGCCGTTCCGGCAACGTATCGCCATAAGGCGTGATGGCGTTGCCCGAGGATGGGGCCAGATCGGCGGCCAGCGCGGCCTGCTCGCGCCGGAACGCGGTCCACGCGCGCAGCCGCGGGTTGGACTGCGGCGGCCAGGCGCGCAACGCGGCATCGGCCATCGCCACGGCCTGCCGGCCCTCGCCGCCGCGGCGGGCCAGATCCACCCGCAGATAGTCGCGGCGGCCGTAATCGGCGGGCACGGCCAGCGCGGCTTCGGGCATCGCCAGCAGCGTGCCGGCTTCGCGCAGCCGGCCAGCGACGATCAGCACTTCGGCGCGAGTGAGGATCAAATCCGCGCGCTGGCTCGGGTCGCGCATGCGCGGCAGCATCGCCCAAGCCCGTTCGCTTTCGGCGAGCGCCGCATCCGTGCGCAGCAGTGCGACTTGCACGCCCATCAGCACCTTGCGCACGGTGGCCAGCTCGTTCATCGCGCCCATGGCCTTGAAATCTTCCGCCGCTTTTTCCAGATACGGCAGCGCGTGCGCCGGACGCTGCCGGTCGAATTCGAGGATGCCCAGATTGGCGTCGACGCGCGCCACCGCCAGCGCATCGCCGCGCGCCACCAGTTGCACGCGTGCCCGGCCGAGGTCGGCCAGGGCCAGGTCGTAGCGCTTCTGTAGCGAGTACGCGACCGCGCGGCCGCTCAACGCCTGACCCAACTCGGCGGGATGCCCGCCGCCGCCGATCAGTTTCGTTACTTGGTCGTAAGCGCGTTCGGCTTCGGCGTAACGGTCCAGCCGGATCAGCATCGCGCCGCGCGCATTGAGCAGGCGCGCGTGGAAAGCCGGATCGCGGCGCGCCTCTTCGCTCGCCAACGCATGGTCGAGGGTCGCCAATCCGCGCGGGTATTCGCCCGCGCGGAAATCCACGCGCGCCAGCTGGTACTGCAGTTGCGGTTGCGAGCGCTGCAGTTCCGGCGCTTCCAGCAGGATGCGCCGCGCGGTTTCGATCTCGTTGGCCAGCATCGCGGCGCGCGCGCGCTGCAGGCGTTCGGCGAGCGCCGGTTCGGCGCTGCCGGCCGGCGAACGGCTGCCGCCGAGCGTGGGCGACAAGCGGTCCGCGGCGAGCCGCGCAGCTTCGAGCAGATCGGCATGGCGCGCCTGGCCGCGTTGCTTGATGCCCGCAGCGTCGGTCGCCGTCAACGCCACTTCCCATGCGTCCTGCGTCTGCCTGGCCCGGCTTTCGACGATCCACACCGCACGCGTCGCGCGGCGCAAGGCCCGGTTGTCGTCTTTGCTCGCTCGTTCGCGCAGCACGCTCAGTACCGTTTCGCTGGGCAGCACGGGCAAGCCCGCGCGATGCAGGCGGTCGGCGACGAAATCCATCAATCCCAGCCGCGCCCATGGCGCATCGTTGGGCTCGGCCACGGCGGTCGGCAGCACCAGGATGGTCCTGCCGGACGGCGCCGCTTCGGCGATCCGCTGCGAGAGCCCCGGCACGACCGGCGGCGCGCGATGCATGAGCATCCAGCCAAGCCAGGCCAGCACGATCAGCGCCGCTGCGCCGCCCAGCCATCGGATATGCCGCCGCCAGGCGCTGCGGGCGGGCGCCGCAGGCGCGACGGGCGCAGACAGCTCGGGCGCCGCTGCGAAAGCGGGCGGAGTATCGGCTGAGGCACCATCGTCGCCCATCATTTCCGCCTGCGTCTGCTCCAGCCAGCGGAATCCGTAACGCGGCACGGTACGGATCGAGCGCTGCTCATGGCCGTCGTCGCCGACCGCGCGCCGCGCGCGCAACACGATCTGCGCCAGCTGCGCATCGGACACGTCGGCTCGGCCGAATACCGCATGCACCAGTTCGTCGCGGCTGACCGCGCGGTCGCGGTGCTCGATCAGGCATATCAGGCATTCGAACACGCGCGCCGGCAGCGCTACGGGCTGGCCGCGCAGCCGCAGTTCGCGTGTGGCGAGATCGAGTACGTACTCCCCGAAACGATAGCGAGCGATGGTCATGAATGCCGATAGGGTATACGGACAGTCGCGCCCGCACGTCCGCTATCGACCCGAGCCATTCATGCGCCGGCGAAGATCACGCGCGACGGCCGATCACAAGGTGGCCTCGGCCCACCATCGGCATCTCCCAAGGCGATGTCGGCACTGGATGCAGGCGCTGTTGCTATACGCAAGCCGCATCCAACTTGCTGCACTCAATTCTTTTTAAACAACTTCATGTAGTATGTTTAAGTTATTGTTTTTTCTAATTAACTTGCGGCAGTAAAGGCTGCTCATGAGTCGGGCTCTAGGGTCCGCAACGACTTGCCCATGCTCGGACACAGGCGCATCCTCCGCGCGGGGGAGTTGCGTTCATTCCGGAGGAAGCCATGCGTCTTGTGATAGCCGCACTAATAGGTGGAATCGTGATGTTCGTCTGGGGCGCCGTCGCGCACATGGCATTGCCGATCGGCGAAATGGGCATGAAGACCGCCGTCGAACAGGATGCTGCGCTGACCGCGTTGAAAGCATCAGCAGCGGAAGGCGAGGGCATCTATATGCTGCCGGGCTTCGCGCCCGAAAAAATGTCCGATAGCGCCTTCGTCGAAGCGTTCCAAAAGCAATACGCTTCCAGCCCCTATGCCTTGGTGATCTACCAGCCCGGCGGCAATCCGGCGCTGACGAGCATGCTGCCGAACCTGGTCAAGCAATTCGTAACGGACACGTTTGCGGCCTTCGTGGTCGCCTGGGTGCTGGCGCTGGGGACTTTCGGCTTCGGGAAGCGCGTATTGATCGCGGGCGCGTTGGGGCTCTTCGCCTGGATCACGATCAGCCTGCCGTATTGGAACTGGTATCTGTTTCCGAGCACGTTCACTTTCGGCACCCTGCTCGAACAGGTGGTCGGCTGGCTGTTGGCGGGCGCTGCCATCGCATGGTGGCTAGGCCGCGGCGAGAAGAAGACGGCCTGACGGGCCGCAACGATGCCGCGCCAAATGGCCGACAACGCAAACCAAGCCCGGGACGCCTCGGAGGACGCGTCCCGGGAATCGGCGCTGCCCTGGTCGATCACCCTGCCTGTGGCCGTGGGCGTTTTCCTGGGCGCGATGCTGCTCGGCCTGTTGCTGCTGGCCTATGCCAACGGGCAAAAGAACATCGCTGAAACAACCGCGGCGGAGACCCGGCCGCAGCGCTCGCTGCCTGCCGCAGGTTCGGCCGAAGCCGTCGTGCCGCCCGCCGTTGTCGAAACCGCTTCGGTGCTGCCCAAGCTGCCGGGCCTGATCGAAGCCAATCGTTTGCGGCTTAAGACCGCCTGCATCGCCGGTACCGTGGGCCACCGCCGCAGCAACGGCTGGGTGCAGGCCGTCGACGACAACGCGCCCAGGCGCTGCGTGGCGACCAGCCAATAGCCGCCGGCGCGTCCCTTAGCCGTGAAAACCTTGTGAAAATAGCGGCTTAGCGACGTTCTGCATATCGAATCCGTCGCAATACTGTTTCAGATCCGCAACCTTTTTGACGGTCGCGCGGGAGCCGCTGTAATCGCGCTTGCCGCGCGCCGTCATGCGCTAACGAGGGTTGGGAACCGGCAATGCCGCGCGCTTGTGTTTCAGACCCGAAACGTTTTTTGCAATTTGGCCCCTCATTTTCGGCAATCACGCGCGTCAGCCTGCTTTTGGCGGCCGCATAGTCCATCGAAAACAATGGCCTACGAAATATTAATGCGTACCGGCATTAATGATGCATGTCTCTTTTGCGCCGTGAGCGGATGCCACCCCCGGGCGTCCTGTCGGCGTGCAGGAGAAAAAGATATGCATATCCGTAAATCACTTATCGCCTCCGCGGTGCTGATCGGCATCGGTATGACCGGCCAAGCATGGGCCCAGGCGGAAAACACAGAGAACGGCCCTGGACGCAATATCCAGGTAGCGATAGACGACGATAGCGACAACTCCAACAGCAGCAGCGGCGACAACCGCAACAACGACGGCTACGCCGAATCCAGCGGCTACGGCACAGCGGCCGCCAACAATGGCGGTACGGCGACCGCCAATTTCTCCAACTCCTTCAACTCCAGCAAAGCGATCGCGGTGACCCGCCTCGACGGCTATGTCACCGACATCCGCGTGCGCGATATCGGCAACTACGCCGGCAACAGCGGCAATGCCAATGGCGGCAGCGGCGGTGCCGGCGGCGGCGGTTATGGCGGTTGGGGCAATGGCGGCGCCGGCGACGGCGGACGCGGCGGACGCGGCGGCGATGCCGACAGCGATAGCGGCGATGCCGGATCGGCCAGTGTCGCGGCAAGCGCGGGCGGCTCGGGCAGCGGCGGCAGGGCGCGCGATCGCGGCCCAGGCGCAGCGACGGGCGGTGCAGGCACCGGCGGCGCGGGATCGGCTACCAGCGGCGCGGCGACGGCCAGCACCGGCTCTGCCAGCTCGACGGGCGGGGCGGGCGGTGCAGGCGGCTCGGGCACCGGCGGCGCGGGCGTAGGCGGTGCCGGCAACGGCGCGGCCGGCGGCACAGGCGGCAACGGCGGCGCGAACTTCGTCGACGCCGGCACGTTCGACATGTCCAACGACATGACCAGCGTCGGGCAAACGGCGGCCGGCATCATGGTCGCGGCCCAGAACAGCGGCTTCGCCTCGCTGATCCAGCAGGGCGTCACCGTGCAGGCCAACCTGACCGTTGGACCCAGCGCTCCGTAAGCGCAGCCCAGATGCGCCGCGGGGGCGCAAGCCTAGCGCGGCGCATCGCGTGCCCGCATGCGCGCAGCGCGCAATCGCGTGCGCTTGCGGGCGCGACACGCATGGCTGAAGGAGAACGACCATGCCTGCATGCAGAACAAAGGCATTCGCGATGACGACCGCGTTGTCGGCATCGATGTTCGGATCGGCCTGGGCCGATGAGCCCGTCGCCGTCGGCGCAACAACTGAGGCGCCGGCACGACTTACTTTCGCGGCGCCTGTCGAAGGGCTGGGTCCGGCGTTGGATCCAGCGTCGCTGGAAGGCTATCGCGGCGGCGACGACAGCGTCGAGAACCATGTCGACATCCACGGCCAGGTCGACGGCAATACCGCGCGGAACACCGTCAGCGGCAACAATACGCTCGGCGGAGACGCGTTCTCGAACGCCAGCGGCATCTCCACCGTGATCCAGAACAGCGGTTCGAACGTGCTGATCCAGAACGGCATGATCGTCAACGTGCAATTCGTTGGATCCGGTCCATGAGATCGTGCCTGCTGGCCGCGCTGGCCTTCGCCTTCGTCATTGCCGACGCGCAAGCCGGCTCCACCGAAGTGCGCGCCGCGAACGGCAGCTACACGGTGCGCCTGACCAGCCTGAAAGAGGCGCGTTTCAAAACGACGGTGCGCCAGCAATACGACTTCAGCTGCGGCTCGGCCGCGGTAGCGACGCTGCTGACTTACCAGTACGGCCAGCCGGTGACCGAAAGCGAAGTCTTCGTGCGCATGTACGCCCATGGCGACCAGGCCAAGATCCGCGAGGAAGGTTTTTCGCTGCTGGACATGCGCCGTTATTTCGAATCGCTGGGCTACGAGGCCGACGGCTTCGAACTCCCGCTGGACAAGCTGGTGGAGGAAGGCCTGCCGGCGATCGTATTGCTCAACGAGCGCGGTTACCGGCATTTCGTCGTGGTCAAGGGCCTGCGCAATGGGCGCGTGCTGATCGGCGATCCGGCGCTGGGCACGCGCGCGCTGTCGCGCGAACGTTTCGAAAAGCTGTGGGACAACGGCGTGCTGTTCGTGGTCCACAACAAACGCGAACTGGCGCATTTCAATACCGGAAACGACTGGCGCGTGGCGCCGACGGCGCCCGTCGATCAGGCGATCCAGCGCACCGGCCTGCAGAACATCGTCATGCCGCGACGCGGACCGGGAGACATCTGAGGCGGCCATGCGTACGATTCCGCATCGCTTTAGCGCCTTGTCATGGCTGATGGCCGGCCTGACGTGCGCGGTACCCGCTGAGGCGCAGGACAGCGAGGCTTCGCCGCTCGGCCAGCCGGTGGTTTTCGATAGGCTGGAAAGCCTGCGCGGCGGCTTCGACCTGCCGTCCGGATTGCAAGCTTCATTCGGCTTCGAGCGCGTGGTGTATCTCAACGGCGAACTCGTCGCCACCACGCGCGTCAGCATCCCCGACATCGGCAACATGACGCCCGAACAGGCGCAATCGCTGGCGGCGGCCAAGCAGGCCACGCTGGTGCAGGTGGGGCAGGGCAATACCTTCCAAGGCGGCGCAGGCGCGGGCGGGCTGGTGATCCAGAACACGCTCGACAATCAGGACATCCAGGTGCTGACCACGCTCGACATCGGCACCAACATGCTCGGCCACTACAAGGATCTCAACACGGAGGCGGCCCTGCGCGATGCGCTGATCGCGGCGCCGGGCTCGCCTTGAACCTGCGATCGCCACGGGTGTCGCTGCTGGCGGCCTGTCTGGGCGCGGCGCTCGCCGCCGCCGGCGGCGCCGCGCACGCACAGCAGGCTTCCGAATCGCGGCTGGACCAGCTGCAGGAGCAGATCGACGCGCAAACGCTGAAGCTCGAGCAGATGCGGCAGGCCCTGTCCGAGCAGGAGGGCAGCGTCGCCGAGTTGCAGCGCGCCTTGAACGAAGAACGTCTCGCGGGCGCACGTGCGAGAGGCGGTTCGATACCCGCATTCCAGGAAGCGCCCGTTGCGCAAACGGCTGCGCAGGAACGCATCGAACAGCAACCGGCGCAACCGGTCGGCCGCGCGCCCGAACCGGAAACGCGGCCGCCCGAAGTCGCGCAGATCTTCGACCAGCCCGGCGTGCTCACGCCGAGCGGCAAGCTCGTGCTGGAACCGTCGCTGCAGTTCGGCTATTGGGCCAACGACCGCGTCGCGCTGGTCGGCTACACCATCATCCCGGCGCTGCTGATCGGCCTGATCGACGTCCGCCAGGTCAAGACCACCACCGCGACCGGCGCGATCACCGCGCGCTACGGCATCGGCAGGCGGTTCGAACTGGAAGCCAAGGTGCCGTACGTCTACATCGACGGCGACACGATCAGCCGCGAGATATTCACCGGCAGCGCGGTCGACCGCGTGTTCAACGCCAGCGGCCACGGCATGGGCGACGTCGAAGTCACCGCGCGCTACCAGTTGAACCAGGGCGGCATGGACAAGGCGTTCTGGGTCGGCTGGCTGCGCTACAAGAGCCGTACCGGCCGCGATCTGTTCGAAGTGACCACCGACTGCGTGACGCGCTGCGTCGGCAACGCCACCGGCACCGGCCTGCCGCTCGAGTTGCCGACAGGCACCGGCTTCGAAGCGCTGCAGCCAGGCGTGACCTGGCTCTATCCCACCGATCCGGTGGTGTTCTTCGGCAGCTTCAGCTACCTGCACAATTTCCCGCGCAAGAACGTCAGCCGGCGGGTGCTGGGCGGCGCCGAGGAGCCGCTCGGCGAGATCGATGCGGGCGACATCTACGGCTTCAACGTCGGCATGGGCCTGGCCTTGAACGAAAAGGCTTCGATCAGCCTGGGCTACGACCAGAGCATCGTCGGCAAGACGCAGCAGAACGGCCAGGACGCGCCCGGCTCCGTGCGCGTCGTTTTGGGCACGCTGCTGATCGGCGCTTCGTACCGCTACAACGAGCGCAGCACCTTGAACCTGTCGCTTGGCGTGGGCGTTACCCGCGACACGCCGGATCTGACGCTGACTGCACGGCTGCCGACGTCGTACTGATCGCTACCGCACTTATCGCTATCGTCAGGCCTGCGCGATAACCGATGGCGGGTGCGAATCACCTGCGGCTTCCACTGACCGGCCGAGTGCGTACCGAGCAAAGTGGCGGGTATCCCCCGAGCGGATACCGACATGGCGCCCTTGTTCCGTCCAGGCGTTGGAGAACATACCTCTCCGGCCTGGTGCTTGTGCCTGCTGCTGGCCTGCGTGCCGCTGTGCGGCGTCGCCGGCGAAATCGATGCCGGCGGCGCTTCGCGCGATGAACAGCCGCCGCCGATGCCGGCGCACGCGGTTCCACCCCTCGGCGACGAATGCCGCGATATTCGCAACCCGCGGATCGATGGCATGGGCCGGTGGGCGTGCGCGGTCGCCGTCGGTGCAGCCGGCGAACGCGACACCGCCGTCGACGCGCGTGGCAACACAGCCTCCCACTGAAAGGATTCAGCATGAAAATGATTCGAATTGCCCCGGCATTGCCGGTGTTGCTCTGCATGGCAGGCGCTCATGCGCAAGCCGGCACCCAGGTCGCATACGACGCCTTCGCGCCGGTGTACGTGGTCAGCTCGCCCGATACTTACCGCAAGAGCCTCGACGGCATCGCCCGCAACGCCCAGAACAGGCGCGACGGCGGAGGCAACGACGTAGTGATCTCGGAGGTGAGTCAGCACCAGTTGCCCGAGGTCACCGGACGCATCCATTCGCGCGAACAGCGCTGCGGCGGATTTTTCTCTTTCGATAGCCGCGCGGAAGCCGAAGCGTTCGTGCATTCGGCGGCCCCGGCCAACGCCGGCGCCTCGAATCCGATCGTCTATACCATCGACAACCAAGCCACTGTGATGCCGTGGCTGCCGCAGGTCCGCGAAGAAAATATCTACCGCACCATCAAACACCTTTCGACCGCTTACCCGAACCGCTACTACGCCAGCGCCAATGCGTACGTGCCGTCGACATGGATTCGGGACGCCTGGCTCGGCCTGGCCGCGGGCCGAGACGATGTGAACGCAGTACTGTTTCCGTGCTCCTCGTGCGGCAACCAGTATTCCGTGATCCTGAGTATCGAAGGGAGCGAAGAGCCGGACGAGATCGTGGTGCTTGGCGCGCATCTGGATTCGATCGCCCCTAGCAGCGGCACTAAAGCCATGCTCGCCCCAGGTGCGGACGACGATGCTTCCGGCATCGCAACGTTGACCGAGGTCCTACGCGTAGCGCTGACGAGCGGCTGGAAACCTAAACGAACCGTGATGTTCATGGCCTATGCGGCCGAGGAAGTGGGCTTGCGCGGCTCGCTCGCGATCGCCGACTCGTTCAAGACGGGCGGAAAAAAAGTCGTCGGCGTCCTGCAACTGGACATGACCAACTACAAATCCGGCAACGGCCCGGACCTGCGCCTGGTGACCGACAACTCCGATCCGGCCTTGCAATCGTTCGTCTCGGCGCTGTTCCAGGAGTATCTGGCGCCGGTCGGTCCGACGCTCGGCAGCTTCACTTGCGGCTACGGTTGTTCCGACCATGCCTCGTGGACGATCAAAGGTTTCCCATCGGCGATGCTGTTCGAAGCCGGCGACGACGACGGCGGCTATTTCCCCTACATCCATTCGCCGCACGACAAGCTGGAGAATATGGGCGATTCGGCCGGCCGCAGCGTTTATTTCGCGCAGATGGCATTGGCTTTCATGGGCGAAGTCGGCAAGACGGCAAGCGGTACGCTAGGCAAGCGCGTCGCCGACGTCGACTGATGTCATCGCAGTTTGGCGGGCGCACCGGTACCGAGCGCGTCCGCCAGCGTGTCGGTAAGCCTGCGTCCCGCCTCCCCGTTCTTGTCGAGATTCGGGTTGTAGACGGTGACCTCGATGCCCATCGCCATGCCGCTGACTAGGGCGATCCGCAACGTTTGCGTCAGTTCTTCGGTCGACAAGCCGCCGGACAGGCGGTATTCCACCGCGGGCATTACCTCATCGTCGAGGCAATCCGCATCGACATGGATGAAGAATCCCTCCAGCTCCAGCCGCGTCAGGTGTTTCACCGCAGCCCAGGCCGCGGCTTTGATGCCGAGCGAGCGGATTTTTTCGAGATCGTAGGCCAGCAGGTCGTCCGGCAGCGGCTGGCTGCCGTATTCGGCTTGTTCTTCCGCATCGCGGAAACCGAACGCGACAACATCTTCTTGGCGCACCAGCGGGCTGCGATTTTCGATATCCGTCAGCAGGGCAGGGCCATGGCCGGTCGCGAAGGCCAAGTCCATCGATGCCGCTTCGCCGTTCGGATTGGCCTCGGGCTGGTAGAAATCGGCGTGGCCGTCGATGAACAGCAGACCGTACCGGCCGCGGCGTTTGAACGCCAGCGTCGTGCCGAGCAGGATCGAGCAATCGCCGCCCAGCACCACCGGAAATTCGCCGCGATCGAGCGCCTCTTCCATCGCATCCGCCAGCTTCGGCGACCATGCCGCGATCGAATGCGCATTCAACGTCAAAGTCTCTTCGTCGCGCGCACTCCCGTACGCAGGCACGCGCAGCCGGGTCGCGTGCCGCGCCTGCATGCGCGTGGCCAGGCCATGACCCAGCAGCGCTTCGGGCAACAACTCCACGCCGGTGGGCCGCAAGCCGAGGTTCGATGGCGCTTCAATGATGGCGTAGCGTCTTTCGCTCACCGGATGCTCCGTTTCGAAGGCATCCGAGTGTCCATGAAAGCCGGGAAAGGCCGCGTCACGGCGCCGTGAGGAATCCTGGGGGGCGCGAGGAGGGGAGGGCCGGCGACGTCACTCTTCCTTGTCGCGTATCGACATGAGCCCGACGAAGAACAGGAATTCGAGGGCCGCGAACGCCAGCAGCACCATCAGTCCCAGTACGTACACGGCTTGCCCGCGCGGCACGACGACGTTCCAAACGCTCAGCCACAGCGCGGCGCCCATCGCCAGGGCGATGGCGAAAATGGCATAGAGCGCCGGCGTGATTACCGGCACGGTCACCAGGCGCTGCGCCGCACGATCCCGGCGTTCTCCGCGCAAGGCCAACAGGTTGCCGAGGATGAACCAGGAGCCGAGCAGGGCGCTGCACCAGCCCCACACCGTCGCCGGCGACCAACCAGCGAGCGCCATCGGAAACGGCAGCAGCGAAAAAAACAGCACCAGGAAACTGTCGCCGATCAACAACCAGAGCAAACGCAACTCCGTCGACGACCAGGGCCGCGTTCCGCGGAAGCGGATCGTCACTACCAGCCCGGAAAAACCGGCCAGCGTGACCGCGATCTTGGCGAGAGTTTGCAGGATCGGCTCGTTCACGGCGCGAAACTACACGAAAACGCGCTCTTACGACATTCGAAACCAAGCCTTCGCATTGCGGCTACTTCCCATGGGCCAGCATCGCGGCCGACGCCGCTTAACGGAGTTTGTGCGATGCAACATTCAGCTTACCGATCGCACCGGGGCGAAAGCCATTACGGCCGTTTGATGGCGATGGCGATTCTCTCGTTCTTCGTCATGTACGCGCTGATGTACGCGATGGTCGATCGCTGGAGCAACGTCTTCGCGAACACCAACCAATTCTATATGGCGGGCTTGATGGTGGCGCCGATGGTGATCATCGAGGTCGCGCTGATGCGCGGCATGTATCCCAACAAGGGCGCGAATGCGCTGATCGTTGGCCTCAGCATCGCGGCAGGGCTTTTCTTCTGGTTCGGCATCCGGCAACAGATCGCGATTACAGACGCCCAATTCCTGAAGTCCATGGTGCCGCACCACGCAGGCGCGATCCTGATGTGCGAGAAGAGCAAGCTCCAGGATCCGGACCTGCAGCGCCTGTGCGGCGAGATCGCCTCTTCGCAGCAGCGCGAGATCGACCTGATGCAGGCGAAGCTCAAGGCGATCGACTAGAGGCGCCCGGCCTCACACGAAACGGAGATGCCCATGTACCTATCGGCCGACCTGGCGCAACTCGCCACGATCACCGGACGCGTGCTGCTCGGCGGCTTGTTCGTCCTCGGCGGAATAGAACACTTCACGTCGTTGCCCGCAGTGAGCGGCGCGATGGCCAAGCGCGGCGTCCCCATGGCGCACCTGGTCCTGATCGCAGGCAGCCTATTTCAGATCGCCTGCGGCGCGTTGCTGATGCTCGGGCTCTGGGTGACCGCAGCGGCTTTGGGATTGGTGGTATTCACGCTTGCGGCCTCGGCCATCTTCATGAACTTCTGGAGCCTGCAGGGCGAGGCGAGGGCAGGGGCCATCGGCGGCTGGAAAACCAATCTGGCGCTTATCGGAGGCTTATTGGTCGCTGCCGCCAGTAACGTGCTTTGACTTTTTTCGGCTGGCGACCCGCGTCAGTCCAGCTTCCGCCACACGGAAACCGGGATGCGGCCGTCCGGACGCGGCGGCACCCGATAGCTCAAGGTTCGGCCTTCTAGTTTGTACTTGCGCTTCTGCACGGTGCCTTCCCAGTTCGGAAACGAAGCCGATTCGATCGCGAATAGCAAAAGGCCTTCCTTCGCGTCGACCGTGACGGTACCGAAATGGGTGCTCGAGCCCATGACCGCCGCCTTGAATTCATCGGCGGTGCCGTTGCCTTTGTCCGGCCCGACGAATCGCGGGCGTTCGGATTTGAAGATCTGCAGCGAATAACGTCCCGCCGCGTCGACGATCAGCCGGCCCTTGGGGTTTTCTCCGTAGTCGCGCACGCGCTCGCCGTCGGGCCGGATCTGGTCGGCGGCGACCAGGGTCCACGTTCCGCGCAAAGGCGATTCCTGCGCCGAGGCGGCAGCGACGATGGTCAGGCTGCCGATTGCGGCCAGTGCGGCCAAAGCGATGTTGGCAAGACGCATGACGACTCCGATTCCGGGTGGCGAGGGCTGGGATGCGGCTCAGCCTAGTCAGCCGCCATCCATTTGAATACCCTGTTGATCCGGATATCTGTCATTTCATTCTTAAATGGATGGCCATGAAAAGCCTGGATGTAAGCGCGGTCAAGGCATTCGTTCTGACCGCGGAGCTGCAGAGCTTCACGCGCGCCGCGGACGTGCTGGGGACGGCCCAATCCGCGATCAGCCTCAAGTTGGCCCGGCTGGAAACGCAGCTCGGCCGGCGCCTGCTGGAACGCACGCCCAGATCGGTTCGCCTGTCCGCCGAGGGGCTCGCTTTTCTCGATGCGGCGCGGGAACTGGTGGCCACGCACGATCGCGCGGCCAAGTCGTTCGAGACGCAGCCGCGTCGCCTGGTCGTGGGCGTCAGTCATCTGATCGTGGGCAGCGCCTTGCCTGCGCTGCTCCGCCAGATGAGGCATCACGATCCGGCCTTGCAGCTGGAAATGCGCGTCGCGGGAACGCGCGACCTCATGCAGGCATACGAGCGCCGCGAAGTGGAAGCGTCGCTGGTGTTGCGTCCCGATGATCGGCGCAAACAGGGCAGGGTGGCGTTCTCCCAATCGTTCCACTGGTTCGCGGCCGCCGATTGGAAGCCGCAGCGCGAACAGCCGCTGCCATTGGCGACCCAGGGCGAGTCGTGCCGGGTACGCAACGCTGCGGTGCGCGCGCTCGATCGTGCAGGCATCGGCTGGAACGAGATTTTCGTCGGAAAAGGCGCTGCAGTCGTCGGCGCCGCAGCCGCCGCCGGGTTTGCGGTGGCGCCCTTGGCAAGACAGACGGCGCCGGCCAATACGATCGACATCGGAAGCCGACTGCGACTACCCGCCATTCCGGCCCAGGACGTGCTGCTTTACAGCGCGCTCAACGACGCCCGTTCGCGCGACGCGCTGCGCATTCTTTGCCTGGCCTTCCAATGAAGTCCGCACGGCTTGTGCGAGCTATTCCTCTAAGCGACTCGTGCCGTCGCGATCGCGGTCGTATCGCTTCTTGAGCGGAAACGGCGGCAACCAGGATTCGCGGCGGATGGTCCAGAGTTCGTAGGTGGGCGTCAGCTGGTCGGGGGCGTCCAGTATTCCCAAGTTCACTTCGATTTCGTCCGCGGTGCGTGAGAAAACGGGCGAACCGCAGTGGGGACAGAAAAACCGCCCAGCGTGATTGCGCGTTTCGCCTTCGATCGAAACCGCATCCTGTGGGAATATCGCGAAAGCTTGAAAAAGAGCGCCGTGGTGCTTACGACAGTCGAGACAGTGACAAATGCCGACCCGGTATGGGCGTCCCGACGCCTCGATCCGGACGTTGCCGCATAGGCAACCGCCTGCAAATCGGTCCATGCTGTTTCTCCTTGGATCAAGTTGGCGGAATGTTTACAACGAGCGGCAATGGCATGCAATTTGGGGCTGTCGCCATCGGATCTTGATGCGACCGGCGTTAGCGTATCCAATGGGGAATGCCGATGCGCCCAGTTCCAGACCGCCGCCGCTTTATTTACCGTGCCGCCGCGCTCGGCGTGCTTGGCGTGCTGCCTTGGGGCCGCGCGATGGCGGCTTCGTGCAAAGAGGCCAACAGTTCCTGGATTCCAGACGACGAGTTTCTCGCAGGGCTGCCCAGGATCATGAAGGCTTTCGCCGTACCCGGCGTCGGCATTGCGGTCGTCGAGGGCGGTACGGTGGCCTGGAGCCGAGGCTTCGGCGTGACCAACGCGTCGACCGGTGCGCCCGTCGATGCGCGGACGGTGTTCGAAGACGCGTCGCTGAGCAAACCGGTATTCGCCTATCTGGTCATGCAGTTGGTAGAGCAGGGCATGATCGACTTGGATCGTCCGCTGGTGCGGTATCGGCGCCCCGAATACCTGGCCGATCACCCCTGGGTAGCGCTGATCACCCCGCGCGACGTGTTGCGTCATACCACCGGGCTGCCGAACTGGCGCGCTTCGCCGGCGACGGAAAAGCTCGTACCGGTGGTGAAGCCTGGGACCCGCATCGACTATTCCGGCGAGGCCTTCTTCTGGCTGCAGTTGGCGGTGGAAACGATCACCGGCCAGAGCCTGGACGATTCGATGCGGACGCATCTATTCGGCCCGGCCGGCATGAAGGACAGCAGCTACACGTGGAATGCGGACCTGGCCGCGCGATCCGTCTACGGCCACCCTGCGCACGATGCGACGGATGCACGCATGCCGTCGCAGATGTTCCGCGAACGATGGAGCGTCGCCCAGAAAGTCGCGGACCGCTGGGGCAAGCCGCTATCCGCATGGAAGTACGAAGACGCCGAACGCGCGTTGCCCGAAGTGATCGCGCTCGCACCGCCTGGCTTGGTGACGTGGCCGGGCGACATCGTCGCCAATGCGGCGGCGAGCCTGCGCACCACCGTGCAGGATTACGCGAAGTTCCTGGCCCTGATGATGGCGCGCAAGCAGCGCGCGCCATGGGAGATCGCCGAAGCCACGCGGCAGGCCATGCTCACGCCGCAGATCAAGGTACCCGGCCGATGGACGGAGAAAGGCCTGGGTTGGAACATGGAGGAGACCCGCGACGGCCCGGTGTTCTACCACTCGGGCAGCAACGGCGGCATCTTCAAGAACTTCGCGATCGGCGACGCGCAACGACGCCGCGGCATCGTCGTGTTGACCAATGGCGGCAGCGGCTCTTTCGTCCATCAGCGTGTGGTGCGGGCGGCGACGGGATACGACCTGCTGTCCTATGATCTCTAGCTGCTTTGTATAGCGATAAACGTACTCTGACCCCGTTTTCGGGTCTCGCGCCTGGCGTATTCGTCGCCCCAACCGACAAACTCAAAGTGGTCGGCACCGTGCTGCAGGCGAGGTTCGCCGATCGCAGCAGCCCGCTCAACAGCAGCCGCGCGTGATCCTGCGTTACGCCGAAGCCAAGCGCTTGCTGGTGTCCGGCCTGTTGGACCATGGCGGCGAGATGGCCGAACGCGCCGCCGTGGTCGATGCGCGCTACGGCGAGGGCCACGTGCTGCTGTTCGCCGGCAACCCTCTCTGGCGCGGCGAGACCGTCGGGACTTATGCCCCGGTGTTCAGCGCCATCGGCAATTTCGACCGGCTCGACGCGGGAACATCGCCGGAGCCGGGCACACCATAGGCGCCAGAGGCCCTATCCGGAGTCAGACATGTGGCGGGGGTAAGCCGGCTTTCAAGCGGTCGATTTATGTTTCGCCTTCACGATGCGGTGAGCGGGTCGCTCCCGATATTTTTTCAGCCGAGAATCGCGAACCAGGTCACAACATCGCTCCGTCCCGACGCGTGCGGATGCGTCCCAAGGGGCGGCCCGTTTCGGAATCGGGCTCGGCCGGGACTAAGGGGCGATCGAGTATCAGGGCCTGTACTGCCGGTCCTGACTGCATTCGCCATCCAACTGCGTCGTCAGACGATGGGCTGGGGTGCCATCATGTTCTTGCGCAACCGCTTATATAGGATTAGGTTGTAATCGCTGGATCAGTCGACGGTCGCCTAGGGGAACCGGACGAGGACTGGACTGCGCAAGCCGACCGGGGGGTAGGCATGTTGCATGGAAGCCGGATTAGTGAAGGCCCGCAATACGGACGGAGCCTTTTTTTGGGTGGCATCGGCGGGCGCTGCGGTCGGAGCCGTATCAACGGCTTCGCTAGAGCGGCGCAATGGCACGTCTCGCCTAACGAAAAAAAGCAAATCGGCCCACCGAAAAAAAACGGGCCGATACGGATGCGCGCTCCGTCAACCGTCTGCGCCGGCGGCGCCAGACTTGGTGCGCCAACCCAATCGAACTTTCATCGTTTCGCGCCCCTGCGTTTTCGGGCGCTGCATCCGATTGTGCTTTATGACAGGGGGTCTTTATGAATCGCGTTTTCCGCATCATCTGGTCCAAGACTTTGCGCGCCTGGATAGTCGCTTCCGAGCTCGCCATGCGTTGCGGCAAGGGCGGCGGCGAAGTCGACAAGCGGATCGCAGCGACGGCTACGGCGCTCGACCGCATTGCGGAAGGCAACTGGAGACTCAGGCTGGTCGCGCTGGGGGTGCTGATAGCGCTATATGTGCCGGCGCAGGCAGCGGACAGGTGGTGGGACGTCAACGCCACCGCGTTAGGCCAGGGCGGCACCGGCACCTGGAACACGAGCTCGCTGTTCTGGAACGAGTTCAACGACGGCGTGACCGGCCCGATGGACTCGTGGAACAACGCAGCGCCCGGCGGCGACAACGCCTTCTTCATGGGCACCGCCGGGACGGTGACGTTGGCGGGACCGATCACGGTTCATGACATCACCTTCGGCACCAACAATTACACGTTGACCGGCGGCACGCTGACGTTCACCGGCACCACGCCGACGATCAACGTCACTACCGGCACCAGCTTCATCGATTCCGCCATCGCAGGCACTGCAGGCATCACCAAGAGCGGCGGCGGCGGCCTGTGGCTCAGGGGCGCGAATACCTTTTCCGGCGGCTTCACGGTGTCCGCAGGCGGGATCGGACTCGCCAATGATGCGTCGCTGGGCGCAGCCGGCAATGGCGTCTCGCTGGCGAACGGCACGTCGATCACTTCGACGGACCCGCTTGCCGCAAGCCGCACGATCACGATTCAGAGCGGCGTCGCGAGCGCGACTAACGGCGCGCTGACCGCGCGCTATACCGGCTCCGGCGGCCTGAATGTCGCCGGCACGCTCAGCAATAACGGAAACGATTATACCGGCCGCACGGCCTTCGGCCAGGGAACGCACGGCTTCACTTCGGTCGCCGACCTAGGCGTGGCCAGCTCGCTGGGCGCACCTACCGACGCGACATCGGGAACGATCCATTCCAGCGCCGGCGGTGGAATAGGCAACACGCTCATCTACTCGGGCGACGGCGATGCCTCCAACCGCAACTGGCGTTTCAACAACACCTCCAGCGGCGGCAATCAACTGCGAAATTCCGGCACCGGCACGCTGACGTTGACTGGCGACGTCGACGCCGCCGGTTCTTTTTCGCTCTCCATGTCATTCGCGGCGCAAACTGCCGATATGCAGCTGCTCGGCGTCATCAGCAGCAGCGGCGGCAGTCGCGCCATTGGGTTTACCGGCGGAGGCGTAAGCCGGACGATCACGCTCGGTGGCGCCAACACCTACACCGGCGCTTCCACCATCAACGGCGTAACGGTGAGAGCGAGCACGCTTGCTAATACGGGCACCAGTAGTTCCTTCGGAACGGGCGCCGCCGGCGGCATCAATTTGATCAACGGCGTGCTGAGCTATGCCGGCGCGGCGACCGGCACAGACCGTACATTGGCGATCTCGGGCGCCAGCGCGATCCGCAACGACGGCACCGGTGCGCTATCGCTCAGCGGAGCGACGACGGTCAACGCGGGCGGCACCCTGACGCTGGACGGCGGCTTCGCCGGAACGAATACGCTCTCCGGCGTCGTTTCGGGCGCAGGCAATCTAGGCATGAACGGTGCCGGCACCTGGATGGTGAGCGGCGATAACACTTTCACAGGCAGCACTACCGTGCAAAGCGGCACGCTCGTCGCCGGCCATGCCGCCGCCTTCGGCGCGTCTGGAGCGCTCGTCGTCAACGGCGGTACGCTGGACCTCGGCGGTTTCGACATCACCGCAGCTTCGCTGGCAGGCACCGGCGGAAACGTGGATACCGACGGCGGTTCGCTGACCATCAGCGCCACCAGCGGCACTACCCGATACGGCGGCAATATCACCGGCGACGGCGGCCTGACCAAGCTGGGCGCCAGCACGCTGACGCTGTACGGCGCCAACACATATACCGGCGCAACGACAGTCGGCGGCGGCACGCTGGCGCTGGACTTCGCGGACGCCGCCGCGCCGGCGAGCAATATCGTTTCCGCCAGCTCGACGCTCAACTTGGGCGGCGGGACGGTGAACATCACGGGCGCCAACGGCGAGGCTAACAGCCAGAGCTTCAGCGGGCTGAACGTTACCGCGGGCAACAACACGCTGCGCGCCACTTCAGGCACCACCGCCGGCAGCAGCCTGACGGTCAACCTGGGCAATATCGTCCACGCGGGCGGTATCGTGAATTTTGTCGCGCCGACGAGTGGCGCTTTCAACACCAGCAATGCCAACGGCGCATTGGGCGGCTGGGCGACCATCACCACCGGCACGCAGACCGATTACGCGGAAGTGGTGGGCGGGCAGATCGTTGCTTTCGACGACTATACCGACCAGGACAACGCCAGCCTCTGGCAGGACGGCCAATTCCTCAGCGACGAGGGCGGCACGGCCAACACGGCCTTCTTCAACACGGTCAGCGGCAGCAAGCAGGTCGCCGGCCTGAAGTACACGGCCGCGGCGAACTCCACCGTCACCGTGAGCGCTGGCCAGACGCTCGGCCTGGACGGCACCATCATCGTCAGCTCCACCACGGGCAGCACCAACCAGACCATCCAGGGCGGTTCGGTGACGGGCGCCGTCGGCGGCGGCACGCTGGGCGTGCTGAAGAACAGCGCCGGCACATTCACCATCGCTTCGAACATCGTCGATAACGGCGGCGCGGTCGGCTTCACCGTAGGCGGGACGGGCGGCGGCACGGGCGGCGCATTGGGCACGGGCGCTGTCGCCCTGACCGGCAGCAACACTTATACCGGTGCGACCACGGTGAGCGGCGCGACGCTGGCCTTCAACAGCATCGGCAACGGCGGCGCGGCCAGCGCAATCGGCGCCTCGTCCAGCGCCTCGTCGAATTTGATACTGGAGAACGGCACGCTGCGCTATACCGGCGGCACCGCCGGCACCGACCGCGGTTTCACCCTGATCAACGGCGGCACCACACGCAACTTCGAGGTCTTCAACGCCGCCACCAACGTGACCTTCTCCGGCCAGGTGACCAGTCCGGACGACGCCGGCTTCACCAAGACCGGTGCGGGCACGCTGACCTTGGCCAATGCCGGTAACGATTACGTCGGCGTCACCAACATCGCCGCCGGTACTTTGGCCGTGAACACGCTCGCCAACGGCGGCCTGGCCAGCGGCATCGGCGCCGCGAGCAGCGCCTCTTCGAATCTTTCGCTAAGCGGCGGCGGACGCCTGGACTATTTGGGCGGCACCGTATCGACCGACCGCGGCTTCACGCTGGGTACCGGCAACGGCCGCATCGGCGTCGCGCAGGCGGGATCGACGCTCACGATGAGCGGCATCGCGACCGGCACCGGAGGACTGTTCAAGGATGGCGCCGGCACGCTGGTGCTATCCGGCAACAACACCTACACCGGCGGAACCCAGGTGACCGCCGGCATCTTGCAGGCCGGCTCCAACCAGGCCTTCGGCGGCAACGCGACCGGCGCAGGCGCAGGCGCGATGACCGTAAACGCTGGGACTACGCTCGACTTGGCCGGCTTCAGTCCCTGGGTCGGCGGCTTGAACGGCGCAGGCAACGTACTGCTGGGTTCGGGCACGCTGAAGATCAATGGCAACGGCAGCTTCTCCGGTGCCATCAGCGGTACCGGCGGGATCACGGTCTCCGGTCCGACCCAGGTGATGAACGGCTGCGGCAACAGCTATACCGGCGTCACCGCGCTCACTTCGGCCACCTTGAGCACCGACTGCCTGGCGAACAGCGGGCTGGTCAGCGGCATCGGCGCCTCGAGCGATGTGTCCGGCGGATTAGTGCTCAACTCGGGCACGCTGACCTATACGGGTGGTACGGTCGACATCAACCGCGGTTTCACCCTCTTGGGGACGGGCGCCATCAATGTCTTTCAATCCGGAACGACGCTGGGGTTCGCAGGGCCGATCGTCGGGACCGGCGGTTTTTTCAAGCGGGGTGCCGGCACGCTGGTGCTAAGCGGAAACAATACGAACTCGGGGGGCATCTCGATCGAAGCCGGAACTTTGCGCGCCGGTTCTACCAGCGCGTTCGGAAATGGCCTCAACGGCGTCACGCTGAGCAACGTCGCCGGCGCAACTTTGGATCTCGACGGCATCAACAATACGATCGCTACCGTGAACGGCGGTGGCGCTGCCGGCGGCAACGTGACGCTTGGCAGCGCAACGCTCACGCTAGGCCACGGGAGCGCCGGCACGGCCACATACCTTGGAGCAATAAGCGGCAGCGGCAGCCTGATCAAGACTGGGAACTCAAGCTTCGTACAGGTGCTCAGCGGCTGCAACAGCACCTATGACGGGAGCACGACCATCGTCTCTGGCGTGCTTGCGGTCAATTGCTTGGAGAGTGGCGGCATCGCCAGCTCGATCGGCGATTCGAGCGCGGATGCGGCCAACTTGGTCCTCAATGGGGGTACGTTGCGCTACGTCGGCGTAGGCGGTAGCACGGATCGCCAGTTCACGCTCGGCACCAGCGGCGGCGGGCTCGAGGCTTCGGGCACCGGCGCGATCGATTTCACCAGCGCGGCGCCGATCACCTTGTCGGGCACCGGCAACCGTACGTTGACGCTCAGCGGCACCAATACGGACAACAACGCGCTGTCGGCGCGGATCGACAACCCGAGCAGCGGCATCACCTCGCTCGCCAAGACCGGCACCGGCACTTGGGTGCTGAGGAATTCGGGCAGCACCTACACCGGTGCCACCAACATCAGCGGTGGCGTACTCGCCGTGGACAAGCTCGCCAATGGCGGACAAGCAAGCTCGATCGGTATGTCCGGTTCCGCGGCGACCAATCTCGTCATCGGCCAGGGCTCGACCCTGCGCTATACGGGCTTGGGCGACACGACCGACCGCCTGTTCATGCTCCAGACCGGGGTCAGCTTCATCGAGTCCTCGGGCACCGGTGCGGTCGTCTTCAGCAATACCGGTTCGGCTTCCTACAGCGGCGCCGGCGCGCGCACGCTGGCGCTGGGCGGCACCAATACAGGTCTGAACACGATGGGCGGCACCATCATCGATCAGAACGCCACCACCGGAAAGACGACGCTGGCCAAGAACGACGCCGGCACCTGGGTGCTGACCGGCAACAACAGCTACAGCGGCAACACCGTCATCAACGACGGTAATTTGATGATCGGCAACGGCGGTATCTCCGGCAATGCCGGTACCGGCAACGTCGTCGTAGTCAATCCGACTTCGACGCTATCGTTCAACCGCTCGAACTCCTTCAACTTCACCGGGACGCTGAGCGGGCTGGGCAACATCGCCCAGATCGGCACCGGCACGACGGTGCTGACCGCGGCGAACAACAGCATCGGCGGCGTGACGGGCATCGATGCGGGCACGCTGCAGATCGCGACCAACAGCCATCTCACGACCGGCTCGACGGCGATCAATGCCGGCACGCTGCAAGTACAGACGGGAGGCTCGCTGACCACCCCGAGCATCGCCATGAACGCGGGCTCGACGCTGAATGTCAACGGCATCGTGCAGGCCCAGGGCGGCGCGGCGAGCGCGATGACCGGCGATGCGGGCGACAGCACCATCAACGTCAACGCCGGCGGCACGTTGCGCGCAAACGGCGATCTCGGCGGCGGCAGCGATACGGTGAACCTCGCTGGCACGCTGGACACCGGAGGCGGGGTGCTGGGCCTGGGTGGCGGCGACGACACTTTGACGATCAACGAAGGCGCAACGCTCGCGAACGCTAGCGTTGCGGCAGGAACCGGTACCGACACGCTGCAGGTGAACAATACGTCGGCGATGACGCTCGGCGGTGCGGACTACACCAGTTTCGAAAGCTTGATCAAACAGAACACGGGTCCGCTGACGCTGACCGGCGGCCACAACTACAGTGCCGGTGTGCAACTGCAAGGCGGCATTTTGAATGCCGGCGTCGGCAGCGCAGACAGCGTGATCGCGTCCACGGTGACAATGGCCGACAACACCGTTCTCAACGTCAACGGCATCGTGCAGGGCGCGAGCGGCACGAGCGCGACCATGACCGGCAGCGCAGGCGCCAATACCATCAATGTCGCCGCGGGCGGCACGTTGGTCGCCGCCGGCGATCTGGGCGATGGCAGCGACACGGTTACCTTGTCGGGCACGTTGGATACTGGCCCCGGCACGCTGAACCTCGGCGCAGGAGACGATGCGGTCACGCTCAACGATGGCGCGAGCCTGGCCGGCGCCGGCATCGATGCCGGCGCTCATTCGGCGGGCGACGTACTGACCCTCAATAACGCGCTGGCGCTGAACTTCGACGGCAGCCGCACCGCCGGCTTCGAGAGCTTGATCAAGCAGAACACCGGCGTCGCGACAATGACCGGCAGCCAGAGCTTCACCGCCGGCACGACGATCAGCGGCGGAACGTTGGATGTGGACGGAAGCCTGACCACGCCGACCGTCGACATGACGGGCGACACCGCGCTCACTGTCGACGGCAGCCTGCAAGGCATCGGTGGCGCCTCGGCGACGATCTCCGGCGATGGCGGCGCGCAAACCGTAACCGTGAACGGCACGGCTACGGCGACCGGCGACTTGGGCGCCGGCAACGACACGCTCGACGTCGCCGGCACGCTGGATCTCGGCGGCGGCATCTTCAACCTCGGCGACGGCGACGACAACTTCGTCGTGCACGACGGCACCCAAGTCATCGGCACCATCGACGGCGGCGCGGGCCTGGACAGTCGCACCTACGACATCAATACGACTG